>NZ_JBYLUK010000007.1:407500-942583 GCF_058107395.1 Gluconobacter sp. ESL1110
TCTTTCGGCAATTCCTTGCGAAACATCTCGCCGACTTCCTGCTGACGATATGTTTTTGCAAGCTCCACCGTGAACTGATGCTTGACCCCATCCTGTGTGGTGATCGTCAGAGGTGCCGTCGGCAAAACGGGCTGCGCCTGCCGGATCGGCTCCTCCGCTGCATAAGCGGAACCAGACAGCCCACCAACAGCAAAACATGCAGCGGCCAACACGGAACACACAGAAAATCGCATGAAAAACCCCTTTGAAAATTTATAGACCAGCAACAAGAAACGGATTGGAGCGACGCTCTTCACCAATTGTGGTTGGCATTCCATGCCCACACAACACGACGGTTTCATCGGGCAAACTCAGAAGCTGGCGTCGAATACCAGCAATCAAGGCTTCAGAATCGCCATAAGCAAAATCAGTGCGCCCTACCGTCCGACGAAACAGCGTGTCCCCGACGATTGCTCTACCACTGGCATGATCAATAAAAACCACATGGCCAGGCGTATGACCCGGAAGATGTCGCACCTCAATATCGTGCCCTAGAAGCCGCAGCGTCTCTCCACCTTCCAGAAACCGGTCCGGCACGACACTGACCATGCCGCTCAAACCAAAATGAGCTGCCTGCTTTTCAATAGTACTCAGAAGAAACGCATCCCGACGATCAGGCCCTAGAACCGGAACAGGCTGCCCCTGTACTTCAGTCAGACGCGTCCGAAGGTCATCAGCCCCACCGGCATGATCAAGATGCCCATGGGTCAACAGGATCGCATCAACTGTCAAACCAGTGAGCTCCTGAAGCAGATCATCTACATCGCCGCCCGGGTCCACAACGATGGCATGGTTCCGTTCATCCCAGAGGATCGTGCAGTTCTGCCGGATCGGCGTCACAGCTACTCTTTTGACATTCAAAGGGACCACGCTTCTGTCTCCCGACCGGCCGGTTCATCCATCGTTCCCGGCGATACCGCGTCCTTCCCCCTACCACAAGGGACCAACGGGGTGATTGACCAGCCCTCAAAGGCGCATCACTCTGCACCTTTCTTCCCTCAGGATCAGGAATATTCCATGAGCCGTATCATCCGCACAGAACCCAACGCCATCCTGTCCAAGGCTGTCGAATACCACGGCTTCATCTTCACACAGGGTGTTGTCGCCAAAGACCTGTCCCAAGACATCAACGGACAGACAAAGGACGTTCTGGCCCAGCTGGACGCCATCCTCGAAGAACACGGCACAGACAACACCCGCATTCTTCAGGCACAGATCTGGCTGAAAGACATTGCTGATCGCGATGCCCTCAACACTCACTGGTCCGCATGGCTTCAGGAAGGCCTGGCTCCTGCACGTGCCTGCGTTCAGGCCGTCATGGCTGACCCACGCATCCTCGTGGAAATCATGCTGACGACGACCAAATAAAACCGCTTCGGGGACAATAAGGCATAATTAAGGCAGAATGCGACGCAAGAAAGATTTTCAACTGAAATGAAAATTTAACCCTCAGCAATGCATTCTGCCCTTGTCAGGGTTGCATGAAGATTGTTAGCTCCCTGTCACCCGAACGACACAAGCCAATTCAGGATCAAAAAGATCGTGACGCATAAAAGTTGCCGGAAAACTTTTTTCTCTGCCCTGGCGCTCTCAGCGGTCATGTTCTTTTCAAGTCATGCACAGGCCAAACACCTCCGTGGTTCACACGGCGGTCACAGTGTCTTCCGCTCTCACCGAGCATCCCATTCCTACCACCACCACACATTCTCCACGGCACACGTCATTCAGTGCGTAGCCTACGCAAAAGAAGCTTCTGACGTTGTCCTTCACGGCAATGCCCGTGACTGGTGGTACAATGCTGCTGGCCGCTATGCCCGCGGGAACGCTCCGGAAGCAGGATCAGTCCTGAACTTCCGCGCCATCCGCCGTATGCCACTGGGTCATGTGGCCGTCGTTCGCGCGGTAGAAAACAGCCGCACCATCTACATTGACCAGTCTCACTGGGCCTCCAACGGCATCGCACACAATGTGCGCGTTGTAGACGTATCGCCCAACAATGACTGGAGCGCAGTCCGCGTTGCACTGAATGACCGTAGCGGACGATTCGGTAGCATCTATCCCACTTATGGCTTCATTTATGGCCGCCCAGATGATGGACGCCCAGCACGACAGGTTATGGTGGCCCGTGAAAGCCACCCTACGACCTTCCGGCATCGCGCTGTTTTCCGTGGTTCGAACGCTCTAGGCCACCCGATGAGCAACACAGAAGTTGCTGAAGCCCCAGACGACGCGTTCACCTCAGACGCTCCCAACCGCTCAATCCGCTAAGACTGAGCTTATAAAAAAAGCGGGGTAGATCCCCGCTTCTTTTGTGCCCGGCCCAGTGATCGAAACTCAGTCAGGTCGCGTATCCTTATGATACGGATGATTGGAGTTAATCGCCTGAGCTCTGAAAATCTGCTCAGCAATCATGACCCGTACAAGCATGTGAGGCCAGGTCATGGCGCCCAGAGAAATGACCGCATCTGCTCTCTGAATAACAGAACCATCCAGCCCTTCCGCTCCCCCTATGAGGAAATGAAGAGGCCGGCCCGTTTCCTGCCATCGGGAAAGAAGGGTGGCAAACTGCAAGCTGCCATGCGTTTTGCCCCCCTCATCCAAAGCAACGACAAAGGCGTTCTCAGGACACGCCGCCAGAAGCACACCAGCATCTCGCCGTTTCTGCTCCTGAACCGACCCCTTGGAAGGCAACAGCTCTGTAACAGTCAGAGCAGGGCGAATCCGGGCCGCATAACGGTCAAACAATTCCCGTTCCGGCCCGGATTTCAGACGTCCAATAGCAACGAGCTTCATTCAGCCCTGCTCTTCGCCCTTACCGACAGCTACTTCGGATTCGCTCGAATCCAGATCGGCACTCCACATCTTTTCCAGACCGTAGAGCTCACGACTTTCCGGCTTGAAGAGATGAACAACAATGTCACCGGCATCAAGCAGCACCCAGTCGCTGCCATTAGCCCCTTCAACGAGAACCCGGTTGAAGCCTTCTTCACCCAGCTTCTTCTCGATGTGATGAGCCATGGCCGCAATCTGACGGTCTGCCAAACCTGTAGCGACAACCATGCGGTCAGCAAAATTGGCGCGTCCCACCAGATCCACCACCACAATGTCTTCTGCCTTGTCTTCCTCAAGGCTCGCCGTGATGATGGAGAGCATTTTCGTCAGAACATCCGGCTGCACAGGCTCGCGCTTGACCGCTGTCTTCTTCGGACCGGCAGCAGCAGCCTTCTTGCGAGGCGTTCCCGGCACCTTGGCAGCCTCGGCCAGTGCCGCATCAGGGGTGCTGGTTTTCCGACGCGTGGTCTTGGCCTTCGGGTCGATTGAGGTCGTCTTGGTGATGGTTTTTACTCCTGATCCGCGTCCAGACAGGTTTGCCCAGACTCACGCAACGCTGTAGCCGATATATCGTTCTGCGGCGCAGAAAGGAACGTCCAAGCGCTTCCTTTTCTCCGCCCCAATACGGGGGCCTCTCTCGATGGCCGCCGATTTCGACGCAAAACCGAGGCTGCCGCCCCATGTAATGCCGGAGTCACACTCCCTGGCCGGGGAAGAATCGCAATCGGAATCATCCGCGCCAAAACACACCAGTTCTTCCATCGGGAAAACTGAGCCAGCCCATCAGCACCCATCAGCCAGACAAACTGCACATTCGGGAAACGCTGCTTCAACAACGCCACAGTTTTTACCGTATAACGCTGCTTCAGACGAGCTTCGATATCCGTCGCACAGATCCGTCTCCCGTCCGCAAGCCTCCGCGCCGATCCAAGCCGCGCCCTGAACGTCCCCATACCCTTCCGAGGCTTCAGTGGATTTCCCGGTGACACCATAAGCCAGACCTGATCCAGCCGAAGAGCACGCAAGGCACGCTGCGCCACCTGAAGATGCCCGATATGTGCCGGATTGAAAGAACCGCCCAGAAGGCCAATCCGCATCCGGCGCCCGTCCCCAAATGTCGGGATCACGGTCAGCCGCGCACCTGCCCATTGCCACGAACTTCGTAGCGATAGCAGGTCAACTGTTCGAGACCGACCGGCCCACGGGCATGCATCCGCCCTGTAGCGATACCGATCTCCGCCCCGAATCCAAACTCACCACCGTCACAGAACTGCGTAGACGCATTCCACAACACCACCGCACTGTCCGTCCCATTCAGGAACACAGCAGCGGCTTCGGGATCTTCGGCAATGATCGCTTCCGTATGTGCACTGCCATGACGAGCAATATGCTCCAGAGCATCCTCAACGCCATCCACAACAGCAATGGACAGAATCGAATCCAGCCACTCGGTATCAAAATCCGCCGCACTGGCCGCCGGTAAAGACGAAACAATCGCCCGAGCCGCTTCATCTGCCCGGAACGTACACCCTTTTGCAGCCAGATCGTCCACAATGAACGGCAGCAATGACGGAGCAATCGCCCGATCAATCAGCAGAGTCTCCGTCGCACCACAGATCCCGGTCCGGCGCATCTTGGCATCCAGCAGAACCCGACGCGCCATGTCCGGATCAGCACTGGCATGAACATAGGTGTGATTCAGCCCATCCGCATGCGCCAGGACAGGCACACGCGCCTCACGCTGAACCCGCTCAACCAGAGACTTCCCACCACGCGGAATAATGAGATCAACCCCATCAGCCGCCTGAAGCAAAGCTCCAACCAGTGCACGATCAGCAGAAGGCAGGATTTGCACACAAGCCGGATCAAGACCCGCCTGCTCCAACCCAGAAACCATCGCCGCATGAATGGCCCGCGCCGAGTTCAAACTCTCGCCACCACCACGCAGAATGACGGCATTGCCCGACTTGATGCAAAGTGCCGCAGCATCAGCACCAACATTCGGCCGGCTTTCGTAGATCATACCAATGACGCCAAGCGGCACCGCAACCCGGCGAAACAGCAACCCGTTCGGTCGCTCCCATTCCGCCAGAATACGTCCAAGCGGATCTGGCAGCTGGGCAACGTCTTCCAGACCCTTTGCCATAGCCTCGACCCGCTCAGGCGTCAGCATCAGACGATCCCGGAACGCTGCCGTCCGGTCAGCAGACAATGTGGCCAGATCCTGCTGGTTGGCCGCAACAATCGCTGTAGAATTTTCACGAAGTGCCGCAGCCGCAGCCACAAGCGCCCTGTTCCGCGTAGCCTCATCAGCCCGTGCCAGACCCCGGCTCGCCTGACGGGCTTTATCCGTCAGGCTTTTCAGAATAGTCGCAGCGTCAGACATTGAATCGGAAGAGGAGAATATCTCCATCCTGCACAACATATTCCTTGCCTTCGATCCGCAACTTCCCGGCCTCCTTGGCTCCTGCTTCACCATTGCAGGCCACATAGTCGTCAAAAGCAACCGTTTCGCAGGCAATAAAGCCACGTTCGAAGTCATTGTGAATAACCGCAGCAGCCTGAGGCGCTTTCGTTCCTGCAGTAATCGTCCAGGCACGCGCTTCTTTCGGGCCAACCGTGAAGTATGTCCGCAGACCCAGCAGACGATAGCCAGCCGCAATCACACGATCCAGACCACTGTCACTCAGGCCAAGCCCTTCCAAGAACTCCGTACGATCTTCCTGCGGCAACTGGCTGACCTCAGCCTCGATCGCCGCAGACACAATCACAACACCAGCGCCTTCTTCCTCAGCACGCTTGCGAACCGCCTCCGAGTGCGCGTTTCCAGTGGCCGCAGAAGCCTCCTCAACATTGCAAACATACAGAACCGGCTTCGTCGTCAGCAGCTGAAGACGCGCTGCTTCCTCTTCCTGGCCCTTCGGCACCGCCGTACGGGCAGGCTTACCATCACGCAGCGCCGCAATCAGCGGTTCCATCAGCTCAAGCTGGGCCTGTGCTTCGCGGTCATTGCCACGCGCACGCTTCTGAAGATTGATCTGGCGCTTCTCAAGGCTTTCCAGATCCGCGAGCATCAGTTCGGTCTCGATGATGTCCGCATCCCGAACCGGATCGACCCCACCTTCAACATGGGTGATGTCATCATCTTCAAAGCAACGCAGAACATGGATGATCGCATCCGTCTCGCGGATATTCGCCAGAAACTGGTTCCCCAGCCCCTCACCTTTGGACGCACCACGGACCAGCCCCGCAATATCAACAAACTCAAGGCTGGTCGGGATCTCTTTCTGGGACTTGCCGATCTTCACCAGAATATCCAGCCGCGGGTCCGGCACGGCAACACGGCCCGTATTCGGTTCAATGGTGCAGAATGGGTAGTTCGCTGCCTGCGCTGCGGCTGTTTCCGTCAGGGCATTGAACAACGTGGACTTGCCAACATTGGGCAGACCAACGATGCCGCAATTGAAACCCATTGTGCTCTCCATTTTTCAGGCCGCCAGTGCGGTCAGCCCAGTCTCAGAATTCAGTTGCCCTGTGTTCGCAGAATCCACGCCCACGGACAACACCTGTGCCCTGCAAAACAGGCAGCAGAGTACGATTCCCGCCTGAGATCTCTCTCCGGCAGCGCCCCGCACGTTATACCAGTGAAAAAAGCTGACCATAAGAGACCCGAAGTCTCCCAGCATTCAGGCCGTAAGCAGCGCGACTTTCGTCATGAACGCTTCATTCTCGCCCTTGGCCAAAATAGGCGCAGCATCCGCAACCGCCTCAAGCCACCGCTCCAACTCCGGTTCTTCCGCCTTGGCGAAATTCCCCAGAACATGCCCGTGTACCCGGTCCTTATGCCCCGGATGACCAATGCCCATCCGCACACGCCAGTAATCCGGCCCGGAAAGACAGCGATCCATTGAGCGCAGGCCATTATGCCCAGCCGCTCCGCCGCCACGCTTGATGCGCAGCTTGCCAAAAGCAAGATCGAGTTCATCATGGAAAACGGTGATGTCGGCCTGCGCGATCTTGAAGAACTGCGCGGCCTGCTGAACGCTGTCACCCGACAGGTTCATATACGTCATCGGCTTGAGGAGCAGAATTTTCTGCCCCCCAAGCGTTCCTTCAGAGGTCTCCCCCCGAAAGCGCTTGCGCCACGGGGAAAACCCGTGACGCCTGGCGATTTCATCAACCGCCATAAAGCCGATGTTATGTCGATGACGGCTCATCCCCGGCTCGGGATTGCCGAGACCGGCCCAGAGCCTCATGACTTACTTCTTCTTTGCGCCCGGCTTTGCCGTAGCAGCCGCAGCAGCCGCAGCAGCCTTGGCAGCAGCTTCAGCTTCCATTTCTGCATCGATGGTCGGCGGAGCAACGGAAGCGATCACGATATCCGTAGCCTGACCACCCGTCAGAGAAACGCCTTCGGTGCCCTTCAGGTCAGCCCAACGAACGCTGTCATGGATGTCCAGCGCGCTCAGGTCAGCCGTGAAGTGCTCAGGAATGTTGGCCGGGTCAGCAGCAACGTCAACATAGTGACGGACAACGTTCAGAACGCCACCGCGCTTGATGCCCGGAGCCTTTTCTTCGCCCGTGAAGACGATGGAGACTTCAACGTGAACCTTCGTGCCAGCGGAAACGCGCTGGAAGTCCACATGGATCGGAGCATCGGAAACCGGGTGCAGCTGCACGTCACGGATCAGAGCTGCAACCGGCTCTGCACCTTCTGCTGCCAGGTTGTACACGCGGGAGGACCAGCCACCACGGTGCAGTTCCTTCATGATCACGCGCGGATCAAGAGCAATGATGGAAGGCTCCTGCTTGCCACCATAGATTACTGCCGGAACCAGCCCGGCACGTCTCGTTGCGCGCGCTGCCCCCTTACCAGCCTTCGCGCGCGTCGAGACAGCAAGTGTCGTCAAATTAGCCACTGTTACGCTCCTGCGTATTGAATTTCGTTACCACACAGACCTCCAGGGGTGCCTGTGCGAGCGGCGAAATAGCGGAAAACTGCGACACACACAACCTTTTTCCCGGATTCCGCATACCTCACGCCCCTCATCCGCCATGACTGGACCCGCCCCCAGCCCCCCAGATAGTCTGTCACACGCCCCATAGCTGCCCGCGCCCCAGAGAACCCATGAGCATTGCCCAACGCCTTGAGCACCTCCCCTTCACTCCCTTCCATCGCCGCCTCCTGATTCTCGGAGGCTGCGGATATATGTTTGACGGTCTGGACTCCGCGATCGTCGCTTTCACACTTCCTGTTCTGAAAACGGAATGGCACCTGTCCGGTCCATTCCTCGGGCTATTGGGAAGCGCAACCTATCTGGGATACGGCATCGGCTCTCTGCTGGCAGGCTTATGGGCAGACAGATCCGGCAGGCGCACCGTCATGATGAGCGCCCTCGCGCTTTACGCCACCGGATCCCTGCTATCCGCCGTTTCCCAAACATTCAGCAGTTTCTTCAGCGCCCGTCTTCTCGCTGGACTGGGTGCGGGCGCGGAAGCCACGATCATCGCCCCCTATCTGAGCGAATTCGTCTCATCCCGTTATCGCGGAGCCTTCACGGCCAGCCTCACCGGCTTCTATTCCTTCGGTTACGTGACAGCTGCCATGCTCGGCTTCATGATCGTCCCCTCCTCCCCCGACGGCTGGCGATGGGCACTGGCCGCCACAGCCCTACCCGTCCTGATGCTTCTGTGGTGGAGACGGACTCTTCCCGAATCTCCAAGATGGCTCGATCAGCAGGGACGCACACACGAAGCCTGTCGCATTGTCGGAATGATTGAACAAAGCGCAGGACTGGCCGTCGGTCTTTCAACAACACCCGATACTGCCGGAAGAGCCAACCGGTCCCTGAGCGATCTTTTCGCTCCCAACCTCAGACGCTCTACGCTCATGAGCTGGGTCATGTGGCTCAGCATCACCTTCTGCTTCTACGCGTTCTTTACCTGGATCCCCACGCTCATGATCGAACGTGGCATGACCGTGACCCGCAGCTTCGCATACGCCATTTCGATCTATGCCGCACAACTTCCCGGATATCTCGCCTCAGCTTTCTGCACGGAACGTCTCGGCCGACGCGCCACAGTGGCAACCTTCATGACCTGCGGCGGAATCAGCGCTATTGGCCTGGCCGCAAGCCAGACACCCACACAGGTCCTGATCTTCGGCATCCTGCTCTCCATGTTCATGAACGGAACCTACGGTGGTATCTACGCCTACACCCCGGAACTCTTCCCAACATCCCTGCGCGGAAGAGGCATGGGACTGGCTTCCGCCATCGCACGCCTGGGCGCTATCTCATCCCCTGTCCTGATCGGCTGGATTTACCCAAAAGCCGGTTTCCCCGGCGTCTTCGGCCTCACAACCTGCGTCCTGCTTATAGGCGCGGGCACCACTCTGATCTTTGGTCCCAGAACAGAAAAACGCCCGCTCGATCAGGAGCAGGCGTTCCACTGAAATCCAGAATATCCAACCCGGTCAGAGCATCGGCATCCCGCCATTAACAGCCAGCAAAGCGCCCGTCGTGTAACTGTTAAGCGGATCAGCAAAATACACATAAGCCCCAGCCAGTTCTGCTGGCTGACCCGATCGGCCCAGCGGAACATCGGACCCAATGCTCTTCTGGGCTTCTTCCGGCATTCCCGTCACAATGAACGGCGTCCAGATCGGCCCCGGCATCACGCCATTCACCCGAATGCCTCGGGACGCAAGCTGCTGCGCCATACTCACTGTAAAGTTCGCAATCGCCGCTTTCGTCATCGAATAGGGCACAAGAATTTTCGGAGGCGTTTTCAGATTGACTGAAGAGGTGTTGATAATGGACGCCCCCGGCTTCAGATGCGGCAACGCAGCCTTCGTCAGATAAAACATGGCATGCGTGTTTGTATCAAAATGACGTTGCCAATCTTCGTCGCTGATGTCTTCAAGATGCTCTGCCCAACTCTGGAACGCCGCATTGTTTACCAGAACATCAAGTCGCCCGAAGGCGTCCAGTGTCTTTTTCACAAGCGCCTGACACTGAGCAGCCTCCCGAATATCCCCCGACAGAAGAAGGCAACGCCGTCCCTCAGCTTCGATCTGCCCTGCAATCTCCTTCGCATCCTGACTCTCAGAATCAAGGTAAGACACCGCAACATCGGCGCCTTCACGAGCAAAAGCCAGAGCCACAGCACGCCCGATTCCAGAATCCCCTCCCGTAATCAGAGTCACCTGCCCCGTCAATTTTCCTGACCCCCGATAGGTTTTCTCACCATAATCAGGTTCCGGCGTCATCTTCGCCGAAAGACCAGGAAAAGGCTGCGTTTGCCCCTCAAAAGGAGGCTGCGGATAACAATGACGCGGATCAACAGGCATCCAAGCCTCCTTCAGTACGGCAGTCACGCCAGTCTGAGCGCTAACGAGCTGCTCTTTCGTTCAGTTCAGAACATTTCTCCAAATTATTTTCCGGAACATTTATCGACGTCTCAGACTTCTAAAGTGAAGGATTTCCCGAAACGGAAGTCGACTTACTGAAATCAGACCGAAGCGCCCGGCATTACTTCCCCGGACACTCGCGACGACAGCAGATCGGATCGACCCATGAGCGACACGGCAGATAAACGCACCACCGTGACCATCGGTGACCAGACCTTCGAGCGCGGCCCCCAGGGGGCAACCCATCAGACCGCAAGCGACGACATCCCCACCCTGACCACCCAGCAGGGCGTACCCGTCGCAGATGACCAGAACTCCCTGAAAGCAGGCCCCCGCGGCGGAACGCTTCTGGAAGACTTCCATTTTCGGGAGAAGATCTTCCACTTCGACCACGAACGCATCCCCGAACGCGTCGTCCATGCCCGAGGCTACGGCGCACACGGCTTCTTCGAGCTCACCGACTCCCTCTCCGACTACACAACCGCCAAAGTTCTTGGAAAAACCGGAACCCGTGTCCCGGCTTTCGTCCGCTTCTCAACCGTCGCTGGCGCAAAAGGGTCTTCCGATCTGGTCAGAGACGTCCGCGGTTTTGCCGTGAAGCTCTACACGGAGGAAGGCAACTGGGATCTCGTGGGCAACAACATGCCCGTGTTCTTCATCCAGGACGCCATGAAATTCCCAGATATGGTCCACGCCGTGAAGGAAGAACCTGATCGCGGTTTCCCGCAAGCTCAGTCCGCCCATGATAATTTCTGGGACTTCGCATCCCTCTCGCCCGAAACCGTCCACATGCTCCTCTGGGTCATGTCCGACCGAGCCATCCCCCGGTCCTTCCGCTTCATGGAAGGCTTCGGCGTCCACACCTTCCGGCTCATCAACGCCGACGGAAACTCCACCTACGTCAAGTTCCACTGGAAGCCGAAGCAGGGCCTTCAGTCCGTCGTGTGGAACGAGGCCGTCAAAATCAACGGCGCCGACCCCGACTTTCACCGCCGCGACCTCTGGCAGGCCATCGAATCCGGCGATTATCCGGAATGGGAACTGGGCGTACAGCTCTTTGATGACGCCTTCGCCGACACATTCGACTTCGACATTCTGGATGCCACCAAACTCATCCCGGAAGAACTCGTCCCCGTTCGCCGGATTGGTCGCCTCGTGCTGGACCGCATGGTGGATAACTTCTTCGCAGAAACCGAACAGGTCGCCTTCTGCACCCAGAACGTCGTCCCCGGTATCGGCTTCACCAACGATCCGCTCCTGCAAGGCCGAAACTTCTCCTATCTGGACACACAGACAAAGCGTCTCGGCGGCCCGAACTTCACGCACATCCCCATTAACGCGCCGAAATGCCCGTTCCACAACTTCCAGCAGGACGGCCACGCCGCCATGCACAACCCAAAGGGTCGCGTAAATTACGAACCCAACTCCTGGGGTGCAGGTCCGCGTGAAAACCCCAAGACTGGCTACAAACACTTCCCCGATGACAACGGTCGCACGACCCGCGAACGCGGTGAACTCTTCGCCGATCACTACAGTCAGGCACGCCAGTTCTACATCAGCCAGACAAAGCCCGAACAAACGCACATCAAGAATGCGTTCGTGTTCGAACTCAGCAAGGTTGAGACGCCAAACATTAGGTCCCGCGTCATCGCTCATCTGCTAAATGTAGATGAAACGCTGGCCAAGGATGTCGCTGAAGGTCTGGGCCTGAAAGACCTGCCCGCCCCAGCTCCAGCCGCCCGCACACCGATCACGGATCTGGCCGCCTCAACAGCGCTCAGCATCCTCAAGAACGGACCAGACTCTTTTGCAGGTCGAAAGCTGGGCGTCATTGTCACAGATGGAACAGACGCCGCCCTTCTCAACGCTCTTCAGACGCAGGCCGAGGCGGAAGGAGCAATTATGGAACTGGTCGCTCCCGTTGTTGGAGGCATCACTCTAACAGATGGCCAGACCATCCCTGCCCAACAGAAAATCGTCGGTGCACCATCCGTCCTTTACGATGCCGTCGTGCTCCTTTCGTCCGCCGAGGGAACAAAACTCCTTGGCAAAGACGCAACAACCCGAGATTTCGTGGCAGATGCTTTCGCCCACACCAAATTCATCGCCTACGGGCCAGACGCTACGCCTCTTCTGGCAAAAGGCGGCATCACGCCCGACGACATGGATGATGGTGTGATCGCCCTCAACAGTGAGGCAGACATCAAACCCTTCATCACAACCTGTCGGAAGCTCCGCTTCTGGGACCGTGAAGCCAAAACCCACAGCGTTTAAAATGCGCATAGAAAAAGCCGGGGATCACACCCCGGCTTTTTTTAATGCTGAACAGAGGCCGCAACCCGGCGATCAGCTTCCTGCCGAACATGTGCAAAATCCTGCTTCAGCGGCTTGCCATGCTCCACCATCAACTCGCCTCCCACATAAACCTGCTCCAGATTTTCCTGAGCCGCAGCAAAAACCAGCGTGGCATATGGGTCAAATACGTACCCAAGATTAGTCGGATCAATCACGAGAAAATCCGCGAATTTCCCGACTTCTAGGCTCCCAAGCCGATCCCCCACTTCCAGAACATCCGCACTCCCTCGCGTATGCAGGCGCACCACATCATACGGGCTCATGATCGCGGCACTCTGATACTTGTCCCGGATGGCATAAAGCCCGGTCCGCATATTCTCGAAAGGATCAGCCAGATCCGCACTGGCTTCCCCGTCCTCTCCCATTCCAACCCGCAAACCTGCCTTCAGATAAGCCGGAATATCCGCCGTTCCTGACGCCAGACGACCATTCGACAGCGGATTCCAGACCATGGACGCCCCAGCCTTTACAGATCGAGCAAGGATCGCAGGCGTCGTATGAATGAAATGCCCGAAGATCAGATGCGGCCCAAGGATGCCTTCATCCTCAAACCAGTGAAACCGGGCCTGCTGGGCTGAAACGTTCTCAGGCGGCTCCAGATAATGGCTCTGGTTGGACAGATGATACTCCCGCATCAATGTGCCTTCGATCTTCGCCACCTCTCCAGTGTCGTGAAATCCGGTCCCACCATTGATCATCACGGACAGAAACGTAGACCCCACGTGCTGCCCGGCGGACCACGCCAGAAAATCCCCCACATGCTGCCAGGCCTTTCCCAGCGATACATCGCCCTTACTCGGCAATGGCTCCAGACCATGCACGAACCGAATTCCAGAAGCCGCCTCTGCCTGGAACTGCAGCCGGTCAGTCGCCTCGACCACAGCGGAATTCGCCCCACCGTAATTGAAATTGTAAGCCGCCGTCACACCATGCGCGAGATGATCGAGCGCCCCATCCAGCGTGAACCAGTAAATATCTTCAGGTCGCGCAACGCTCGCCTTTCCGGAATACAGAGCCTCAATCCAGCCCATCAGCGTCTGGTCCGCAGCAAGCCCCCGATAGGCAGCCTGCCAGAGATGGCTATGTGCGGAAATAAAGCCCGGCATCACCCAGTGCCCATGCAGATCCACATCCTGATCGGCTTTCAGCCCTTTTGGCGGAAGACCCGCCCCGATGTGATCGATCACGCCATCCGAACGGACAGAGAAATACCCTTTGAAAGGCGCTTTCTGCCCATCGACCATCGAAAAAATCAAGGCATTACGCACAAGAAGATGCGACGGCGTAGCATAAGCCACACCGCTCGCACATACCGCCATCACGGCAGAACACAGAATCTGGACAGGACGAAGCATTTTCATCCCGAAACGATAACACTCACCGCTCCGGGAACAAGCTCACAATGCCTCAGACATATTATGATGAAAGACGGGGTCGAATGGCCGAAATCTGATGGCCAATATGGCCACCACCTGCCAGCGTCCGGCGACGATGACTGAAGAACCGCTGATCCGTCAATGTATCAACGCCAAGTACTTCAATCTTCTGAACTCCAGCAGCACGCAGACGCGCAGCACAATACCCCGGCAGATCAAACATGAAATGCCCAGCACGCTCTGCCAGACGAAAGAATACCTCAGCCTTCTGATCCTGCGCCAGAACTGCGTCCCGCATATCCGGACCCACTTCGTAGCTTTCCGGCCCGATACACGGCCCGACAGCCGCCCGAATTTCGGAAGCCCCAAGAGCTTCCATCTGCGCCACAACGGATTCCAAAATCCCGCCCGCAGCCCCACGCCACCCCGCATGAGCAGCCCCAACAACACGACCATCGCCCGAAGCCAGCAGAACAGGCCCACAATCCGCCGTAATGATGCTGACACCCACATCAGGTCGATCCGTCACCAACGCATCGCCATTCTGCCCCGCGCCCATGGCCCAAAGCAGCGTTTCGACAGTCACAGGAACCGTAATGTCACTATGGGTCTGCTTCAAACCCAGAAGCAAGTCAGGCTCAACCTGAATTTTCCGAGCTACACGCGCCCGGTTCTCCCGCACATTCTCCAGATCATCAGGGGACGACAGAGAACAGTTCAAACTATCATAAGGCTTGGGAGAAACACCGCCCAGGCGGGTGAAAAACCCATGCGGCACACTGAGCAAATCACTCCCCAGCACCGCGTCAGACATGCGCCGTCTCCCGCCATGGGCGACGCAGCGCATAAGTCATCAGTCCAATTCCAGCGAGCGCCATAGGAATGCACAGGATCTGCCCCATCGTCACGCCACCCGCCAGAAAGCCGATATTCGCATCCGGCTCCCGGAAAAATTCACAGAAACTCCGCGCACAGGCATATCCGAACAGGAACAACCCGGACAGAAACCCGAAATGCCCCCGCAGCTTGGGGCGAGATGCCGCAAACAGCATCACACACAGCAGCAGAACGCCTTCCGTCAGCGCCTCATAAAGCTCGGACGGATGCCGAGCGACCGGCCCACCCGTCGGAAAAACCATCGCCCACGGCAGATCCGGAGACGCCGGGCGCCCCCACAATTCCCCGTTCACGAAGTTCGCACATCGACCCAGCGCCAGCCCGATCGGAACAACCGGCACAATACGGTCAGCAAAAGCCAGAAAGCTCAGACGGTTCTTCCAGGAGAAGAACGCTAGAGCCAGAATGACGCCCAGCGCGCCGCCATGAAACGACATCCCGCCATCCCATGTCTTAATGATGTCCACCGGGTGCGCGAGATAATCCAGAGGCCGGTAGAACAGCACGTACCCAAGACGACCACCCAGAAGAACACCCAGAATGGCGTAAAACAGGAAATCATCGACCTGCTCACTCGTCGCCACTTCGGGGGAAAGACGATTCAACCGTCGCGCAATAGGCAGGGCAATGATGAACGACACCATGTAAGCCAGCGCATACCACCGCACAGGCAAAGGCCCGACATGGAAGGCAACAGGGTCAAACCCCGGAAACATCAATGGCTGGCTCAAAGGTTCGGCTCCGATCGGGAAAGGTAATCACGGACATACTGCCGGATACCGTCTTCAAGAGTTGTAAACGGCAGATCATAGCCCGCAGCCCGCAGTCGGCTCATATCCGCACAGGTATAGGACTGATACTGCCCCCGCAGCTTCTCAGGCATCTCGACAAACTCGACATCCCGCGCCCGATGCGCTGCATCACAGACCGCATAAGCAAGATCCAGATAGCTCCGCGCCACGCCGGTTCCGCAGTTGAACAACCCACTGACATCGGGATGGTCGAACAGCCAGAGCATAACGTTCATCACATCCCCAACCCAGATAAAATCGCGCTTCTGCTGACCATCCGGCAAGCCAGGAATATCGGACTTGAACAGCTTGGCAGCCGATCCACGCTGAAGGTCATCATACTTGACCTTCACAACGGAGATCATGGACCCCTTGTGATACTCGTTCGGCCCGTAAACATTGAAAAACTTGAGCCCAGCCCACTGCTTCGGAGCCGGATGACCCGCCGCCAGCTCCCGCTTCACCCACAGATCAAACGCCTGCTTGGACCAGCCATAAAGGTTTAGCGGCTTCAGAGGGTCAATCGCCTCCAGACCATCCCGGAACATCTCAGGGCTGTCCGCCGCGCCATATGTGGCCGCAGAAGAGGCATAAATCATCCGGACGTCATTCTGCGCGCACCAACGCCAGAGAAACTGCGACAGCGCCACATTGGTCGACCACACCAGATCCCCATCCCGCGCCGTCGTGGCGCTGACGGCTCCCATATGGAACACCGCCTCAATCTTTGGCGCTTTCTCAAGGAAACTCGGAAGCACCTCAGGCGTGATGATCTGATCGGGCGCATGCGAGGCAAGGTTCCGCCACTTCACCCCCTCATGCAGCCGGTCCACGATAACCGTCCGCAGCCCGCGCTGACGCAGGGCGGCATGAAGGCACGATCCAATGAATCCGGCTCCGCCGGTGACGATAATCATCCTTCCTGTATAGTCTGCCCCCGAAAACGATCCAAGCGACGCGCCACACACGACACGCCGCCTCTCTGCAGGAGTTTCTCCCATGTCTGACAGACCCCGCTTCTTCGACGACCTCGCAGGCCTCGCCGGCAATGCGTTTTCCGCTGTTACCGGTGCCCGCGAAGAACTGCACTCCATCATCCGCACCCGCGTCGATGAAATTCTGACGTCCCTAGAACTGGTCCGCCGGGACGAGTTCGACGCCGTGCAGGAAATGGCCACCCGCGCCCGCATGGCACAGGACGAAGCAGAAGCCCGTCTCGCCGCCATCGAATCGCGCCTGACCGCCCTTGAAGAACTGGCAACGGAAGAAAAAGGCGGTCCGCAGGGCTGATCCAGCCCATTCGACTGCGCCAGCACTGCAACACATCTTCGTACGAACTCACTGAAGATGCTCGTAATACTTGCGCAGTCTCAAAAGGACCCATAACGTGATGAATGCTGGAGGCAGGCACCCTGCCCCCAGACGCAGACATCTGGAGCGCCGCACCGGCGCACGGCCGGTGCCAGGCTCCACGGCCTTGGGAGATCCGACATGCCTGCCCTGAGCACCTCACTCACCACAGAAACCGAATCCCACCCGCTCGACATCATGGAACAGGTCATGAGCCTGTATGAATGGGAATTCGAGCGCCTCGGCCAGTCCGAAATGGCAGCCCAGGCCCCGGGCCAGTGGTGTGATTATTCCCTCTACTTCACATGGTCGGACGAACTCTCCGCGCTGCACCTGAACTGCACGCTGGACCTCCGCTCTCCAGCCGCACGCCGGGCCGATGTCCACGAACTGGTTTCGCTGGCGAACAACCGCCTGTGGGTCGGCCATTTCACGATCGACACCGAAACCGGAACCCCAGCCTTCCGCCATACGCTCCTCATGCGCGGCGTCGCCACACTTCCCGGCGAAAGCATGGAAGACCTGATCGACATCGCCATGTCCGAATGTGAAAGATTCTATCCCGCCTTCCAGTTCGCTCTCTGGGGGGGAAAATCCCCTCAGGATGCACTGGATGCCGCAATGCTAGACTGTGTTGGAGACGCCTGACCTTGCCTTCCACCCCCTCAATCCTTTTGGCTGGATGTGGCAAACTCGGAGGCGCGCTACTCGACGGGTGGCTCGCCTCCCCCACACCTCCAAAAATCGTCGTCCTTGACCGTCACCGAACGGGCTCGGATGATAATCTGACAATCGCCAGCAGCCCCGCTGAAATCCCGGAATCCTTCACACCCGACATCATTGTTCTCGCCGTCAAACCAACAGGCGCAGACAAAACCATTGAAGACATCGGCAAAGCCCTCGGAAGCCGGTTCAAGAAATCAGCCCTCCTCTCCGTCATGGCCGGCCGCACCTGCGAAGCGCTCGCTTCAGCAGCAGCCCAAGCCGGAGCGGAAATCCCCGTCCTCCGCGCCATGCCCAACACCCCTTCGGCTATCGGTGCTGGCATCAGCGGCTTCTACGCCCCACCCAACGCCACAACCGAACAGGCCACACTCTGCCATGAGCTCCTCTTCGCCGTAGGCGACGTCGTCCGCGTGGAAAAAGAAGAAGACCTCCTCGCCGTAACAGCCGTCTCCGGATCAGGCCCCGCCTACGTGTTCCTCCTCGCGGAACTGCTGGAAAAAGCCGGGGAAGACCACGGCCTCTCCAAGGAAACAGCCCGCCGTCTGGCACGCGGAACCATCTACGGCGCAGGCCGCATGCTCGATGATCTACCCGATGACGCAGAAGACCTCCGAAAGGCCGTCACCAGCCCCAACGGAACCACCGCCGCAGCCCTGAGCGTCCTCATGGCACCCGACGCCTGGCCCGCAAATATTGCAAAAGCCATTGACGCCGCGACAAAACGAGCCGACGAACTCGCCGGGTAACCGTTTCTTTCTGGTGGGAACTTGCCGCCCCAGGCAAACGCTCCCACCATAAGAAACATGTTTTTGACAGGAGACCGGCAATGGAAGAACGGCAGGACCCATTTGACACCGATGAGCTGACACCAGACAGCACACCGGAACTGGACAGGGAAGCCTTCGACATCGCCCTCCTGCAATCTGCGTTAAGCCTGGCAGGAACAGACGGCTGGCACCGGTTCTCACTCGTGGATGCCGCACGTGACGCAGGCCTCCCGGTCGACGCCGTGCGCTCCCGCTACCCCGTCAAAGCCCTGCTCCTCCTCCGCCTCGGCCGACTGGCAGACGAAAGCGCACTCCGAGACGACGGTAACGGCGGCACCCTGCGCGAATACCTCTTCGACCTGATGATGCGTCGCTTCGATATTTTCGAAGAATACCGCGAAGGCGTCCGCGCTGTCCTGCACGCCCTCCCTTACGATCCCCCCCTCGCCGCTCTTCTGGCAGGCGCCACCATGGACTCCATGCGCTGGCTCGCAGACGCCGCAGGCATGGACTGCTCCGGACTGGGTGGCCTCTGGCGCGTCAACGCCCTGACCGCCGTCTGGGGCCACGCCCTGCGCGCCTGGGAAAAAGACGAGAGTCAGGATCTCGGCAGCACCATGGCGGCCCTCGACAGCGCTCTGAACCGCGCCGAACGGCTCGGCGTCCTCAAAGCCTCCGCACGCCGTAAAATGGACGACGCCATGCGCAACACAGGCCTGCCCGATCACGAACTCGAACTTGAATCCTGATATTGGGCTTTACGAAGCAGGCTGGTTCGGATTAAAAGCCGTTCCAGCGCGTTTCTGAAACGCGTCTGCTGGGGCGTAGCCAAGCGGTAAGGCAGCGGATTTTGATTCCGCCATGCGGAGGTTCGAATCCTCCCGCCCCAGCCAAGTACCTATAAATCAATGAAATCAAACACTTATGCACCCAGAGAAAAGCAACTTTGGGGACAACGGTGGAGATAGTTTAAGCCATTTTAGGGATTCTGTGAGCCCCTGAAATCAGCCTTCTGCTGCGACTCTCTGAACAGTGCGCAAGCCAATCCCATATTCTTTTGCCAGTGCTGCTCCTGTCTCGTTTCCATAACGTCGCCTGATAGCGTCTCTGGCTTGGCGAGAAAATTTACGCAACCATTGGCCATGGCTCTCTTCCTGCCGGACTGGGTACGGTCGATAATCAGAGCACGCTCGAACTCTGCAAAGGAGGCGAGGAGGTTCATGGTAAGGCTTCCCATCATGTCATCTCTGATGGTCCCTACTCCTTCAATGGTAATGGCTACGCCCTGACCTCTCAGGTTCTGGATGACTGTCAGGATATCGAGGGTAGACCTTTCAAGTCGGTCGAGCTTCATCACGACCAGCTCATCCCCGGCCTGAATCTTTTTCAGGAGCTTCCCGAACTGAGGTCTGTCATCTGACCTGATGACACCTGAAATCTTTTCCTTAAAGATATTCGCTTTTGGAACTCCAAGAGCCACCAGGGCGTCTTCCTGTTCCTTCAAGTCCTGTCCTACTGTGGACACTCTGCAATAACCGTATTTCATATAATTCTCCTTATAATTTTAGCGGAGATTTATGGCGGTACTATATCTAAAAATATAAGTATTTCTTAGAATATAAACACGGTTATTCTACTATATTATTTATTTTATCATATATCGGAGTATGATATATTTTAAATATAAACGAGGATAAATTAGTAATATAGTATTTTTCATATCTTATTTAACCTAATTATAGATATTTTTGAGATTTTCAATTTCTCTAACCATTGAACTGATTTTGAGTTCAATTCGCTTTGCTGCAATTTTTCCGCACAACATGGCGTCAACATAAGCATCGTGCAAATCACCTTCGGGCTTAATATTAAACTGCTCTGATAGCTTGCTTAGCTTTATGTAATTTGGTGCCCTTTTGTTCATATCTCTTGGACGTGCCATCTCATCAGTCATTGTACAGGCTCCCCATTTAATTTTTACTCCTTTGTAACCGACTCTCTCGAGTTCTCTTTCGATGAAAACAGAGTCAAATCTAAGATTGTGTCCAACAACGTAATTGTTAGTGACACTATTAAGAATTATTGGAGCAATCTGGCCAAATCTAGGGGCATCTTTTACCATATTGTTGGTAATTTTATTTACCTTTGTTGCTGACTCTGGGATGGAAATGCCTGGATTTATATAAGAAACAAACTTCTTTTTCGGTAATAAATCTTCAAAAATAATTATTGAAATTTGAATAATATTACACTCAGCGGCCTTTAGTCCCGTCGTTTCAACGTCAATGGCTATAAATCTTTTTTTCATTGTAGCAATTTGTGAATGCTCAAGATAATTTTCCATATAAGAAATACGATTTTTTATATCTAACAATCGCGTCTTCGAATTTCTATTGGTCTTTATATTCTCAAATACAATCCATATAAATAAAGATAATATTATTATAATTAAAATATACATAAAATAATTACTACATAGTTTATATAAAATAATATTTATTATATGTCGTCGTGTAATTTTTTCAATCTTGTTTATCCAATCAATTCTCGAACATGAACCCATTGTTAAATCGTATCTAACGCAGAAAACATCTCGGATACGAGACCTGATTTGTTGAAAACAAAAATTAGAAATATATAATTTTAAAATATTATTTTATTCGAAATAACAGCGCCATCTATTATTATCGTTATCGGGCTGGTGCTATCATATGAGGAGAGAAATTGCCTTTTGCATAGTTCGCCCCTTTGGGAAAACCTTCAGCTTTTGTCCATTTTAAAATTCTACCGTCCCAAAGACACCAAATTTAGGGACATCTACGCATTATCCCCTTACCCCATCAAAATCTAACACAGAGAAATGAGTACTGACCCTCAAAGCCAGTACTCACCTCTCCAAAAAACACCACTTCCCTACAAATTCTGCTTCAATCCCGGACTGGCCTTGAACCGAACCGTTCTCCCCGACGGGACTGAAACCGGCTCACCAGTCCGAGGGTTCGTCGCCTGTCGAGCCTTCGTCTCACACACAGTGAAAGTGCCAAAAGACGGAATGGTGAAGCCACCTTCGCGCTTCAACTCGTCAATAATCGCTTCTACAAGATCATTCGCAGCCCGTTGCGCCGCAACGCCTGTACAGTCAATGGAGTCCTGAAGAACTGCGGCGAGAAATGCTTTACTCATGGATGCATCATTCTCCTCTGCTTCGATTTTCTCTCAGGCTGCATCCCAAAACACCCAGAAACTTCTGCTGCCATCAATACAACATTCCTCAGTATTTCTTACAATGCTACCAAGGAACAATGATATAATCGCCGCAATTGCCCCAGCGTTCCATCCGTAGGACTTCCATGTCACATTCTGTCTGTCTTTTTGCCTACCACGATCCTGCAGGAACCCTGGCTCCCCACACTCGCCACCTTCTCAACCAGATTGCGGACTGTGGGTTCGAGATCCATGTTGCAGTTTCCAGCCTGTCACCGCAGGACCATCAAGGGCTGGAAAACTTGAAGCGCAGCTTCACATCTGGACCCAACCCCGTAAAAGCCACACTTTATCCACGAGAAAATGCCGGTCTTGATTTCGGCTCCTGGCAAGAGCTTCTCAAGCAACACTGCGACGAAGGCGCTGACGAAATCCTGTTCGCCAATGACAGCGTTTTCGGCCCGATGGCCCCCCTCTCGCCCATCTTAACCCGCATGCGTGCGGCACAGCACCCAATCTGGGGCATGGTCTGCTCAGAGGCCATCAACCGTCATCTCCAGTCATGGTTTCTGGTCATGACCCGACAGGCGTTCGAGCATCCTGCCATTCAGAGGGTCTTTCGCCAACCGTTTTGCGAAATGAGCAAACCGGAAATCGTTCTTCACGGTGAGTTGGGTCTTGGCTTGGCCATGCAGGCTGCAGAAATGGATATGGCATCTTCATGGAGCGGCACACGCGGCATAGCACGCCTCCTCGCCATCAACCCCATGCACACGGATTGGCGGGCCGTCCTGCGTTCAGGAAAAGCTCCCTTCATCAAAACCGAATTATTGAGAGACAACCCCAGCGGAATACCGTCCGTGCATCTCTGGCGTCAGGAAATCCCTGATCCCGCCTTTTTCAACCCAGACTGGATCGCCCAATATCTGGCCAGTCATCCACCTCGCGCCCAGTACAAAAAAGCAGGTTTCCGCGCGCGACTGGTACAGGCGATTGCAAGCGAGGACCGGCTACACGCATTGCCGGCCCTGCTCCTCGGTCGATAATCAGGTCTTTCGCTTGGCCACCCCTTCAAGGAAGCCAAGCAGTTCTTCCGTCTGCGCTTCATATGTCGCCAGACGATCTTTGAACGGATTTACATACCCATCAAACTTACCCGGTTGATCCAGAATAGCCTCAACCGCAGCGGCAAGCGTTTCTGCACGACCATCAATCGGCAGGTATGTGCCATTTACACCATCTACGACATCTTCTGACTGCCCACCCGGTGCAGTGGTTACAACCCAGACATCCCGAGACAGGGCCTCACGCACCGTCAGGCCATAGCTCTCTTTCCACTGTGACGGGAACAGCAGCACATCAATCTGGTCATAGAAGTCATCAAGGCCACTTTGAGTGAATGCCGGTATGATTTCCAAATGCCCCTTGACCGACCAGTCCCGCGGATGGATCGACCTGAAACCAAGATTAAGCTTGTTATCAACCAGAACAAGCTCCCAGTCCGAACGCTCCAAAGACTCCATACATTTCTTGAGTTGCGGATAGCCCTTCACAGCCTCCGTTCCCCCTACGAACCCGAACCGAACAGGCGAACCCGGAAGGCGCGGCGTCCGAGGACGTTCCGGCCACCGGAAACCATTCCGGTTCACCACAATACGCTCCGGATCAACACCATTCGCCAGATAAAGCTGACGATGAGCCTCTGACGGACTAATCAGCAAAGCCGCCTCTGACAAAGCCTGGTGCATCAGGAACCACCGATCCGTCAGATGACGGGCATGTGGCACGCACATTTGGCAAACCTGTTGGTCTATGGTCGTCTGAAAACAGTAACGGCCATCCCCACGAACCATGAACTGCCGATCACACAGCCACCAGGCGTCATGAAGCGTCAGCACATAAGGAACGCCGCGCTCCTGACACACCCGCAACATGGCCGTACCCAACCCCTGCGCAGCATGAACATGAACAACATCCGGCTGGTAGGCATCAAGCCAGTCTGCAAACTGCTCTGCCATATGCGGGTTATCCATCGAGCCGATAACATCGTTCCCGTCTGGAATCATTGCGGCAAGAACATCAGACCCATTAGCGACATAGCGGATATTTCCTGACAGCCGCCCGTCAAGATGGGGCCGGGACGTCAATATCCCAACCTCTACACCACTCTTGCGCAAGCGCAGCGCTAGTTCCTCAACAACGATTGTCGCACCACCAAAAGACCGTGGCGCGTAATAAACATTCGTCATAAGGACGCGCAACGACTTGCGCTCAGGCAGCACCGGCAAACCAAACAGGGCTTTACCCTGTGTCACAGCCATGGATTCAGGCGCATAGCGCGCCATGACATCCTCCCAGGCCCGAGCCGCCAACCGATCACGAAGCGCTTTATCCCGCGCAAGCTTTAGGAAGCCACTCTTCCACTCGTCAGAGGTAACCGCCAGAAGCCCGTTTTCCTCATGACGCATGACTGCAAGAAACGCATCACGAGGTGAGCAAAGAGCAGCAACCCGCACCACAGCTGCTTCAAGAAACTTGATGTTACTTTTACAGTCATTGAAAAGCGTAGGCTCTAACGGAGCAATCGCAATATCCGTCTGCGCCAGAGCCGCAAGATAATCGCGATAGGACAGTTCCGTGAGGCGCTCAATCCGATCCCCAAACCGGTCAAAGTCTTTCGAAAGTTTGAGTTGCCCGATAACACGCAGACACAAACGCGGCTCTTCGTCCAGAGCAGCAATCAGCCCCGCTTCAGCCTGCCGGAAATCCTCATCATGCGTGTTGGTACCCGACCCGTAAGACACCCACACACGATCATCAACAGCGTCTCCACGAGGCGGTAAAGACGCTGCAATCTCCAGTGTCTCGCGATCAAGAGCGTTTTCAACAATATCAACATGCTTCAACCCGGCATCTCGCATCGCCTGGGCCAGAGCCCGCGTAGATGCAATGCCTTGCCCACACGCCAGCATACAACGCTTGAACAAAACCACACCGGACATGAGCAGATCCTGCTCAGACTTGGGAAGACTACTGATATTACCGTTCTGCAAATATTCTTCTGCATCAAAAATCAGATCATCGACTTCCCAACGCGGCTGAAGACGCAGACGATGCGCTTCCTTCACAAGCTTCATGACATCATCAAAGCCCGGGACCCGGTAGAAAATAACCTGCGTACAAATCTGTAGAGCAGACATGGCAACGTTGATGTCGCGCCAGTCAACAACTTCCACTGTCCATCCAAGACGCTCAAGAAGATCGCGCTTTTGCCAGACACGATATTTTGCACACTGACGAAGAGATACTTCTGCAATGATAAGAATACGAGGAGCCAAAATTGCTGCCGTCTTATCAAGGGTATCACTATAAACAGACAGCGGCGAAACCGGCTTTCCAGTCCCACTTGAAAGAGAGGGCTGCCCCGGCACCGAAGACGGCTTCTGTCCCTGAGAAGAAACCTTCACTTTCTGCTTCAGCCGTATCCGGGCAGGAAATCGTTTCTCAACCGCCTTACCAATCGCCTTGACGCCACCTTCCTCCCAGAGAGCGGAAAGTCTCTCCGGCAACTCCTTGAGAGGACGTCCAGAGGGAAGTCTTCCCAGACTGAGCGAACGTACAGCCCTAAGCGGCTTAGTGACACGCCAGGACAAAGAACGATGAATCAAAGAAATCTGATGCCGCAGATGGGCGCTCTCGCCCTGCAAACCATCGGCACGCATCCCGTTTAACCGAGAAGAGCTACGATAGCTTTCCAAAAGAACTTTCTGTGAGTCCTCTTCGACTTCAGCAGGAAGAAGCGTTACATCTTGAGTCGGCAGGTTCATCAGACAAAAAGCTCAGGTCTAGAAACGATTAAATACAAATAAAAAAGCTGGGCTCTTTCGAACCCAGCTCTCTTTATAGATGTTAGCAAGCTAACAAACCAGATCAGCTCAGAGTAAAGTCCGAAGCCTTCAGATCCGTGACACCAACGAAGGTGATCTTGGAACCGTCATTCAGAGCAATGGTGGTGTTACCACCAGCCACAGTCGCTGCGCTCAGAACGTTCTGCAGACCATCGTTATTCTGCAAGCCATACCGATACAGAGCCACGAGGTTACCAGCAGCGCTACCGAAGTCGGTAATCGTGTAGTCACCGCCAGCCAGGCCACCGTTCAGAGCGAACAGATTGGAACCGCCCGAACCACCCGTGAAGGTTGCATTGCCGGAGCCAGCAACAAGCGTGTCTGCGCCCGTGCCACCAATGATCGTCGTGTTGCCGCCGTTGGATGCAAACGCTTCCAGAACGCCGTGTGAAGACGCAGCAGAAATCGTTTCGTCACCACCGGTGCCTACGAACAGGCTGTAACCGGATGTGCCATCGAACTGAACATTCAGGCCAGATGCACCGAACAGGGTTGCATTGCCTGCCGTGATGGTCGTGTTACCCGTACCATTGAGGAAGGACAACGAACCATCAACGCTGATCGTGTTACCCGTACCCCGGATCTGCTGAAGGTCGCCTGCAGCAGAAATGGTGTCGTTAAGACCACCAGAAACAGTGGCACTGGCACCAGTCGTGAAGTACGTGCTGGAGCTACCGCCCGTGATGAAGCTGTTGTTACCAACGGTTACACTGTTGGAGCCTGTCGTGTCATAAACCGTTGCATTTGCATGCAGGTTAACAACCGAGCTGCCACCAAGCAGGGTAACGGTGTCGGTACCGTTGCTGCCATCAATCGTGTCCTGACCTTCAGAACGGACAACGTTCGTGCCACTACCCAGATAGATCAGGTTATTACCCGTTCCACCATCAATGGTATTGTTACCATTAGAGCCGAGAATCGTGTCGTTTCCAGAACCCGTAACGATGTTCCAGCTACCCGTCTTACCCGCTCCGAGGAAGAAGTTGTTTCCAACGCTACTGACGACCGAGCCGCTTTGATTGCCAGCAACAACAGAAACACCATCCCATGCGCCCGTGAGCAGGCTAACGGAAGATGCCGTGTTCTTGCTAAGATCGATCGCTACGGAGCCAGTCAGCGTATCCTGCGCGGCATAGCTGCCTGCAGCGATATACTGGACGTCGCCATTAATGCTGTAGCTGCCGCTCTGGGTAATGACACCCTGAGAAACACCCGCAGAGAATGAACTGTTGCTTCCTGGAACCAGATCGTAACTCGTCAGACCGCTCACACCTGAGATAGCAGACGAATACTGATTGGCCAGAGCCTGGGCCTGTGCACCATCGACCGTGACCGCAAGGATCTGGCCGGAGGCGCCAACCACGGTAGTGATTGCCATTACCATGCACTCCTAAACAAAGATTGCCTCGCACTGGCGGCCCTCAGACCACCCAAATGATCGAGTGACGAGTCTTGCATATATCAAAGCCGCCTCCCAAAAAGCAATCAGGATTCTGCCTTGGTCCCCGCACGACTCTACCCACGTTCATCGGGCAACACACAGACCCGCAAACAGTGCTTCTTTCCCACTCAGCCACCTAAGCTGCAGAATGAGCCGGGGCAGGAATGCCCCACATCACAAGATTGCATTTTACCAAAGGTTGCAATGATTATATAAAATTTACCGAGCTTCTGTGTTGCAAAAATTTTAATACTCCATAAAAAATAGAGTATTGTGAACTATTTTTCAATTTTTTGCTTCACATCTCTCTGTGAAATTGTTCCAGAATCCTTAAGCTGCATACCGTGATTGATCATTCATCCAGCATGTTTCCCGCTCATCAAGATCAGATTCTGGCCGAACTGGCACTCTTCCTCTCAGTAGAATCACCGAGGGCAGCCAATAACGCGTCTGCGTATAATGAACAGGCCATACGCTTTCTGTGTTGGCTGGTCACTTTAGAAAAAAATGCCCGCTCGAATCAGCCGTTCATATTTCTATCCACTGAATTAGACAGAAATATTGGCCTAAATCTCCAAGAATTTCAAAAAAATTTCATCCCAGAGCTAAGAAATATCTTCACGACCACACAAAAAACTGGAATTTCTCTTTTTTGTCATTACGCTCACGAGGCTGTTCCAGATCAAAATTCCGCAAGCACTCTGCTTGTAGGCCCAAAATTCAATACAGAAAAAGATTTCATATTTCTTTCAGACTGTTTGGATGTTCGAATTTCCTCTCAGAATACCACCCTGTCTTTTCTAAATGAGATATCTGAACCTGCGCACCAGTTCCGTCAAAAATTACGCCAGCTTCTCGCCCACGATCTGGAAGGACGTCGAGCCCGCGATAAACTCGTTACCGCAATCACTGCCCTTCACAGTGCAGAAGAAACCACACGTTCTCTTCGAATCGATACACGCGCCTCAACACAAAATATTTCTACCCAAGCCTCTATTATTCAGTCTATTTCTGAAAAATCTCACCTTCTCCAATCTGAAAACATTATTATTCATGCCAAATTAAATAATATTCAAAAGGAGCTTGATAATATCAAATATGAACTTCACATTTCCTCTCTCAGACGAGAAGAAATTGAACAATCTTACATAGACGCTCAACAGGTCTGTGCGGCATTCAGTACAAAACTCACACTAAGCCATCAGGCGCTGGAAGCTCTGAGAGAGTTGCTCTATCACCCCAAACCTGTCTGGCGCAGGCTACTGAGAGCTCTACGGACACCTTTCATCCCTTACGTACCCACACTCCCCGAACCGCCCATCCTACGAGATATTCTCACACACCCAACATTTTTCCCGTCTGAACCCACATCAGCCGATGCAGAAACATCTTCCGTAGATCTCGCTCTGCCCTCTAACGAAGACATTCCCTCTCCTTCAGCGACAACACGTGTCCTCTTTGTTGCAGGCGAAGCCAACACACCGGGCGTGATTTATCGCTGCTACCGAAACGCCGAAGCCGCACGCCACGCCGGTTTCGAAGCTCGCGTTCAGGATTGTGCAAACGTGAGCTACGATGATATCTGCTGGGCAGACGTCATGATATTCTGGCGGGTAGAATACAGTGGGCATGTCAGCACAATGCTTGATCTGGCCCAGCAGCAGAACGTCAAAACCATATTCGATGCCGACGACATCGTTTTCATTCCTCACTATGCGCGCATAGATCTGATTGACGGTATCCGGTCGATCGGAATCACCGAGGAAAGAATGGAAGATTTCTTTACGGATGTTCGCCGAACCTTGATGCGTTGCGATCAGGGGGCAGCCACAACCCGGAAACTCGCCCACGCAATGCATAAATTGCAGCCGGTGGTACACATCCTTCCCAATACCTATGACAAACATACTCTGCGCCGCTCCCGTCTGAAACATCGCCTTCAAGAGGGACTTCACCTTTCTGCGGCTGGCGACACCCTCATTCGCATCGGATACGCCACCGGCACCAGAACACATCAGCGTGATTTTGCCGTAGCCGCCCCTTCTATCGCACATGTTCTGTCACATCGCCCAAACGTCAGACTGGTTTTGTTTCGGGAGAAAGACAGTCAGTCCCCCATGCTCCTTCTGGAAGAGTTTCCAGAATTCCAGAACCTGAGCAGCCAGATCGAATGGCGGGAAACAGTTCCTCTCCCAGATATTCCCGATGAATTCGGACGGTTTGATATTTCTATTGCCCCCCTCGAAATCGGGAATGTCTTTTGCGAAGCAAAAAGTGAGATCAAGTTTCTGGAGGCCTCCCTCTCAGGAAGCGCCTCCGTCGTATCTCCAACAGGCCCATTCAAACAGCTGGTGCGTCACGGCATAACAGGCTTTCTTGCCGAAACACCTGCCGAATGGACTACCGCACTTCTTGCGCTGGTCGATAACCCAGAACTACGACAGCGCATGGCGCGCGATGCCTATCATGACGTGCTGTGGCCTTTCAGCCCGGAGGCACAGGCGCGCCGCATGAAACTTGCCATTTCCTCCCTGCAGGGAGACGAAGAGGCTGCCGAAGCGGGCGAACTGCTTCTTTCCCGCAAACATCTGCAACCGCGCGCTCTACCCGTTATCCCAGAGCACGAAACACTTTTCCATCACGACGTTTTTGGAGAAGCTGACGTCACCGTCGTCATCACATCCTACAACTACAACAACTACATTCTGGATGCCTTGGATTCTGTCTCCGCTCAGACACTTTCTCAACTTGA
This sequence comes from Gluconobacter sp. ESL1110, assembly GCF_058107395.1. NCBI lineage: Bacteria > Pseudomonadati > Pseudomonadota > Alphaproteobacteria > Acetobacterales > Acetobacteraceae > Gluconobacter > Gluconobacter sp. ESL1110. The sequence continues at coordinate 437,350 of NZ_JBYLUK010000007.1, forward strand.
TCTGATTGTGGTTGATGACGGCTCAACAGATGGCTCCGTAGACCTGATACGCCTCTGGATGGAGCGAAATGTAACACGCTTCAACAGACTGATCCTGAAGCGCTCTCTCCGCAATGCCGGACTGGGAGGAGCACGAAACATTGGAATGGATACCGCAGAGACAGATTGCGTCATGCAACTGGATGCAGACAATCTTCTGCGCCCTGATGCCTGCGAAACCCTTCACGCCGCCATGGCATTCGGAATCGCTTACGCTTATCCCATTATCCAGTGCTTCAACGAAAATGGGCCAATCCCGCTTAGCCCTCAGGACGTCTCGCCAGGCAAAGGCCCTTTTGCAGTCCTTGGCGACCTTCCTTTCAATCCACTTTCACTCGTCTCGGGAAACCGCGTGGATGCCATGGCAATGATTGCAAAATGGGCCTGGGCTGCCGCTGGCGGCTATTATGTTTCACGTGAAGCAATGGGATGGGAAGACTTTGATCTCTGGTGCACTTTAGCCGAACTTGGCCTGCCTGGCCGTCAGGTTCCAGTCATTCTGGCCGACTACCGCCAGCACACTCATTCCATGACAAATCTCTCTACGGAGCAGGCCGCTCATAAGGCGCGCGTCGTCAGCTACGTCAAATCGCGTCACCCATGGATTAATTTGACGGCAGAGGCCCCAGAACAACGCCTCTAAACACTTTCCCAATGACAATAAAAAACCCCGGACAGATAATCTGTCCGGGGTTTTTCTCTGGTTGAACGGCCAGAGTTTCCCCTGACCATCACAACCTCAGAATGGAGCGTCGATATCAACAACGTCGATCAGCTTGTGATTGACGAATTCCTTGATCCCCAGACCGATCAACTCACGGCCATAACCAGAACGGGCCACGCCACCAAACGGCAGATCAGCCTTCACCATCGTCGGATGGTTCACATAGACCATGCCGGTGTAGATCTTCTCAGCAACCTTCACGCCGCGAGCCGTATCCTTTGTGAAGACAGAGCCACCCAGACCGAACGGGGAGTCGTTGGCAACGCGGATCGCCTCAGCCTCATCCTTCACACGATAAAGCTGGGTGACCGGACCGAAGAACTCCCAGTGACGGGCTTCATTGTCACCATGCAGGTTCGTCATCAGAAGCGGCTGGAAGAATGCTCCCTTCTCCGGAACCGGTGCACCAATTACTTCAACAACAGCACCATGCTTCTTGGCTTCTTCAACCTGAGCTCTCAGATCGTCAGCAGCCTTCTGGGAAGACAGCGGAGCCAGCGTCGTGGACGGATCCATCGGATCGCCAGCCTTCAGCTTGGCAACCTCAGCCTTGTAGATCTCAAGAAACTGGTCGTAGATCGAATCCACAACAATCAGACGCTTGGACGACACGCAAACCTGACCGGCGTTCCAGTGACGACCAAAAGCGGCCCACTTGGCAGCCTTCTCAACGTCGGCATCTTCCAGAACCACGAAAGCATCAGCACCGCCGAGTTCCATTGTGGCCTTCTTCAGAGCCTTACCAGCCGTGCTGGCAACAATGGCGCCAGCTCCTTCAGAACCCGTCAGAGCAACACCACAAACACGCGGATCATTCAGGATGACTTCCGTGTGATGGCGAGCCGCATACAGGTTCTTGAACGCACCCTTTGGCAGGCCAGCTTCAACCATCAGGTCGTCGAAGATCGCCGCACACTGCGGAACGTTGGAAGCATGCTTCAGCAGAACCGTGTTACCGGCAGAAAGCTGCGGCGCGATGATGCGGGCGATCTGGTAATATGGGAAGTTCCAGGGCTCGATCGCAAAAACGATACCCTGCGGCTGATGGATCAGGATGGCTTCGCCCTCCTTCGGATCAGCAACCGGAAGCTTCTCCGGCTTCAGAAGCTCTTCAGCATTCTTGGCATAATATTCGAAGATTTCAGCGGAGAGGATCGTCTCCAGCTTGGCTTCTTCATAAAGCTTGCCCATTTCAAGGGTCAGAAGCTTGGCATATTTATCAATATCGCGGCGCAGGATCGCACCAGCAGCACTCATGACCTTGGCGCGGTCTGCAAAAGATACATCGCGCCAGCTTTTGAAAGCCTCATACGCGTCGGTGATTGCCTGCTGGACTTCCTGATCGGTCGCTTCCGGGAAAGTCTTGAGCGTTTCACCCGTATAAGGATTGGTCGTAGCGTAAGCCATGACGGACAAATCTCCGTTAGATAAAATGGTGTTCCACATATTGGCATGAAAGCCACGGTACGGAACCCCCAACCCCCGAAAAGTTTGAAAGTTCACATAGCCGTGTTCTGTTTTAGCTCTTTTAGCCAGGATCGTGCGTTACCATCCGATGGAGCTCGCCAGTCCCCACGCGGCGAAAGAGAGCCTCCAGCAACGATTTTTGGCCCATTTGGTATAGCTGAACGCTTGAACTGACTGGTCCCAAAAAACCGGAGAATAAACACTTCAAGCCAGTGACAGATCTCCGCCAGATCATAAGAAATCCGCCGATCTTCCGGATAATGCGCAGGCCAGGAGCCCGTCGTAACATCTCCCCACGCCTTTTCGGCCAGAAATGCGATACGGGACGGGCGAAAACCATATCTCAGAACATAAAACAGTGTGAAATCCTGAAGGGCATAGGGGCCAATCCTCTGCTCCGTACTCTGAATACCCTGCCCCGTATCCGGCACCAGCTCTGGCGAGATTTCAGCGCTGACGATCTTCTCCAGAACTTCAGCGGTGCCAGCCCCCAACTCGCCTTCCCGCACCAACCATCGGATAACATGCTGAATCAGCGTCTTCGGCATTCCGGCATTAACATTGTAATGGGACATCTGATCTCCCACGCCATATGTGCACCAACCCAACGCCAGCTCGGACAGATCGCCCGTACCGATCACAATCCCATTGCGGTGATTAGCCAGCCTGAACAGGAAATCGGTTCGCAACCCTGCCTGAACATTTTCGAACGTAATGTCATGAATCGGTTTCCCCTCTGCATACGGGTGACCAATCCCCTCCAGCATTGTCTCCGCAGCCGGTCGGATATCCAGTTCATTGGACTCCACGCCCAGCGCATCCATCAAAGCATGCGCCAACCCACGACTTTCAGTGCCTGTCGCAAAACCCGGCATTGTGTAAGCCAACACATGCGTTCGGGGCCAACCGAGTTCATCTGCCGCCCTCACAGCAACCAGAAGAGCTAACGTGCTATCCAACCCCCCCGAAACACCGATAACGGCCCGTTGCGCTCCGCTGGCTTTCAACCTCTGGCACAGCGCGCTGACCTGAATGGTCCAAGCCTCATAACAATCCCGAGCAAGCGTTTTCACGTCGGACGGCACGAACGGAAAACGAGGGACGTCCCGCTTCAACCCAAGATCCTCAACAGGCGCTCCCAGCTCGAAACCAATCGTGCGGATACTTTCACATCCCACCCCGAATTGGCCTGTCCGCAAACGCTCCTGCCGCAACAAATCCAGATCAACATCCGCAACGACAAGCCGCTCTCCCTGAGGAAAACGGTCTGATTGTGCCAGAAGACGTCCATTCTCATGGATGGAGACCTGCCCATCCCAGGCAAGATCCGTCGTGGATTCTCCCTCTCCAGCTGCCGCATAAACATAAGCCGTCAGCGTTCGCATGGACTGCGCCTGACACAGCAGCGATCGATCATCCGTCCGCCCGATCGTCACCGGAGACGCAGACGGGTTCAGAATGATGCTCGCACCGGCCTGCGCCAGACGACCACTCGGCGGATTGGCCACCCACAGATCCTCACAGATCTCAACGCCCAGTGTCAGCCCGGTCTGATCTTCCGCTGCAAACAGAAGATCAGACCCAAACGGCACTTCCGTCCCACCAATCCGGATACTACCCGTCGTCCCCAATCCCGGCGTAAACTGGCGCGGCTCATAAAACTCCCGATACCGGGGCAAATAGGATTTTGGAACAACACCAAGAATACGCCCGCGATGCAGAACAGCCGCACAATTATAGAGCAGATCCCCGCAACACAGCGGCACGCCCACAACAGCGACACTCATGAGAGACGCCGTTTGCTCCGCGAGCCAGATCAGGGCCGACCGCGCCTCCTCCAGCACCACATCCTGGAACCGAAGATCATCAAGCGTGTACCCGGTCAGCCCAAGCTCTGGAAAAACAACAGCAGCAACCCGCTGACGGTCACAGTCTCTTAAAACCTCCAGAACCCGCTCTGCGTTGACCTGCGCCTCGGCCAACGAAACAGGCAACGTACAGGCTGCAATCCGCGCAAAGCCCTGATGATAGAGAGAGCGGAATCCGGTCATGTTGCTTCTTTCGGGACAGAAAAACCTGGGAGGCGGATCATGTATTGAGTGCCGTCGTCATGAAAGCGCCGTTGCGAAATTGAACCGGAATGACATTGCGCCGTTCTGCATTGCTCATCCCCGTTCCTCCAATGGACGGAACATCATGACACAGGAGACATTACCCATGGATCTTCTTCGCTGGACAATTGTCTTCCTCATCCTCGCGCTCTGCGCCGCCGTCCTGGGCTTCGGAGGAATTTCGGCAGATTTCGCCTATATCGGCAAGATCCTGTTCTTCATCTTCCTCGTTCTGCTGGTCATCAGCCTGATCTTCGGCCGAGGTCGCCCGAGATTCTGAAGACTTCAGCCTCGGGACCGAAACAACCGTACGGTTCCGAGGCTACCCAACACAAAAACAGCGACGGCATACAGCCCCCCCAGTTCCGTCATGGAAACAGGAAGGCCGAACAGATAATCCGGGGAGTCACAAGGCTTGTTCGGACGCGATGGCATGGACGCCATCCAGTCTTTGAAGCTTCCCCCATGGAAAACTGGCGCACGACATTCAGGAGCCGGACTCGGCCAGAATTTGTGTTCCACACCAGCGTGTAAAACCGCCAAACCAATACTGACCGCCACACACACCAGCCCGACCAACACCGAATAGCGTGCATAACGCCGCGGCACGGCAAGAGTCAGAACCCCAATCGCAATCAGAACACGCCATGGCCGACGCTCCCAAAGGCAAAGCTCACAGGGCGCAAGCAAAAGCCTGTGCTCTGCAAACCAAGCGGTCCCCAAAGCAGCCAGACCAGCCAGAACGAACAACCCTCCCAGAATCCTGGTCATATCGGGCTGTTTCGTTCCAGTCAGGGTCATGGTCGGGAAGCCTCCAGGCTATCAAGAAACTGTTTGGCCCAGCTTCCCGCCGTATTGCGGGACACTTCGCCATAGAGCGCGGACCATGCCTCATGACGGGTCTCCACGTCCATGGTCAGTGCTGCATGAAGCGCATCTGCCATCCCCTCGGCATCCAGAGGGTTCACCTGCAACGCTTCTGGCATTTCAGGCGCAGCTCCCGCAAAACGAGACAGCACAAGAACACCAGGATCCTTGGAATCCTGCGCCGCCACAAACTCCTTGGCGACCAGATTCATACCATCGCGCAGCGGCGTAATGTACCCGACATCCGAGACCCGATAGAGCCCCGCCAGAACATTCCGGGAAATCGGCCAGGTCGTATACCGGATCGGAACCCAATCCGGCGTGCCATAAGCGCCGTTGATCGTCCCGACCAACCCATCCAGCTCTTCCTTGAGTAGCCGATAGCTTTCGACACCTGTGCGTGACACCGGCGTAATCTGAAGAAACGTGACCTTTCCACGATACTCCGGATAATTCTTCAACAGCATTTCATAGCCACGCATCCGCTCCGGAAGACCCTTGGAATAATCCAGACGGTCCACACCGATAATCAGACGCTTGCCAACAAGACTGTCGACAATCTGTTCGACCTCTTCTGCTGCGGCACTCTCAATCGCCTGCTGCCTGAACCGGATCGGATCAATCCCGATCGGCACAGCCTCAACATCTGCCGTCAGGCCCGACGCTTCGAAACATCCCCGCAAATTCTGGGCATCCTCAGGCGTCTGAACCCCAATCTTGTCGCATCCCGCAAGCCCTTCCAGCAATCTCTTCAACTGCGGAAGGAGACGCGCCACACTCCAGGGCGGAAACGGAATGTGCAGAAAAAAACCAATCCGCCCCGTAACGCCACGATCTCTCAACATCTGCCCCAGCGGAAAGAGATGATAATCGTGAATCCAGATCGTATCATCTTCTTTAAGAAGAGGCACAAGACGATCCGCAAATACGGCATTGGTTTCGTAATACGCCTCACAATCCTCACGCGTATAACGCATGAGCTGTGTTCGGTAATGACAGAGCGGCCAGAGAACACCATTCGAGAAGTTCAGATAGAACCGGTCATACTGCCGTGGCGTCATGTCGAATGTGGCGTACGTCACATTTCCCACGCGCTCTTCCGTAACAGGATGCTCCATCGCGGCGTCATCCTGCTCACCAGACCACCCGAACCACAAACTGTCACGCGTCTGAACCGCATCATACAGCCCGACAGTCAGCCCCCCGGCAGGCTGCGTCCGCTCTCCGGGCGCTGGTGTACGATTGGAAACAACAATCAGGCGCCCCATCCATGTCCCTCCGACAAATCATGCAGCCATCGGCGGAATGTGGCTGCATCAGGAAAATCATCAGGAATGAGCCAGCCATCACCCCCCATCTGGCGGGCAGCCCTCACTCCATCCATGTCTGTAACGTCATCACCGACAAAGAGTGGCAACCGGCCCTGAAAAGGATTTTCAGCCATCAGTTCACGGACCGCTCCTCCCTTATCCACCCCCAGCGGGCGCAACTCGATGGCCATATGCGCATCCTGAAGCCGAAAACCATTCGGCTCAGCCGCCCAATCACCAACCAGAGACCGAAAGGCCGGTTCCGCATCCTGATTCTGCCGATAATGCAGAACCATCCCTGCTCTTTTGCGCTCAACACTGGCACCTGGATACCGCGCCACAATGTCTTCCGCGCCGCCCAGCCAGTCCGCGGGAACAGCAGGCAGAACCCGATGATCAACATCGTGCACCGGTGACTTGCGCACAGCGACACCATGCTCACCTGCAACAGCATACGGAATTCCGGGAAGGAAATGATCGATCTGCGCAATCGGCCGCCCTGTCACGATCGCCAGAGCCCCACCCAGAAGATCTTTCAGCCGAAGCAGATCTTCCGTCAAACCAGCAGGAACAATAACGCTTTCAGGTGTCGGAGCGATATCAACAAGCGTTCCATCGAAGTCCAGCAGCAGCGCTGCCTTGGAAGGCGGAAAAGGAACCTGGATCATGAGTCAGTTATCTCTTTCCAGTGTCAGGATTATCCCCGCTCCGCCACTCTCCCTTTACTCGAGACCGGGATCAGCCTCAGGAGGGGGCAGCGGTTGCCCGGAAGGCGGAGCCTGCGGCGCAGACGGCACAAGAGACTGTGCCCCACCGCTTGGAGGCGCGAGAGGAATGGGGGAATGCGTATCCGGAGCCAAAGGCACCGGCCCCCCTTCAGAGGACGGCGAGGAATGAGACTGATCATCCCCTCCTTCTTCCTCTGGTGCATTTGTGTCAGTGAGTTGCGGCGTTTTTATGGCCGGCAATGGACCCGTATCCGGCGCAACCTTGTCTCCAGCACAGGACACAACCCGCACATCATACAGGGGGCTGCCATAAGTCGCGACAGACGGTTCATTCTGCAGCATCCACCCATCGAACGGCGCACGCGCAGAATCTCCCGTGTCACGAAGATGCAAAAGAACACCCGCATCCGCCGGAAGCGTTTCAGGCCGGCTGACACAGGCTTCAACAGCCACGGAAAGCGTCCCGTAAGTCGCAGTCCCGCCGACCGGAACAGTCAACGTCTCGATATGTGCGTCCAGACGGTTCAGAACACGAATAACTGCCTGTGTACGACCCTGCCAAAGATCAGCCGGATACATTGCGGGAGGTGCAACCCCAACTGCAGCCTGAGCCCATGATGATGCGCCAACCATCAGAAGCACCACACCAACAGAAAAAGAACGCTTAACCATCATCACTCTTTTCCCTTGGCAGTCGGATCCACAAGATCTGCCAGCATCACAGTAAAGGACCGACACATCGCCTCAGGCGAAACGCCCATCAGAATTCCATCCTCAAATGCATCCTGAAGAGCCTGCCGAAGCTCGGAATCATTTTCCCGCAGCACGCGCACCTTCTCAACACAGGCCACCGGCTGCCCATCGTGATCCAGCCAAGGGAAATCAGCCGATGTCACGGCTCGTCCGACAAGCTGCCAGCAGGCTTCTGCGTTTGAGCACCCTGCGTCTTCTGGGCCTTCTGAAGCGTATCCGTCACGGAGAAAATGAACTTGCTCAGAAGCTGTTCCAGACTGATGGACCCCTGCGTCTCCGTCAGAGCACCACCAGCCTTGACCGTCGCATCAGCGCCCCCAGGAGACAGCGCAATATATTTCCCACCCAGAAGGCTATCAGACGTAACGATCGCAGCAAATCCGTCGGCAGCTTCACATCCGGCGACAACGTGAACGTCACCTTCGCCTGAAAGGTTTTCGGGTCAACCACTTCCGACGCCACATGCCCAACCGTAATACCCGCAAGACGGACATCCGAACCGACATTCAGACCATCAATCTGGCTGAAAGACGCATGGACCTGGTAGCCCCCATCATTGCTCTGATGATGCCCCAGCATGGCCAGAACAAGCATTCCGGCCAGAAAAACCAGCACCAGCAGTCCGGCAAGCAGTTCCAGCCGGTCCTGACGAGCGGCAGGACGCGCTGTTCCCATGGCTGCGCTCATGACGTCACCTTCGAAAAAATCATTTTCCTGCACTAGCGGACTCCGTGGCGTCCGTCCAACCCTCCCTTGAGAAACAGAGATCATCCCCCTCTGAAAATGTTATCCCCCATATCCCCATGTTCCCACCCATTAACACGGCAAAATGGCTTGTTTTCCGGCTTCCGAGCCGCAGAGACGAAGCGTAGATTCGCAGCATGACAGCCCGTCTTCACTGGACCGGCGTTCGGATGCGAACGCTTCGGGTCACGACCGATCCGGACGACAGCGCCACGCGCTCCGTCACCCTTCCGGCTGCCTGGGAGGATGACGCCGCCCAGGCTCTGACCCAGATCACACAAAGTGGTGGGCCTCTCCGTCTTTCAACGGAGGCTGCACGCTGGGTTGATATGATTGACGCCTGCCCACCACTCCCGGGCACACCAGCTAACACCCCATCACCGGGTCGCAGCCTGTCATGTCTTCTTCTTATGCGACAACTGGCCCCCAATATTGCCCTTTGGGAACGCCATACCGACGAAGCACCCGGCTTTATCGTTCGCCTGTCCGGATTCGTGCAGGATGATGGCTTCGCGCCCGAACATTTTGTCGCCTGCCTCAAACTGGCCTGTGATTCCCTGCGTCGACTACACGCAACCACACGGATCGAACGCACCGGCGAACTTCCGCTGTTCGACCTGCCAGTCAATCCCTCAGAAGAATCCGCTGGCCTTCTTCTGCTCACGGATCTGGATGCCTGCCTGGCTTCTATGGGGCTGGATTATGACAGCGAAGACGGACGCAATGCCGCAAAGGCCATTGCCGCCCTCGCTACAAGCATAGCCCGCGCGGGCACAGACCTCCCCTTGCCATCCATTCCGGAATGCAAGGCCCTTCCCGATCTTCGAGGACTGGCCGCACAAGCCTGCGCAATTCAGGAAGGGCGTCACCTTTCCCCGATTGAAACAGGATTTTCCGCTCCCGGTGCCGTAGATGCACTTCTTGGTGTGGAAGCCTGCGGACTGGCTCCTGTTTTCTCCCCATTGCGGGATGACGGTCACCTCCGTGCATCAACCCTTGCGCGCCTCGCACATCGCGGATTGACTCCGGAATCCGCCCTGGCTCTTGCTCTGGCTGGCGAAACCCCTTTGCCACCAACGCGCCCGGAAGCTCACGCTGCAATGCACCGCTTTCTGGAAAAATCCGTCGATTTTCTGCCAGAGCTACCCGAACCGGAACTTGCCAGCCTCAGGGCAAAGCTTGAGCGCGGCGTGCGTCGACCACTCCCCATGCGGCAGACAGGGTTTACACAAAGAACCGCCATTGGCGGACATAACCTGTTCATGCGCACAAGTGAGTTTGAAGACGGCACACTGGGAGAAATCAGCATTATCCCAACCCGCGAAAGTCCCATGGCCCGCGGCCTCATGGACTGTCTTGGTCAGGCCGTCAGCATTGGTCTGCAATTCGGCGCGCCGCTCGAAGCTTTTGTAGAGCGATTCGCCTATACGCGCTTCGGTCCTGCCGGAACGGTCGAGGGTGATCCAGGTGCGGCTTACGCCTCATCCATGCTCGACTACGCCTTCCGCACATTGTCCGAAGCCTATCTCGGACAGCATATGCCTGACGCTCCCCAGATTGAACCCAGCTCGGAAGATCCGTCTCCCATGCTGCCATTCGATCACTCTTCAGGCGATAGCCCACGCGGGCGACGGCTCAGACTGGTAAGTTGATGAAGAAATGGCGTCTACAGGCCTTCGCGTGGCTGGAATACATTGACAGCCCGCGGACTCGTCGGTAGCTAGCGCCTGCGTTGAGAAGGAATCCGGATATTTTCTCCGGGTGAGAAGGATGCGCACAGGGTAAGGGATCAGACAGCGTGGCAGACGCCCCTTCCGATGAGAATGGTTCTTTCGATGAGCGCCTGAAGCGCGCAAGGAAGAAGCTTGACCCTCGGGCGGAAGAGTTTTCCACAAAGTCCACCGAAGAAGACACATCAACTTATGCGTCTTTCGGTGTTGCGATCCGGGTTGGAACCGAGCTTGTTGCCGGTCTGGCGGTTGGAGTGGCGTTAGGTTACGCTCTTGACCGCTGGCTGGGTTACAGGGTCTTGTTCCTGCTGCTTTTTGCCCTGCTGGGTTTTGGTGCCGGCATGATGAATGTCTGGCGAGTGTTGAATGGGCCGGGCATGGTACCCGAGCCAAAAGATGACGGGAGAAGCCAGCGTGGCAGCCGGATCGACGATTGACGCGCTCGGACAGTTCGAGCTCCATCCGGTTCTCGGATCTCTGGGCGAAGCTTTGCGGTTCTCACAGTCTCCACTGTTCATGCTGATCGCCGTTGTGCTGGTGCTCGCATTCCTCTTCATTGGAATGCGCCCGGCCTCTGTCGTTCCCGGTCGTCTCCAGGCCGCAGCCGAAATCGGCTATGACTTCATTCACGACCTCGCCATCGGCACAATGGGTGAAGAGGGCGCAGCGTTCTTCCCATTCGTGTTCGCTCTGTTCTTTTTCATTCTCGCCGGTAATTACCTCGGCCTTCTCCCCTTCTCCTTCACCTACACGAGCCATATCGCAGTCACACTTGCGCTGGCCGTCACGGTATTCCTGATCTCGATCCTGGCTTCCCTGCGTTTTCAGGGCCTGGGCTTTTTCAAGCACTTCATGCCGGCTGGCGCCCCTGTATGGCTGTCACCGCTGCTCGTGCCGATCGAGATCCTGTCTTTTCTTTCTCGCCCCGTCAGCCTGTCGATCCGTCTGTTCGCCAATATGGTGGCCGGTCACGTTCTGCTCGAGGTGTTTGCCGGCTTCACAATCATGCTCGCCGGTCTGGGCTTCTTCGGTCATATTCTGGCCGTTGCCCCGATCGCGATCAACATTGCGCTGACGGCTCTGGAATTGCTGGTGGGTGTGCTTCAGGCATACGTTTTCGCCATCCTCACCTGCATCTATCTGCGCGAGGCCGTCGCTCACTGAGCGCGGTTTGGCACAACCCCTGTATCGACCCTAAAGGAACCTGACCATGGACGTTCTAGCCGCTCGTGAAATCGGCGCCGGTATCGCAGTAATCGCCCTCGCAGGCGTCGGCATCGGCCTCGGCAACATCTTCTCGACGCTTGTGAGCTCCATTGCTCGCAACCCGGCTTCCCGCCCGCACGTTTTCGGCCTCGGCATGCTCGGCTTCGCTCTGACGGAAGCTGTTGCTCTGTTCGCGCTGCTGATCGCCTTCCTGATCCTGTTCGCCTGAGGTCGAACATGCACCGCACGCCACGTCTTTTCCTGTTCGCCGCTCCGCTGGCGGCTGTGCCGGGCCGAGCTGTGGCTGCGGGCATGCCCCAGCTGAACGTCCATGATCCGCTGCTGATCGGACAGGTCGTCTGGGGAGCCGTCATTTTTGCCGGCTTCTACATTGTCCTCAGCCGCTCCGCTCTGCCGCGGATCGAGCGCGTGCTGTCCAACCGACGCACCCGCATCCAGAATGATCTCGATATTGCCCGCCGTGCGAAAGCAGAGTCCGACCGCGCAAGCGCCGAACTTCTGAGCACCCGCCACGAAGCGGCCGCACAGGCTCGGGCCAATGTAGAGCGCATCCAGAACGAGGCTCGCCTCAGCGCCGAAGCGCACGCACGGGAAACCGCAAAGCGTCTCGAAGCTGACGTCGCGAACGCCGAAGCACGGATCGCCCAGTCCCGCGAACAGGCTTTGTCCAGCCTGCCCGCAATCGCTACCGGTACCGCCCAGAACCTCGTTTCCCGCCTGATCGGGGACCAGGACGAGCAGACTATCGCCAGCGCCGTCAAACGCGTCAGCGCTTAAGGAGACGACGATGTTCCACGAACCCCGTTTCTGGACCGCCCTGGCTTTTGTCCTGTTCTTTGTGATCTTTGGTCGCAAGCTCTGGACCGTGATCACCAGTCATCTCGATGCCCGCGCCGAGGGCGTCCGTCGTGATCTTGACGAAGCAGCACGCCTTCGTCGTGAAGCCGAACAGATGCTGGAAGATGCCACCCGCGAACGCGAGAAGACGCTTGCTGAAACGCAGGCCATGATCGCCCGCTCCGAGACGGAAGCAGCTGCTCTTGCAGAACGCGCCCGTCACGAAGCAGAAGCAGCAGCAGCTCGTTACGAGAAGATGGCTCACGATCGCATTGAAGCCGCCGAACGTGCTGCCATTCGCGAAGTTCAGGAACGTGCGACGGCAATCGCAATTTCCGCAGCACGCGACGTTGTGGCTTCCCGTCTTTCCGAAAGCCCGGACGTTGCTGCCCAGTTGATTGAGCAGAGCATTCAGAACCTTCCGGAAGCTCTCCGCCGTTCCGCGGCCTGAGCCTATGACTGCCCTCCGCCCATCGCAGGCCCCCGTGACTCTTTCGATTGTCATGGCGGTATTGAACGAGGCGGAAAATATACTCCCGGTGTGTCAGGAACTCGCAGGAGTTCTTGACCGCCTTCCGGAAAATACTGAAACTGTCGTTGTTGATGATGGTAGCACAGACGCCACCGTTCAGAAGCTTCTCGAAGCCCGGCAACAGTATCTTCCAAATCTCAGAATTATCAGCCACCCACGGCGCCTTGGAAAATCCGCAGCCCTGAGAACAGGCGCAACCGCGGCCCATGGGGAATGGATGGCCACCATAGACGGTGATGGACAGGACGATCCGTCTTCCATTGTCCGGATGCTGGAACTGGCCCGCACAGCCAACACTCAACCTCCGCTTGTTGTCGGCGTACGCCGCAAGCGGAACGACAGACTGTCGCGCCGCGTCGCCACAAAACTGGCAAACGGCCTGCGACGCAGACTTCTGAACGATGGCTGCCCGGATACAGGTGCCCCTCTCAAGCTCTTCTCTCGTGAGATGTTCCTGCGTATCCCGCAGTTTGAGGGCGTTCATCGCTTCCTACCAGCCCTGCTCGGGCATTACGGTGCACCGCTGATCTGCCATGAAGTCCAACATCGTGCGCGACTGCACGGTTCTTCCAAATACACCAACTTCAATCGGGCCCTTGTTGGCATCCGCGATCTGCTGGGTGTCATGTGGCTGCAGAACCGTACCCACCTGCCCGATCATCTGACCGAACACTGATCCATCCACGATCGGGGATGGTCTTTTGGCCCGTCTCCGTCCACCATTCCGTGATGGACCGGAACGGAGCCTCACCATGAAACTGACATTCCGGCACTATGCCCTCCTTGGGCTGGTCACCTTCCTGCTTGCTCTGTCAGGACGCATGACGCTTCCTCCGCTTGATCGCGACGAGCCGAGATACATGGAAGCCTCGGAGCAAATGCTGACCTCCGGTAATTTCGTGGATGTCCGTTTTCAGGATAAACCCCGCTACCTTCAGCCAGCAGGCATCTACTGGCTTGAAGCCTCTTCAGCACAAATCGCCAAAACATTTCTGGGCCCAGACGTTCTCAGAAAAACCTGGCCCTACCGTGTTCCAAGCCTTCTCGCAGCCACACTCATTGTTCCACTCACTGCCTGGATGGGAACAGTCCTATTTGGCGCAACTACGGGCCTGATGGCTGCTGGCCTCCTGATGGTCTCAACGCTTTTCGTCGCCGAGAGTCATATGGCGACGATCGACACTGTCCTGCTGCTTGATGTGCTGTGCTTTGAAGCAATGCTTCTACGGGCCTTCACCGATCGCCAGAAAAATATCCCCACCCCGGTTCTGGTCGCCTGCGGTTACTGGTTGGCTCTGGGCGTAGGACTCATGCTCAAAGGGCCAGTCGTTCTCATTCCCGGTTTCGGCACACCTCTAGCACTCTGGGGCGTGGAACGGGACAAGACATGGTGGTCTCGCCTCCGCCCCCACTGGGGCTGGCTCCTCATGCTCGCCGTGGTCGTTCCCTGGTGCATCGCAATTGACGTCGTCAGCCATGGTGAATTCTTCTCACGCGCCATCGGACGAAACTTTCTGGGCAAAGTCGCGCACGGTCAGGAAGCACACGGACTTCCTCCCGGCTTCCACCTTCTGGTATTTGCACTGGCATTCTGGCCCGGGTCGCTCTTCGCAGCTCTGGCCCTACCGGCCATCTGGAAAAACAGAAAACTTCCACAGGTCCGCTTCTTGCTAAGCTGGATCATTCCCCACTGGATCGTGTTCGAGCTTATCGCAACCAAGCTGCCGCACTATGTTCTACCAACCTACCCAGCCATCGCCATTCTAACCGCAGCATCCCTAACAGTCTGGTCAGTCCCCACGCTGTCTCGATTGGGCAAAGCCGCTTCAGGACTATACGGCACACTCTGGGCTATGATCGGAATAGCCTTCTGCGTTGCAGGAACGGTCCTGCTTTACAAGATGGAACACGTCTTTTCCCTGCGCGAAGGCCTAGCTCTCTGTGGCTCACTCCCGTTGATGGGAGCAGCAATTTTTCTACTTCTGCGCCAACATCGGCAGCAGGCGGCTTTCTGCGCAATGGGTGCAGCCATCATTGCACAGGCTGGGCTTTTCCTCGCTGTCATCCCCAACCTGCAGACAATCCGTCTGGCCCCACGGGTAGCCGCCCTTTTCGAAGACGTTAAACCCTGTGATCAAAGTGTGCTGGTTTCCACGTCTTACTCCGAGCCAAGTCTGGTTTTTCTTGCAGGCGAACAGACCCAGTTGCTCGGCCCTGAAGCAGCGGCTCTTTACTTGCAAAAAAATCCAAAATGCACGCTCGCGCTCGTTGATCGAAAAGACGAGACTGTTTTCAAGAATGCCCTGGAAAAAACCGGAATGAGCGTTGTCGAATATGGGCGGGTCAAAGGCCTGAACTACTCAAACGGCCATCACCTCGATCTGGGCCTTTTCGCTCCGGACTGACACACAAACCCGCACCGAGTGCACAAACATCCCGCCGTTAAAGAAAACACCATGGTGGAGCTGAGGGAAATCGAACCCCTGACCTCCTCATTGCGAACGAGGCGCTCTCCCAACTGAGCTACAGCCCCATGGTATTTGTGATAGTTCTTACAGAGAGTGTTTCTGTCAAGCATTCGGGGAGAGAGTTGTCCTCTCCCGGAGAGACAGATACAAAACCCGCTTCTGCCCGACTGCTGTCGGGTCTTTCGCGACTGCCGACGAGGTTTTCAGCATGCTTGCCCTGCACGCCATTATCCTGATGATCATTCAGGCCTTCGTCTGGGCCCTTCTGGCTTACTGTATCCTGTCCATGCTTCTGGGCTTTGGCGTTCTGGATATCCGTAACCGGTTTTTCTATTCGCTCTTCAACACCCTGGCCCGTGTTGTCGAACCTCTGCTCTCTCCCATCAGGAACATCCTGCCCAGTACAGGTGGCATGGATTTCGCCCCGATGATCCTGTTGCTGCTGATCCAGTTCCTCGTCTATCCGCTTGTGAACCGTGTCTTCGCAATGCTGATCTATCACCCGGCCTTCTGAATTCTACCTCACCGCACGCCACACTTCTTCCATTGCATCGGCAAGAACATCGTGCGGTTCACTCCACTGCCCATCATGGGCAGGAGGTTGCATCCAGACACGCCATCCCTGTCCTGCGTCCCGTTCGATCCGCAACGACCAATCCTCAGGCAAACGACTAAGAACACGCTCCAAACGCACTTGGCTGGTGAGCGGCTTGGCATAATTATGCCCCATAACAGTAGCCCTCCTTCAATCAGACATTCCAAGTCTACATGATGGCTCTAGACGCATTATGTCCTGTAAATGGGACGATAACCCCGCCAATAAAACCTATGGCCGGGTTCCATTTATACTCTATTGCCGGACCAAGGTTATAAGAGCCGGACCAAATTCCATAAAAATCCAGAGACATCACCCGGTGTTTTGTCGGGCCATATTTAATCAGTGTGTATTGAGAATACTGACCTCTGAATCGTGACAGGCCCGGATTTCTCCTAGTGCACCAAATCGCCCTGAAGGGACAGCCCCTGAGAATGTGGCTCAACCGCAAGAACACCAGCTTTTGCTTCTGCTGAAGAGGACGAAAACTAAAGATCCCGTATACCATTGCTCAGGAAGGGGCCGAGAAGACGAAAAAGCCTTTGAAACCGACAAACTATCCAAACAACAGAAAACCGCAAAAAAAGCAGAAGAAAGCACGAATATTGATATTACAGCATCATTAAGTCGGTCGATGGAACAAATTACTTCCACCCTACGCAACTTTTGACCCACCTAAACTCTCAACCAGCCCTTCGTGCCTGCATATTTTCGAAATCCGGAAATTCAGAAACCTCAGGCCGTCCCACCAACCGTCAAACCCGAGAGTTTCAGCGTCGGTTGCCCCACGCCAACCGGTACGCCTTGCCCGGCCTTTCCACAGGTCCCGATCCCGGGATCAAGCGCCATATCAGACCCAATCATGGAAATCTGGTTCATGGCATCTGCGCCATTACCAATCAGAGTGGCGCCCTTCACAGGCCGCGTCACCTTTCCACCCTCAATCAGATACGCCTCCGATGCCGCAAAAACGAACTTCCCGGACGTAATATCAACCTGACCACCGCCAAAATTGACCGCATACAGACCCCGCTTCGTTGAGCGGATCATCTCTTCCGTGGTCGCACTCCCTTCCAACATGACAGTATTCGTCATCCGGGGCATCGGCGCATGAGCATAAGACTCCCGCCGACCATTCCCGGTCGGAGACACCCCCATCAGGCGCGCATTCAAACGGTCCTGCAAATACCCCGTCAGAATACCGTCCTCGATCAGAACCGTGCGACCCGTCGGCGTTCCCTCATCATCAATGCTCAGCGACCCACGACGTTCCGGCAACGTGCCATCATCAATAACCGTCACGCCCGGCGAAGCCACACGCTTTCCGACCATCCCCGTAAACGACGATGTCCCTTTGCGGTTGAAATCCCCTTCCAACCCATGACCTACGGCCTCATGAAGCAGAATACCCGGCCAGCCCGGACCAAGAACCACATCCATTTCACCAGCTGGCGCAGGAGCTGCATCCAGGTTCAGAAGCGCCTGCCTCAGCGCCTCATCCACAGCCGCTTTCCATGTTTCGGCATCCAAAAGCCGCGACAGCTCGTATCGACCGCCCTGCCCATGCCCACCACTCTCGCGGCGACCATCTTTTTCCACAACAACCGACACGTTCAGACGCACCAGCGGCCGCAGATCAGCAACCCGGCCACCAGCATCGGCCCGACGCATGATCTGCACAGCCTGCCACTCGGAACTCAGACTGGCGCTCACCTGCACAACACGCGAATCCAGTGCTCGCGCATATGTATCAATCTCGCCGAGAACCGCCGCCCGCGCCGCAAAATCCGTGCCTTCCAGAGGTCTGGCATCAGCATAAAGCCGCTGGTTTGTAGCGCGTGGTCCGGGCGCCATAATGCCACTACGCCCTTGTCGCACAGCCCCAACTGTGCTCACCGCGCGCGCAAGAGCCTCCTCACTCATTTCGTCCGAATGAGCAAAAGCCGTTTCGGTCCCCAGAACCGCGCGCAAACCAAATCCGGAAGACGTCGTGAAGCTGGCAGACCGGATCGTACCATCATCCAAAGAGATGCCTTCGTTCTCGCGATATTCAAGAAACAGCTCCCCATCATCCACGCCTTCCAGCCCCTGCGCGACCAGAGCCTCCGCGCCATCCCGCGTCAGTCGGGATCCGGGGCGGTCGAAAAACAGGGCATCCGTTGTGGCAAGAGCCCCCAGCGCTTCTGCGGCAATAGACATGGTCTTGATCTCCTGGCTGAGAGGGCGAAACGAGGTTCAGAGATAGTGTGCAAGACGCTGAAGAGAAGAGGGCAGGCTCAGGACAGAGCCTTTTCCAGTCTGCAAAGCGCTTCTTCAAGGATCTCAGGCTTCTTGCAGAACGCAAAGCGGATCAGGTTTTGCGGAGCAGCCGGACCGTCAGGATCGTAGAACGCAGAAACAGGGATGGTCGCAACACCGGCCTGCTCAACCAGCCATTTTGCAAACTCTACATCCGTTCGCCCCTGCGCATGGCCCGTAATGTCTGCCACGATGAAATAACTTCCATCAGCAGGCAACGTCTCAAATCCCAGACGATGCAAACCATTCCGCAACAGATCCCGGCGCAGTTCCAGATCAGCTGACAGACCTTGATAATACTCATCGTCCTTGTTCAGACCATGAGCCACCGCCCGCTGAAGATTAGGAGCCGTGGCAAAAACCATCACCTGATGCGCCTTCGCAATCACAGACGCTAACGCAGCGGAAGCAGTCACATACCCGACCTTCCACCCCGTCAGAGAGAAACTCTTCCCCGCACTGCCAATTCTCATGCATCGTTCGCGCATGTCCGGCAGCGTCATCAACGGAATATGTTTCACGTGGAACGTCAGATGCTCATACACCTCATCACAGACCACATAAGCGTCATATTCCCGCACCAACCCTGCAATCAGGTCCAGTTCCGCCCGGGAAAAAACTTTCCCCGCCGGATTCATCGGAGAGTTCAGAATCATCGCTTTGGTCTTCGGACCAAAAGCGGCTCTGAGCTCCTTTTCCGGAAGATCCCAGTGCGGTGGCTGCAAACGCACACATTTCGGAACAGCCCCGATCAACTTCAGCATGGGAAGATAGGTGTCATACAGCGGCTCAATCAGGACCACTTCATCGCCCGCTTCCACAACCGCCATCAAACAGGCTGCCAGAGCCTCCGTCGCACCAGACGTCACAACCACTTCCGTCGCGGGATCAATCTCCAGCCCATAGAAACGCTGGTTAGACGCTGCAACTGCTTCCCGTAACTCAGGCAACCCGGTCAACGGGGCATACTGGTTCCGGTTATCCTTCAAAGCCTCGGCGGCAACCGCGATAATATCCGCAGGCCCCTCCGTATCCGGAAACCCTTGCCCCAGATTGATCGCATCATGCTTGACCGCAAGCTGGGACATAACCGTGAACACAGTTGTGGGAAGTGACGAAAGATAGCGATTGGGCGTTTTCATGAACCGGGACTTTGACAGGAGCAGAAAGGAATTTTTACCATTGCAGGAGGAGCGTCGTGTGAAAAGCCATTCCGTCCTTGAAGGGCGGCTCTAAACACTTGCCCCATGATGACACAGATAGAAGCCCACTTGCCTTGGAAATCATAAAGTTTTCCCGATCGGACAACACAGAACAGGAAACATTCCTCCCATACCTTATACGACCGAAAGCCATACCCGATCAGTTCAAACCCCGTTTCCGGACATTTCCTTTCTTCAAAAGATGATAAAATGAAGCGCTGTGTCGTACTCGACAGATGGGAAATTGTCCCGTAATCGTTTTGAAGCCGTTCACACGATGCAAGGCGACAGATCGATGGCCAGAAAAGCCCCTACTTCTTCCACCGCCAAACCGAAAGCCGCTGCTCCGCGCCGCGCTTCCGCCAAGGCAGCAACACCCAAGACCACAGCCGCAGCTGGCAAGCCGCCGGCACCGAACCCCGCAGCCGTAGCGCGCGTTTTCGAAATGATCCAGGAGCACGCGGCTGAATTCGTCGATCTGCGCTTCACCGATCCCAAGGGCAAGTGGCACCACACGACCCAGACAGTCTCCACCATTGAAGATGATACCTTCGTTGAAGGCTTCATGTTCGACGGTTCCTCCATCCAAGGCTGGAAGGCCATCAACGAGTCCGACATGGTCCTGCTGCCGGATCCGGAAACGGCCGTCATGGACCCGTTCTCCGCGAAGCCGCAGCTCATCCTGTTCTGTGACATCGTCGACCCGAAAACCGGTGGTTTCTACAACCGTGACCCGCGCTCGACTGCAAAGCTCGCAGAAGCCTATCTGAAAGAAGCCGGCTTCGGTGACACGGCATTCTTCGGTCCGGAAGCTGAGTTCTTCATCTTCGACAACGTGCAGTTCGGCACGGGCCCGAACTTCGGCACGTACCAGCTCGACAGCATCGAAGGCCCGGGCGCATCCCTGAAGGCCTACCCGGAAGGCAACATGGGCCACCGCCCTGTCGTCAAGGGTGGCTACTTTCCTGTCCCTCCAGTGGACAGCGAACATGACCTGCGCGCCGAAATGCTCTCCACGATGGGCGAAATGGGCCTGCCGATCGAGAAGCACCATCACGAAGTTGCACAGTCCCAGCATGAGCTTGGCACGAAGTTCGCAACGCTCGTGAAGTCCGCTGACTTCATGCAGATCTACAAGTACTGCGTGCACAACGTCGCCCACTCCTACGGCAAGACGGCCACGTTCATGCCGAAGCCGATCGCTGGCGACAACGGCTCTGGCATGCATGTTCACCAGTCCATCTGGCGTGACGGCAAGCCAACATTCGCTGGCGACAAGTATGCGGACCTGTCTGATGAAGCCCTGTACTACATCGGCGGCATCATCAAGCACGCCAAGGCCCTGAACGCTTTCACGAACCCGTCCACCAATTCCTACAAGCGCCTGATCCCGGGCTTCGAAGCACCTGTGCTGCTCGCCTACTCCGCAGCCAACCGCTCCGCTTCCTGTCGTATCCCGCATGCGACGAACCCGAAAGCAAAGCGCGTTGAAGTCCGCTTCCCGGACCCGATGGCAAACCCATACCTCGCCTTCGCTGCCATGCTGATGGCTGGCCTGGACGGCATCCGCAACAAGATCCATCCGGGCGACGCCATGGACAAGGATCTGTACGAACTGCCGAAGGAAGAGCTGGCCCAGATCCCGACGGTCTGCGGTTCGCTCCGTGAAGCCCTCGAAGCCCTCAAGGAAGATCACGCGTTCCTTCTCGAAGGCGGCGTCTTCACCAAGGACCAGATCGAGAGCTACATCGACATCAAGTGGGCAGAAGTCTACAAGTTCGAGCACACGCCGCACCCGGCAGAGTTCGAAATGTACTATTCGGTCTGATCCGAACAGACATCTGTCAAACGAGAAAGCCCGGCCATCGCGCCGGGCTTTTTTGTATGCAGTTTCCCTGCTACGGCATCCCTTATGATGCACCCCGCCTTCGAGGCTTTCTCAACTTCCATTCTGCCGGTTCTGGATATCGCCGGCACCGCTGTGTTCGCCGTCTCAGGAGCACTGGCGGCCGCGCGTGAACGCCTGACGATCCTGACATTCATGTTCTTCGCCGCCATCACAGGCGTCGGAGGCGGTACCGTCCGCGATCTGCTGATCGGAGCCCCGGTCGCATGGATGCACAACTCCACCGGGATCACCGTCTGCATGGTCTGCGCACTGCTCGTCTGGTTCACCCCCGGGCGCCTCTGGTCGGAACGCGCCGTGGACTGGTTCGATGGAATGGGAATTGCCGCTTACGGTGTGTACGGTTCCGCCAAAGCCATCGCTTACGGCATCCCCCTCGTCCCAGCAGCCCTCATGGGCATTGTCAGCGCCTGCATGGGCGGCATCTTCCGTGACGTTCTGGCGGGTGTCCCCTCCATCATCATCCGCCCGGAACTCTACGTTACGGCCGTGGCCCTCTCCTCATGCAGCTATGTGTTTCTGACCGCCGCAGGCCTCAGCACAACACTTGCCGCCGCAATCGCCATTACGGCCGGTTTTGCCCTACGCGCCCTGGCTCTCATCAAAGGGCTTGGACTTCCTCATTACCGGAAATAACGCCTCTCAAGCGGGAAAGACCATCACCCATGCGCTTTGTAACCTGCCTGCAAAAGCTTCTGATAGCGCTTCCGTTCTTCATGGCTCCCGCATGCAGCCGTGCAGCAGATTTTGACATCGTTGTTCTCGGTGCAGAGGGTGGCTTGGAAGATGGAAACCTGAGCGCCTATTTCATCCGTCCAACCACGTCCGATAAAGGTGTCCTCTGCGACGCCGGAACCATCCTTCACGGCCTGAAGGAAGCAACCAGAACAGGCGCCTTCGACACACACACCCTGACATCAAAGACCTTGTCCCCGGAAGGCGAAATCCTTCATGACAGGGTCACCGCCTACCTCATCAGCCATGCCCATCTGGATCATATCGCCGGCCTCGTCGCCGTCTCGCCAGATGACGCCCCCAAACCCATTCTGGCACTTCCGTCCGTCAACGCCGTTCTGGCGGAACACGTCTTCAACTGGCAGGTCTGGCCCAACATGGGCGACCGCGGCCCCACACCCCGCCTGGGCCTGTATCATTATCAGGACCTTGAACCCGGAAGAACTGTCCTCTTGCCACAAACCCCGCTTCAGGTTCAGGCTTATCCCCTCAATCATGGCGGCGTGGAATCAACCGCGTTCCTGCTAATCAGCGGATCAGACGCCCTGCTCTATCTGGGCGATACAGGCCCAGATACCCCCCAGCACTCGGACAATCTGCATCACCTCTGGCAAGCCATCGCACCACTGGTTCATCAGAAACACCTGCATGCCATCCTGATGGAATGCTCCTACGACAACAGTCAACCTACCAGCCACCTCTATGGCCATCTGACACCACACTGGGTCCAGAAAGAACTACAGGATCTGCAAACGGTCGCAGGAACCAGTCTCCAAGGCCTTCCCGTCATCATCACGCACGTCAAGCCAACGCTCAAACGTCAGGACGATCCCGCAGTCCGTATTTTCGAAGAATTGAACGCTACGAATGTAACAGGCGTCCATTTCATTATGGCCCATCAGAGCCTGCATCTCAGGCTCTGATGGGCCATGCGGCTTCAATCAGCCAACAACATCAAAACCAACATCTTCAACAGTGTCCTTCAGTGCAGAAGGCGAAACTTTTGCCTCATCATACTGAATAACAGCCTGAGCCGGCTCCAGCGTGACTTTCGCTACCGACACACCCGGCACAGCCTCAAGCGCCTTCTGCAACTTACCTGAACACCCTGTGCAGGACATGCCCTCAACCTTGAACGTCACAGATGCAGTCATGGGTGTCTCTCCTTTATCCCCGTTCCGTCGCTCCAACAGCGGCCCCACAGAAGAGACACATTCCTACTGGAATTGAAACTGCTTTCAGACGCCGTCACTGATTTCATCCAGAGGCTCCACGCGCATCAGCTGCACCGTGGCATCCAGTCGGTCCAGAAGCCCCGCCAGAGCCCGGAAATGCGGCGTCTCAAGATGCTGCTCAAATGCTGCCGTAGACGCCCAGCGCTCCTCCGCCGTAAACCGTCCTGCCGTCTCCATATCCCGGCTGATCACATAACGCTGGCAGCCTTCTTCCTTGCGGGACGCCACCGTGCAGCGCACCAATTCCAGTTCCAGGTCGCGCGCCCTATCAGCAGAAACAGTCAGGATAGCGACAACACAGGCAGAATGGCTCATCATAAGATCCTTCAGGAAACGAAACGCAGCACCGCCATGAAACATCCGATCCACGGCCCTGCCAAAGCCTGCTTCTAAAAGATCAGTTTTCAGAAGTCTCGCCCATGTTTCACATGAAACATCCTTTTCCCATCGCCGGAACCAACATCCATGAGCCTCGAAAGCGTCAAAGCAGATCTCGCCACCCGCGCGCCTGACCTCTCCGTCGTCGTGACCAGCAGTTCCACAGCAACAGTCGAAGAAGCCGCCGCCACACATGGCGTTGAACCCGACCAGATTGCAAAAACCCTCGGCGTCAAAGTCGGATCAGGTCCAAATGCCAGAACCGTTCTCATCGTGATGGCAGGCACAAAACGCTTGGACAACCGCCTGACAAAAGAAACGCTCGGCGGTCGTCCCCGCTTCCTCAACGGTGAAGAGGTTCTGGCCCTGACAAGCCATTCACCGGGCGGCGTCTGCCCGTTCGGCCTCCCCGAACCTCTGCCTGTGTACTGCGATGACTCCCTGCGCGCCTTTGAACAGATCATCCCCGCAGGCGGCGCCACCAACGCTTCCGTGGTCCTCACACCGCAACGCCTCGCAGAACTGACGTCTGCCACATGGGTCAAAGTCAGTACCTGATCCTCGCCCCTATCCAACAAAAAAGGCGCCCCTCTCAGGGCGCCTTTTGCATCAAAAACAGACCAGCTTACGCGTCTGCATAGGTGGAAATATCCGGGCAGGAACAAACCAGATTCCGATCACCCCAGGCATTATCCAGACGCCCCACCGGAGACCAGTACTTGGACGTGGAAACACCCCCAGGAAAACATCCCGTCTCACGGCTGTAAGACCGATCCCACGCACCCGCCAGATCCGCCGTCGTATGCGGCGCAAAACGCAGCGGGCTGTTCTCGATCGCCACAGCACCAGCCTCCACCTCGGAAATTTCCTTCCGAATGGCGATCATGGCATCACAGAATCGATCCAGCTCGACCTTCCCCTCAGACTCTGTCGGCTCGATCATGAACGTCCCCGCTACGGGGAAACTGACCGTCGGGGCGTGGAACCCATGGTCAATCAGACGCTTGGCAATATCGTCCACCGTCACACCCACGGTATCCTTGATCGGCCGCAGATCAACAATGCACTCATGCGCCGTAAAGCCATTGCTGCCCCGATACAGTACCGGATAATGCGCTTCCAGACGCGTCGCGATGTAGTTCGCATTCAGAATGGCCACTTCCGTTGCACGGCGCAGCCCCTCATCGCCCATCATCATGATGTACGCCGCAGAAATCGGCAGAATGGACGCTGACCCATATGGTGCAGCAGAAACGGCAATCCCGTTCTGACCCGGCAGATACGGCGCCAGATGGCTTCCCACGCCAATCGGCCCCATGCCCGGCCCACCACCGCCATGCGGAATGCAGAACGTCTTGTGCAGATTGAAATGCGAAACATCAGCCCCGTACAGGCCCGGTCGTGCCAGACCAACCTGCGCATTCAGATTCGCACCATCCAGATAAACCTGCCCACCAGCCGCATGAACAAGATCACAGATCTCGACAATCCGTTCCTCAAACACACCATGCGTAGACGGATAGGTAATCATGATGGCCGCCACACGCCCGTCATGCTGCGCGATTTTCGCCTTCAGATCGTCAACATCAACATTGCCGTTGCTGTCACAGGCCACCACAACAACACGCATCCCTACCATGTGGGCAGACGCCGGATTTGTCCCATGGGCGGACGCCGGAATCAGACACACATCCCGATCCATATCCCCCCGCGCCTGATGATACCCACGGATGGCCAGAAGGCCTGCAAACTCACCTTGTGCGCCAGAATTTGGCTGAAGCGACACAGCATCATAGCCAGAAATTGCACACAGCGTCCGTTCCAGATACGCAAACAGTTCCGCATACCCAGCCCGCTGATCCTTCGGCGCAAACGGATGAATCCGCCCAAATTCAGGCCAGGTGATGGGAATCATTTCTGCGGTTGCATTAAGCTTCATCGTGCAGGAACCCAGCGGAATCATCGTCCGATCCAGCGCCAGATCCTTGTCAGACAGAGACCGCATATACCGCAGCAGATCCGTCTCCGAACGATGAACATGGAACACCGGATGCGTCAGCAAAGCCGCCTGACGGGAAAGCGCCTGCGGTAGAGCTTCCTCCACAGAAAGCTTCCGCTCCAGAACCGCAACGCGCGCCTCATCCACCCCGAAGCACTGCCACAGTGTCCGGATGGTCTCAGGCGTCGTCGTCTCATCACAGGACAGACCAATCCGTCCTTCGCCCGCATCACGCAGATTGATCCCGGCATCCAGAGCCTTGGCAAGAATGCCCTGCGCATCGGAACCAGCATGAACTGTCAGCGTATCGAAGAACGTTTCCGTCTCAACCGTCACGCCAAGAGCCTTCAGACCCGCAGCCAGAATAGCCGCCAGACGATGCGTACGACCCGCAATCTCCTTCAGCCCTTCCGGCCCATGATACACCGCATACATGGACGCAATGACGGCCAGCAGAACCTGGGCCGTGCAGATGTTGGACGTCGCCTTCTCACGGCGGATATGCTGCTCACGGGTCTGCAACGCCAGTCGATACGCCTGGCGCCCGGCACTATCACGCGAAACACCGACCAGACGCCCCGGCATATGCCGCTTGTAAGCATCCTTCGTCGCCATGAACCCGGCATGCGGGCCACCACCACCCATCGGCACGCCATAACGCTGCATGGACCCAATGGCGATGTCCGCGCCCAGAGCCCCCGGGCTTTCCAGCATCACAAGAGCCAGCGGATCACAGGTCACCGCAACAATACCGCCCTGAGCATGAACCGCCTCAATCACACTACGCGGGTCACGCACAGCCCCGGACGAGCCCGGATAGGACAGCAGCGCACCAAACACGGACGCCACGTCCAGATCCGTCTCAGGATCACCCACCACGATGTCCCAGCCCAGCGGCTCGGCCCGCGTCTTCAGAACAGCCAGCGTCTGCGGATGCGTATCAGCATCTACAAAGAACCGGTCAGACTTGGACTTGCAGACACGCTTGGCCAGCGCCATCGCCTCTGCACAGGCCGTGCCCTCATCCAGCAGGGACGCATTGGCGATATCGAGCCCTGTTAGATCCGCCACAAGCGTCTGGAAGTTCAACAGTGCCTCAAGGCGGCCCTGACTGATTTCCGGCTGATACGGCGTATAGGCTGTGTACCAAGCCGGATTTTCCAGAATATTGCGCTGGATGACCGGCGGCAGAACCGTGTCGTAATATCCCTGCCCGATCATGGACGTCAGAACACGGTTCCGGGACGCAATGTCCCGCAGACGCGCCAGAGCCTGCTGCTCCGTCAGTGCCGCGCCAATCCCATGATCACCACGGTCAAGAATGGCTTTCGGAACCGTGCGGTCAATCAGATCTTCAAGGCTGGACGCCCCGATCGTCTGCAACATCTCCGCAATTTCAGAGGAGCGTGGGCCAATATGGCGGGAGCTGAAGTCTTCGGTCTGTTCAGGCCACAGGATCGTCACGGTATCGTTCTCTGGAAGTCTTGATGGGCAGGAAAAGAAAAATGGGCCCGGCAAAAGCCAGACCCATCACAGAACGTCAGAGGCTCTTGTACTGCTCTGCCGTCAGAAGGGACGTCAGGTCATCCGGGTTGGAAACCTTCATCTTGAAGATCCAGCCCTCACCTTCCGGGTCATTACCAACCAGCGTCGGCTCGTCGGACAGCTTCGTATTGAAGCCCGACAGCACACCGGCAACCGGAGCATAAATGTCAGACGCCGCCTTGACGGATTCCACAACCGCAGCAGCATCGCCCGCCGCCACGTCCGTGCCCTCGTCCTTGGCTTCCACGAACACCAGTTCGCCCAGCTCTTCAGAAGCATGAGCCGTAATGCCCACAGTCGCCTCTTCCCCGTCCAGACGGATCCATTCATGCGATTTGGTATAATAAGTCGTCATCGCTGCTTTTCCTTGGCTTAACGCTTGAAACCGGGCGCCACGAACGGCATCGCCCGAATATGAACCGGAACGAATTTCCCACGCAGTTCGGCGAACAGCGCCGTGTCATTTCCCGCGTAGTCTGTTGCGACATATCCCATCGCCACCGGCGCCTGGACCGTCGGGCCAAAAGCTCCTGACGTCACCACGCCGATCTCTTTCTGGCCTTCCGCATCCGCAAAAAGCTTCGCCCCCGCACGAACAGGCGCACGCCCCTCCGCCATCAGGCCAACACGCTTGCGGCTGACACCTTCACGAGCCTGACGCAGCACGATTTCAGCACCCGGATAGCCCCCTTCCCGAGAGCCCCCTTCGCGCCGGGCTTTCTGAATAGCCCAGGCCAGAGAGGCTTCAATCGGCGTGGTCGTCGTATCGATATCATTGCCATACAGGCAAAGCCCCGCTTCCAGACGAAGCGAATCCCGGGCTCCAAGCCCAATCGGAAAAACCTGTGGCTGGGCCAGCAACGCCCGTGCAACAGTCTCCGCATCCGCGGCTGCACAGCCAATTTCGTAACCGTCTTCGCCCGTGTAACCCGAACGCGACAGCGTCACCGGAACACCAGCAAGCTCCGTCTCGATCACGTCCATAAAACGCATATCGACCGCTGCCGGACAGAGAGGCGCAATCGCGTCCTGAGCCTGCGGTCCCTGCAGCGCCATCAGCGCGCGATCAAACTGTCGCGTCACAACACAACGGTCGGAAAGAGCCGCTTCAATCAGCGCCGCATCCTGCTCCTTGCAGGACGCATTCACCACAACGAACAGATCATCGCCCATATTGGCGACCATCAGATCATCCAGAATACCTGCGGCATCATTGGTCAGAAATCCGTAGCGCTGCCGTCCCTTCGCAAGCCCCGCATAATCAGCCGGAATCAGGCTTTCGAGCGCCAGAGCCGCATCCCGGACATCACCACTGCGGGCAGAAATCCGGATCTGCCCCATATGGGACACATCAAAAAGCCCGGCCTTGCTACGTGTGTGCAAATGCTCGGCCATCAGCCCTGCCGGATACTGAAGCGGCATCTCATAACCCGCAAACGGTACCATCTTGGCGCCAAGTTCCAGATTGAGAGCGTGAAGAGGAGTACGCTGAAGAGAGTCGGTCATGGGGTAGGTCCGGCCCGATCAAAACATGAAGGTGCAGACGCGCCCGGAGTTTCCGGAATACGCCGCCCCTTCTGTCCTTTTGCCTGAGATCGCTATCCCGTCGGCGGGTACGTCAGACGCACCTCTCTCCAGAATTTACCGACCAACTCGGTCCTTTAGCCTGAGAGTTTCCGGGGCGGTTGCTCCTTCGGCGCCAGCTCTAAAAGCTGGTCTCTCCCGTATTGGTCGGACTTAATCCTGCCAGTTTCCCAATTTCTTCGCAATCGTTACGATCTGTTCTGCGTTACGATTTCTGGACATTTTTAGACTTTGAAAGGAGCCACAATGGCTGGCGAACTGACCGTCATCGCAGAATTCTCCATCAATCCGGAGAACCGCTCTCTTTTTCTAGAAAACTGCGCTTATGACAGTGAGCGTTCCAACACAGACGAACCCGGTTGCCTCGCCTTCGACGTCATCACTTCAAACGAAGATCCCAACACCATCGTTCTGGTCGAGCGCTACACGGATCAGGCGGCCTTCGATACACATCTCAAAACACCTCATTTCGAGAAATTTGCCGCAACAACAAAAGCTCTGGGCGCAGTCGAAAAAAGCGTCCGCTTTTTCACAAGGACAGCCCCATAACATGCACACACTGAAAAACAGTCTTTTCGGCTGCGGTTTCCTGCTGGTCACGGCCTGTGCCGCCTCCCCTAACCAGAAAACACCAGAACACCGCATCATCGGCATGCCGAACCCTGCCAGCGCAAGCTGCATCAAACAGGGCGGCACACTTGAAATTGTCAACGGCCCCACCGGTCAAAGCGGAATGTGCCACCTCCCGTCCGGACAGACCTGCGAAGAGTGGGCTTTGTTCCGCGACCACCGCTGCCAGAGCACATCGCAGACCACGAAACCATAATCCTCGTCAGCCGTTTCCCCTGCCTCCAATGTCGTCGGGGAACGGCTTCTTCGGCACATTGGGCCTTTCAGACTAAATACATAGCATGTTATGTATTTTATCCACATTATCCACCCAAGGCGGATTTCCCCATGCGGACCCAGGCGCCCTGTCTCTCCATCGGATTCCTCGCCACCACAACAGGGCGCCTGTTTACGCGCCTGATGGAGCAGAAACTGAAACCCGCCGGAATGCGCGCAGGCCAGATCCCGGTCTTTCTCGCTTTAGGAAAAGGGGAAATCCTCAATCAGAAATATCTGGCCGAATTCGCAGGCATCGAGCAGCCCGGCATGGCAACCCTGCTGGCCCGCATGGAACGCGACGGCCTTATCGAGCGTGAAACCGATCCCAACGACAAACGTGTCAGCCAGATTCGCCTGACACCAGACGGACTCATGAAAAGTCAGAAAATCATTCCGATTATGGAAGAAGCGAGCGAGGAAGCCTTCAAAGGCTTTACCCCACTCGAGCGAGACATCCTCATAACGCTTCTGGAACGGATGAGCAGCAGCCTCGAACGCTGTCTTTAAAGTCCCCTCACCTTTAGAAAAGTGAGGGGAAAAACACCTTACTTGTCCGTCTTCGGAAGGTGCTCGGCAATATACGGCGGAAGATTGAAAGACCCGACGTGAATTTCCGGCGTCCAGTAACGCGTCGTTCCAAGAATATTGGCAGCCTCTGCGCGTGCGCGGATCTGCTCCACCGTCTGCGTGTTCGGTGACTGGCCCTTGGACGCCATACCCAGCGTCATGAAGCCACCAACATAAGTCGGAACAGCAGCAACATAAGCCGAGACATGCGGGAAGAATTTCGCACGACGCAGACTCGTCTCATACAGTTCATCAGCCTGCATGAACGGCACACCGCACTGGTTCACAATCAGACCCTCATCCGACAGGATACGCGCGCAGTTGCTGTAGAACTCATCCGTAAACAGAACTTCACCAACACCAATCGGGTCCGTGCTATCAACGATGATGACATCAAAAGAACCATCAGTAGCCTTGGCAACATAGTCGATGCCATCGCCAACGATCACTTCCGCACGCGGATCGTTCCAGGCATCCCCTGCAATGTTCGGCAGATGCTGCTTGGAGAGCTCGATCACCGCACCGTCAATTTCCACCATAACGGCTTTCTCGACGGTCTTGTGTTCCAGAACGCGACGCAGAACGCCACCGTCCCCAGCACCAATAATCAGAACACGCTTGGCATACGGATGCGCCAGAACAGGAACATGCGTCAGCATTTCCTGATAAACGAACTCATCGCGCTCCGTGATCTGGATCACACCATCCAGAACCAGCACACGACCATGGCTGGAACTTTCAAAAACCACCACGTCCTGGAAGTCAGATTTAACGCGCGCAAGTTCACGCGTGACCAGAAAACGCTGTCCCCAGTCCGGGTACAGGGTTTCGTTGATCCATGTTTCAGCCATGGTCTTCAATTCCTTGTCGGGATTTCAATGCAGAAGCAGGACCGGCCACACTGGGCCGATCCCTGCCTGAGGCTCAGGACGCGCTAGCGTTCCTGTCCTGGACGCGTCCACGGCGCACGGCATCAACTTCGATGCGGCCAGCCTGGAACAGACGCTGCATGACCGGAATCGACAGATTCGGATCACATGCGCCACACATAAAGACGTCAACCGCAGCGTAATTCCGCTCTGGCCACGTGTGGATCGAGATATGACTCTCAGCAAGCACGATCACACCAGACACGCCACCATTCGGCGTGAAGTGATGGAAATGGCTGTGCAGGATCGTCGCACCAGCAGCAATTGCTGATTCGCACAGCGTCTCATCAATGCGTGCCGGATCATCAAGATTCCGGGCATCCCAGAAATCGATCAGCAGGTGATTGCCGGCATAGCGTTCGCCATCCCGTTCAATAAAGTAGTCCTTGCGCTCCTCTTCAACAGAGTGAGCATCGCTGTTCTGGATATCTCTCGGGAGTTCCGATACCATCCCCAGTTGAGCAAGTGCGTTCATCACGTACCCCCAAACCAGTAGACAGCCTGTTGGGCGAAACCGCCCCCTTGGGCCAAGAAGCGCGGTGTTAGAGGCCTCTCCCCGCAGATGCAAGGGTTTTCTGTCCCGATGCGTTAATATGTCATATTGCAGGAAAGAAGAGGCTTCCGTTTGCGCTTCCTAACACTGCGCCCATCATGGCTCTGGCGCACTTCACAACTGGGATAGCGGCACACAAACCCTTCTGGAAGCCCCTTAAAACAAGCCTCACGCTGGGATGAGCCGACACATCGGCGACCTGACACCCAACACTCCAAAGAACAACCTCTCCACCCAGAAAAACGATTCGTTTTTTCCTGGACATAAAAACACGCGTCCCAAAGCCGGAAAACATTCCAGCCCCGAAACGCGTGCTTTTCCTGCCCCTCAACAGAAAACCACTGAGGGACCCCAACCCTTAGAGATCAGTTCTTGGCCTTGTCGACCAGCTTGCCCTTGGCAATCCACGGCATCATCGCACGCAGCTTCTCACCGGTCTTCTCGATCTGGTGAGCGTCATTGCGAGCGCGGATAGCCTTGAAGCCAACGCCGCCGGACTGGTTCTCAAGGATGAAGTTACGAACGAACGTACCATCCTGAATGTCCGTCAGAACACGCTTCATTTCAGCCTTCGTTTCCGGCGTGATAATGCGCGGACCCGTCACATACTCACCATACTCCGCAGTGTTGGAGATGGAGTAGTTCATGTTGGAAATACCGCCCTCGTAGATCAGATCCACGATCAGCTTCATTTCGTGCAGGCACTCGAAGTAAGCCATTTCCGGGGCATAGCCACCTTCAACCAGCGTCTCGAAACCAGCACGGATCAGGTCAACAACGCCACCACACAGAACAGCCTGCTCACCAAACAGATCGGTTTCGACTTCTTCCTTGAAGGTCGTCTCGATGATGCCTGCACGGCCGCCACCGTTTGCGGAAGCGTAGGACAGAGCGATGTCCAGAGCCTTGCCGGAAGCGTTCTGAGCCACAGCAACGAGGGACGGCACGCCACCGCCACGCTGGTATTCGGAACGAACCGTGTGGCCCGGACCCTTCGGCGCGATCAGGAACACGTCCAGATCCGGACGGGCTTCAATGATGCGGAAGTGGATGGACAGGCCATGCGCGAACGCAAGAGCGGCACCCTGCTTCAGGTTCTTCTCAAGGCTATCCTTGTACAGAGCGCCCTGGCCTTCATCCGGCGTCAGAACCATGACCACATCGGCCCACGCAGCAGCGTCTTCCGGGGACATGACCTTGAAACCAGCCTCTTCTGCCTTCTTGACGGCAGAGGACGTCGGACGCAGGCCGATGACGATGTCGGTCAGGCCGCTGTCACGCAGGTTGTTGGCGTGAGCGTGACCCTGGCTGCCGTAGCCAATGATCGCGACTTTCTTGCTCTTGATCAGATTCAGATCGGCATCGCGATCGTAATACACCCGCATCAGACATGTTCCTCGTTAACGTGAAAGACAGAAGGGCCACGGCCAATGGCCGCAATCCCCGTGCGCGAAACCTCAGCCAGGCCAAGGGGGCGCATCAACTCGATAAAAGCGTCGATCTTGGCGGGAGACCCCGTCAATTCGAACACAAAACTGGTGGCCGTCGTATCAACCGGGCGTGCCCGGAAGGAGTCTGCAATCCGCAGACCTTCCGTCCGACTTTCGCCGC
Organism: Gluconobacter sp. ESL1110; assembly: GCF_058107395.1. Classification (NCBI taxonomy): domain Bacteria; kingdom Pseudomonadati; phylum Pseudomonadota; class Alphaproteobacteria; order Acetobacterales; family Acetobacteraceae; genus Gluconobacter; species Gluconobacter sp. ESL1110. The sequence continues at coordinate 470,912 of NZ_JBYLUK010000007.1, forward strand.
GGGACACAACCTTCACCAGAGCAAGCTCGCGGCCCACATACGGGCCTTCTTCCATCAGATCACAGACAGCATGAACAGGGATCAGACGCTTGAGCTGCGCCTTGATCTGCTCAATGACCTGCGGCGTCCCCGACGTCAGAACCGTAATGCGTGACAGACTGCGCTCGGCATCCACCAGCGCCACCGTCAGGCTTTCGATATTGTACCCACGGCCGGAAAACAGGCCCACCACACGGGCCAGCGCGCCACTCTCGTTCTCAATCAAAACCGAGATGACCGAATTCTGGATTGTCTCCGTCATCAGACCAACATCATCCCTTCTTCGGTCAGACCTGCCGCCGCGGAATCCTGATCCGGGCCAAGCAGCATCTGGTTATGGGCCGCACCCGACGGAATCATCGGATAGCAGTTTTCGTTTTCCGCCACGCAGATATCCGCGATGACAGGACCATCATGCTCCAGCATCTGGCGAATGACATCATCCAGTTCGCCCACGCAGGTCGCACGCATCCCAGTTGCCTGAAACGCTTCCGCCAGCTTCACAAAATCCGGCAGCGCCTCGCTGTAAGACTGGGAATAGCGCGACCCATGCAGCAGTTCCTGCCACTGGCGCACCATGCCCATATACTGGTTGTTCAGAATGAAGATCTTCACTGGCAGACGATACTGCGCAATCGTCCCCAGTTCCTGAATGTTCATCAGGGTCGAGGCTTCACCCGCGATATCAATCACCAGCGCATCCGGATGCGCAACCTGCGCGCCCACAGCAGCCGGCAGACCATAGCCCATGGTGCCCAGACCACCGGAGGTCAGCCAGCGGTTTGGCTTGGCAAACTGGAAGTGCTGGGCTGCCCACATCTGATGCTGGCCGACCTCGGTGGACACAAACGTGTCACGCCCCGTCTCCATCGCCATTTCATACAAACGACGAATGGCATGCTGCGGACGGATAACGGCAGACGGCGTCATATCCTGCGTGAAGCCGAAGCCATCCACGCTGCGCCAGGACGCAATCTGGTTCCACCATGTGCTCAGATCAGGTGCTGGCGTGTCGTCCCACGCATCCAGCAACGCCTGAAGCGTATCGCGAACATCCCCTTCGAGACGCACATCCACACGAATGATCTTGCCGATCTGGCTCGGATCAATATCCGCATGAACCTTGAACGAGTTCGGCGAAAACGCATCCACACGCCCCGTCACGCGATCATCAAAACGCGCCCCCAGAGCAATCAGCAGATCACAGCCATGCGTGGCCATGTTCGCCTCAACCGACCCGTGCATGCCCAGCATACCCAGGAACTGCGGATCAGGAGACGGAAACGCCCCCAGCCCCATCAGCGTGGACGTGACCGGGAAGCCCGTCTTGCGCGCCAGACGACGCAGCAGCTCAGAAGCTTCCGGACCGGAATTGATGATGCCGCCACCAGTATAGAACAGCGGACGCTTGGCCGTCTTCATGGCCTCGACCGTGCGGGCAATTGCTTCGGCATCCGGCCCACCCTGACGACGGAACCGCTTCAGCCGTGACAGCGCTGGCTCCGTCAGCGGAGCCTGACCCACCGTGATGTCCTTGGGCAGATCAACCAGCACAGGCCCCGGACGACCGGAACGCGCCACTTCGAAAGCCTCACGCACCGTCTGGGCCAGAGCGCCCGGCGTCCGCACCAGATAGTTGTGCTTTGTAGCCGGACGGGTAATGCCCGTCGTGTCCGCTTCCTGGAACGCATCATTGCCGATCAGCTTCGTCGGCACCTGACCGGTCAGGCAGACCAGCGGGATCGAATCCATCAGCGCGTCAACAAGGCCGGTCACGGCATTGGTTGCGCCCGGACCGGACGTCACCAGAACAACGCCAACCTTGCCCGTCGAACGCGCATAGGCCTCAGCCGCATGAACGGCAGCCTGCTCATGGCGGACAAGAATGTGGCGGATACGGTCCTGCTTGAAGAGCGCATCGTAGATTGGAAGGACAGCGCCCCCCGGATAGCCAAAGACTACCTCTACGCCCTGTTCATCGAGAACGCGCAGAAGCACCTCCGCGCCATTCAGCGCTTCGTTGCCTGTTGTTGCGTCTCTTTCAGCAGCAGCCGTCACCGTATCCTCCTAAGGGGTATGAGGCGCGGGATTTAGGACAGATTGAAGGGTGCCGTCAACTCGTCCAGATATAAAATGTTCTATTTTTTCGTATTCAGTTTTCGATTCTTGCGCAAAGTAGGCATATCTTTGAAATGAAATCATTGAATCCGCCTCTACACCCAGAGCGTGATGCCGAAACCAAGTAGCCTGACGGCGAGTATATCGTCCAATTGCCAAAACGGCCGCCTGCTGCGCGGCTTCAAGCGTCATGTCACCCTGCAGAACTGCCGCAAGTTCCGGAACCCCATGCGCACGCATGGCAGGCAGAACAGAATCCAGCCCCCTCGCAACAAGACGACGCACTTCTTCCAGAGCGCCAGCTTCAAGCATCTGTTCAAACCGCACATTCAGAGATTGCCGCAACACATCACGCGGGGGGTCCAGAAGAACAGACACAAACCGGCACGGCGCAGGCGGCAACCCCGGCTGGGTACGCCACCATACCAAACCATGCCCGCTCCCGCGCCACACTTCCCAGGCCCTCGAAATCCTCTGCGTGTCATTCGGGCGAAGCGTTTCCGCCGTTTCGGGGTCCACCTCCGCAAGCCGGGCATGCAATGCCGCTGGACCAATTTCTTCGGCCAGCGCCCGCGCTTCCTGACGCGCCTCATCGCCGGGGTCAGGCACTTCTACCAACCCATCCGTCAGTGCCCGAAGATACATCCCCGTACCACCACACAAGATTGGCACACGTCCAGCCGCCCAAGCAGCCTCCATTTCCTCAAGTGCCTGTAACCGCCACCAGGCCACACTGCCCGGCGTCGCCGCATCCAGCACACCATAAAGCCTGTGCGGAACAGCGGCCTCATCAGCCGCGTCAGGTCGGGCCGTCAGAATGTGCAGATCACGATAAACCTGCATGGAATCCGCATTGATCACCGTTCCCCGGAAAGTCCGGGCAAGGTCCAGAGCCAGAGCCGACTTGCCGGAGCACGTCGGGCCAGCCACAATGAGTGCTGTCTTCGGGGCGTTCATCCCCCTGTTCCTGCCACACGCGCTGGACCGTTACGAGAGCTTATGTCCCTTCCATCCGTTCTGACCCTCATTGCCGACCGCAAGGCTGGCCCCCTCAAACCAGAAGCCATCGACGTCGCCCGGTCGCTTGTCAAAGGCAAGGCCTCTATCGTCCTGTCGGACGGGGAAGCTGTCGATATTCCATGCCCAACACCCGGCCCGGGCTCGGCTAGTGCCGCGACAATCCGCGCAACCCTCGCGCCCTATCAAACAGACGCCCTGCTTCTGAAAACCCGAGGTCGCCGCAAAGCCGTTCTGGTCGCGGACATGGACAGCACCATCGTCACCGGCGAAACGCTGGACGAAATGGCAGCCCTGCTCGGCATCGGGGAACAGGTCGCGGCCATTACCCGCGCCTCCATGAATGGAGAGATCGACTTCGAAACCTCCATCGAACAGCGCGTCGCCCTGCTGGCCGGTCACCCTGCGTCTGTTCTTGAAGAAGTCTGGAAAACCGTCACCCTGACGGAAGGCGCCAGAGAACTCGTCTGCACCATGCGCAAGCACAATGCCCGCACGGCACTCGTCTCAGGCGGCTTTACCTGGTTCACCCAGAAGGTCGCTGAACTCTGCGGCTTCGACGAGAACTACGGCAACAGCCTTGAAATCGTGGATGGAAAAATGACCGGCCGTCTCGATGCCCCGGTTCTGGGCCCAGACGCCAAACTGAGCCACCTCGAATCCCTGACTGCCGAACGCGGCGTTCAGCTCAAGGCCGCACTCACAACCGGCGATGGCGCAAACGATATCCCAATGCTGGCCAATGCAGGTCTTGGCCTCGCCTTTCACGCCAAACCAAACGTAAAAAAAATCATCGGCACGCAGATCAATTTCGCCAATCTGCGCGCCCATCTGTTTGCTCAGGGCTACAAGGCAGCCGATTTCGTCACCGACTAACCTCGTGCACCCGCCTCAATACCCCCAGGTATAGGGCGGGACACCCCCGTCATAGGCCGGAGCACCATAGTACCCCTGAGGCACGGCATACCCCCCTGCTGGAACACACCCCTGATACTGGGTCAGATAATATCCGGCCGGACACCCAGAGGTGGCGTTCTCAATCGCCATTCCAGCAGCAACGCCCAGCGCGGCGGCGCCAAGGCCCCAACCGCCCCAACCCCAGCCGCCACCCCAGCCCGGTACCCCCCAACCATAGCCATACCAACCGGGGCCACCCCAGCCGTTCCAGCCGCTCCATCCGGGACGTCCCCACCCCATAAAGCGCGGGCCACCCCAGCCTCCACTCCAGTTTCCATAACCCGGCCGGAATCCCCAGCCCGGTCCACCACCATATCCACCGCGAAACCCGCCTGGGCCGCCCCTGAACCCGCCGCCATATCCACCTGGCCCTCCGCCAGGACCGCCGCGAAAGCCACCTCCACCGGGTCCACCACGGAAACCACCGCCTCCGCCAGGTCCGCCCACATGACCGCCTCCCGGGCCACCACCTCCTTGCTGGGCGAACGCCGTCATCGGGAGGCTTCCAGCAAGGGCAGCCATCAACAGTGCTCCGACGGTTTTCTTCGTGATGTTCATGGCCTGTCTCCTCGGAAAGAGCCGTATTCTGTCTTCAGTAAATATCGGTAACACCCTGTTCTCTGAAAAGGGCTGTTTCAGGGCATGAAACAAGTCGTTTCACGTGAAACATACCAGTCACCGACGGCGCTTACCCCGGGCCCCGATATGTCCCCCCAGACGCTGCAACGCATCTCGAAGCTCATCGTCCTCAATTTCCGGAACATCGACCTGAATGGGCCTTGGCCGAGCCGGGCGTGGCCGCTCAAACGCCGTCATATCCTGCACGATTTTAAGGCGCACGATCATCGTCTCTCCCCGCAGGCCACAGGTTGTGTTGATCCGTTCGACAATCTGAGGCGCAAGATGCTGAAGTTCCATCGCCACAGGCCCAGAGCAGGCCAGCGTCAACGTCCCCGCAGAAAACCGGCGCGGCTCCGTCACTTTAGACAGGCGCGGTCCGATAAAATCTTCCCAATCCATGGACAATCGAACCAGCAATGGCGATTTTTTTTTGAAAGCGGGCTGGGTAATTCCCGGCACCAAAGCTCCAATCTGCCGCGCCCCACCCCGTTTAGCCGTCCAGTTCTGTTTGGGTGTAAATGTATCAGTCCGATCACGAAGGTTCTTGTTTGGACCCCGATCCTTCGTCATATCCCTCTCCGTGACTCCTGATGCTTCCGACCTGCTGCGCTGGTACGATACGCACCGCCGCACCCTGCCCTGGCGTAGCCTCCCCGGCGAACGCCCCGATCCCTATGGCGTCTGGCTAAGCGAAATCATGCTTCAGCAGACAACGGTAAAAGCTGTCATAGCGTATTACGAACGCTTTCTCACGCATTACCCCACTGTACAGGATCTGGCCGCAGCCCCCCAGGAAGACGTACTCCGTCTCTGGGCCGGGCTCGGCTATTATGCCCGCGCCAGAAATCTGCACGCCTGCGCAAAACGCGTCGCTGAACTCGGGCAGTTTCCAGACACCGTTGACGAACTGCTCAAGCTCCCAGGCATCGGCGCGTATACAGCCCGCGCCATTGCAGCCATCGCCTTTGGTCGACCCGTTGTCCCGGTTGATGGAAATGTAGAGCGTGTCACGTCACGGCTCTTCGCCATTGCCGACCCGCTTCCTGCATCCCGGCCTCTCTTGGCACGACAGGCCGCATTGCTGAACCAGTTCCAAGACGCACAGCAACGCCCCTCCGACTTCGCTCAGGCGTTGTTCGACCTTGGCGCCACACTCTGTACCCCCCGCAACCCGTCCTGCCTCACCTGTCCCTGGCGCCCGGCCTGTCAGGGTCACGCTAATGGAATTGCGGCCACCCTTCCCCGCAAAGCCCCCAAACAGGCAAAACCAACCCGCTATGGCACTCACTTCGTTCTTCAGGATGCATCCGGGCATATGCTGATCAGAACACGTCCTGAAAAAGGATTGCTCGGCGGCATGGACGAATTTCCCGGTACAGACTGGCGCGCAACCCCATGGGACGAGAAAGACGCCCTCGCAGCGGCTCCGATCCTGGGCCCCTGGACAGCCTGTGGAGAAGTCACGCATGTCTTTACCCATTTCACGCTTCGGCTCATGATTTACGCCGCAGCCCTCCCTGCAGGCCACAATGCAGGGATCGATCCCTCTTTTGGCACGTTCCGGTCCACAGAGCGCGCCGCCCTGCCAGGTGTCATGAAAAAATGCCTGGCCCTCGCAGTTGCTGATTTGGAGACACGATGAACGCAACCCCTTTCCTGACACGCCTGTGGTTCATGGACTGGCACCGTCAGGTTCTCAGCCACGACCCCCTTCGGGATGATTTCTCACAGGCTCCCTTTCAACCCGGCATCCACCCCGGACTGTCAGTACAGCTCTCTGTCCCACTGATCCTGCCCTGCGATGTCGTTCTGGAAAAACGGGTCTCCATGCCTCGCCCGCTCCCCCGATTTGAAATGCAGGCCGCACCCAACGGTCTTGTGTGCTTCCAGGTAAAAGACAAAGGCACCTACCTCAAAAGCGCCCGCTTTCCCGGCGGCGGAGAAGTCGTTGCCACATCTCCCCATGTTGCCGGATGGGAAACCTTTCTTCCGATGAGCGAAAACTTCCTGCGCGGCCTTTCCGCACTCCTTGTTCCACAAGCTGCCACCCTGACAGACCCGCAAACCGGAGAACATCTCTCACCAATCCAGTTACATATCGGATTTCTCGGTGAGATAAGCGGAAAACGGATTTCTCTCGCCAAAAATGCATCAACCATCGAACATCTTGGCAGCCTTTCTGCAGGACAAACAGCTGACATTACCTTTCAGGAAGAAGGCAAAGACACCCCCCTTATAATCCGCGTTCAACGCCCCGGCTGAGATCCTATGACACAGACGTCACAATTGATGTGACCTTCTGCAAAAGTCGGACCTACCGTCCTGAACCGGCGTTGCATTCCCAGACATCCCTAAGGGAAAGCAATCCGCAATGCCTCACGATATCCCGGTCGGTATTCCGCATCTCGTTCCGTTCATCCTAGATACGGGAAGGATCGAGAAAGGCCAGATCACCTTCGGAAACTGGCGCGGCGACGCCGATGTTCCCGAAAGCCAACCCCCACAGGCCCTTCCCCCTTCAGAGCGGGTAGGGTTCGCCATCATGGGCCTTGGCCGTCTTACCCTCGGAGAAATCCTCCCCGCTTTCGCAGGCTGCCGCCTCGCAAAACCTGTCGCACTCATCTCCGGACGGCCTGAAAAAGCGCGTTTAACGGCACATAGCTACGGCATCAGAGACGACTCCCTCTTCACATATGACGACATCCACCGTCTGGCAGATCGTCCCGATATTCAGGCCGTATATGTCGTCACCCCCAACGCTCTTCACGAAAAACAGGTCGAAGCTCTCGCCGCAGCCGGAAAACACGTCTTGTGCGAAAAGCCGATGGCCAATTCGAGCACAGAAGCCCAGCACATGATCGACGTCTGTCGGAAAGCGCACGTCAAACTCATGATCGCTTATCGCTGCCATTACGAGCCCTTCAATCAGGCAGTCCGCAAACTGGTCCAGAGCGGAGAACTGGGCCGCCCGAAACTCGTGGAAGCCATCAACACTCAAATGCAGGACAGCGCAGACCAATGGCGTCTCAAACCGGAACTGGCAGGCGGCGGAGCGTTACCAGACATTGGACTGTACTGCCTGAACGGCACACGCGCCGTCCTCGGAGAAGAGCCGGAAAGCCTTTTCGCTCAAATGGTCAGCCCCCCTGACGACCCGCGCTACAAGGATCTGGATGAAACATTCTCATTCATGCTTCGCTTTCCCTCCGGCGTAATCGCAAACTGCACGACCAGCTACGGAGCCCACGAAAGCAAAGACCTTCGAATCCAGCTCGAAAAAGGCTGGATCACCCTTGAAAATGCTTTCTCCTACACCGGCCATCGCCTTCGGATCGGCAGACGGGAAGGCAACCATAAAACTGTCAGCGAGTGGCGGCTTCCCGCAGAAAACCAGTTTACTCTTGAGCTCGACCATTTCGCAGATTGTATTCTGAAAGATCTCATCCCCAGAACCCCCGGCGAAGAAGGACTGCGCGATCAGAAACTCATGGAGTCCCTCTATGAGTCCGCAAAAACAGGACGAATGATCCACCTGTCCCCGACGTCATGAAAGTCCTGACCGTTTACAGTGTGGCACTGGCAGCCTTGCTCTGTACGCTGCCATTCCTGGGAATCAGCAACACGTCCGAGCCTTTTATTGACCGCCTCTCACACGTTCCATGATGGGCGTGGGTCGGCGGACTCTTCAATGTCGCGTTTGTCCTCGCCGGCTCTCTGCAGAACGGGAAATCGGTTCAGCCGTTTTCACTGTAACAGTCGCAAGCTGTGCCATCGCTCTCTCCGTCCTTCTGGATCACTTCGGACTGCTCGGACTGGAGCAACATACCGCTTCCACCCCACGCCTCATTGGAGCGACCATGGCGATCAGAGGAATCTTTCTGGTCAGCATGTTCTGAATGCAGCTGACCAGAAAGACGGCTTCCCTCAGTCGCCCTGCGTCGTCGGAGCAGAAGAGGACGGGCCCGTCATGATCCGCGTAACAGCCTGCCGCACACCGGCTTCCCATTCCGGATCTGCCTGCCGGAACAGAGCAAACTGCCGTTCCATGATCTCTGCCGGAACACCCATCATGGCCCCGGCAATATTATTGAAGAAACGCTCCCGCTGAGCAGCATCAAACAGACGGAACAACGCCCGCGGCTGCGCAAAATCATCCCCGTCAGTGCGATGCTCGTAGTAGCCCGCATCCCCATTGATCCGCAGAGGCGGCTCCATGGCAGCACTCTCTTCAACCGGCCCCCCAAACGAATTCGGCTCGTAATATCCGCCGTCCCCCGGCTCAGGCGCATCAAACCGCATAGGACCATCCATGTGATAATTTTTCACGGCAATCTGCGGACGATTCACTGGCAGCGATTCATAATGCGTCCCCACCCGGTAACGATGCGCATCTGCATAAGCGAACAGCCGACCCTGCAAGAGTCTGTCAGGCGAGAAGCCAATGCCCGGCACGATATTGGAGGGTGAAAAAGACGCCTGCTCGATCTCAGCAAAATAATTCAGGGCATTCCGGTTCAACTCCATGACGCCCACCTCCTGCAAAGGATAATCCGCATGAGACCAAACCTTCGTCACATCGAATGGATTGAAACTGACGCGCTCCGCCTCAGCCTCTTCCATCACCTGAATGAACACGGTCCATTTCGGGAAATCGCCGCCTTCAATGGCCTCGTAAAGATCAGCCTGCGCACTCTCACGATCCTGACCGATGACAGCATTCGCCTCATCATTCGTCCAGAAACGGTGCCCCTGCTGGGTTTTGAAGTGGAACTTCACCCAGAAACGCTCGCCCTGCGCATTCCAGAGCGAAAACGTGTGACTGCCATACCCATTCATAAACCTGTAGCCCTGCGGCAACCCACGATCAGAAAACAGGATCGCCACCTGATGCAGACTTTCCGGGCTCAGAGACCAGAAATCCCACATCGCCGTCGCTGAGCGCCGGTTCGTACGCGGATGCCGCTTCTGGGTATGAATAAAATCCGGAAACTTCATCGGATCACGGACAAAGAAAACAGGCGTGTTGTTCCCAACCAGATCCCAGTTCCCCTCATCGGTATAGAATTTCAGGGCAAATCCCCGAACATCCCGCTCAGCATCCGCCGCACCGCGCTCACCTGCGACAGTGGAAAAACGCGCCAGCATCTCCGTCGTCTTGCCGATCTCAGAAAAAATGGACGCCCTGCTGAAACGGGTAATGTCGTGCGTTACCGTAAACGTTCCGAAGGCGCCCGAACCCTTGGCATGAACCGTCCGCTCAGGAATACGCTCCCGGTTCTGATGCGCCAGCTTCTCAAGCAGCTGATAATTTTCCAGCAGCAGCGGCCCACGCGGACCTGCCGTCTTGCTATCCTGATTACTGACCCAAGGGGCACCTGCGGTGGTGCGAATGATAGTCCGATCGGTCATGGCCTGATCTCCTGTTTTAACAAGTGAGACCAGTTAGCCGATACACAAATAAAAGGTTAAACCGATTTATTTTTTATCTGTGTTCGGTTTTTCCTTTTAATAACCTTTCAAGTTTGCGTCAGTGTTTGATCCATTTCCTGCACAGATTTTCTTTTTCCCCTACCCTTCGACAATATCCGTAAGATCGGCCCTGCCCATGAAACCCCATGGCATCAAAGCTGTTAGGAGACTGATATGCTGAAAACTCTTTCTTCCCTCTCCCTTCCTGTCGCAGCGCTGTCTGCCGCCCTCGGCCTCGCCGGTTGCGTTAACGACAATACCAGCCCACAGGAAAAGCAGCTCATCTCCGCAGGGTTCGTCAGACACCCCGCCAATTCTCCGTCTCGCCGCGCAGAGCTGCAACTCATGCCGCAACACGTTTTCCTGACACGCAAAACCCCTGAGGGTCTGCGCTACATCTATGCAGATCGGGACCTGTGTGACTGCGCCTTCGTTGGCACGCCAGAAGCTTTCGAAAAATACGCTGCTGAACAGCCTCACGGGGTTTCCACAACACCCGCCCCGGAATCAGACGCCACAAAATCAGACATGCGCCAGACGACAGATCCTAACACAACCTCGTCTGCTCTCGGCCAAACCCCCGCAACATCCAGCGGACCTGCCAAGAAAAGTCCCTGATTTTATATCCTCTAGCGACGATGGGTTGTCAGCCAGCCCATCACCGCTTGGAAAACGGTACCAAATATCCCTACTGCAGAAGAACGGTTGTTACCGGGACAAAACGTCCAGATCAGCCGCATCTCCAATGACGATGCGCACCTGTTCGTAGGACGCCCCTGTCAGATTGCCCTCACGATTCCTCACAACAATTCGAATTTTTCTGGCCAATCCGGTAGCCAGAATCTCATGACCCATAAAATACTGCTCAGCCGTTTGTGTCCTGCCCCTCAGAATATCCCTCACCGTATCGTCATCAAGCATAACGACAACAGCATTGGGATTCCGATAATTCTGATCCGATATCAGGAACAGACTGTCATTGTGCCAGACAATCCCTCTTACAGTGATCCTGAACTTTCCGACCACTCCTGAAGGATCAGCTTTGAGCGCTACGTTGGTAGTCTCAGGCGTATAAATTCCAGAGCCGCAAGCCCCCAGCCCGAATGTTACAAGAGACAGCGCAAGAAGTATCTGGAATACACGCATGGGTGTTCAGGTCCTGAAACAGATTACAATCCAGAGGAATATTTCCGGACTATATTATCTGCAAATCTGGTCATGAATAACCTCACCAGAAAACCATAAGACCTTATCCAGCCCCATTAAAACTTTCAGAGCAATCGTGCGAGTTTCATGAACAGAAACGTCACGGCCATGAACACGAAACACACAAACCCGGCTTCGATTGTTCCCCACGCCCCCTGCGCCAGAAACATGCCGCCCGTGTTCATACCGAAGAAGCCGGTCACGAAGGTCGCCGGCAGCATCAACGTCGTTCCTACCGAAACAATGTACAGACGACGGTTGGTTTCTTCCGCCTGATTGGACCCCAGTTCGTCCTGCAGGGAACGCGCCCGGTCCTGCAAAGCAATCAGATCATCCAAAGCTGCATGAACCTGACGCTCCGCACGGTCGCGGAGTTCGTCTTCCGCCCATTCGGGAAGGTCCAGATCCTCATCCTTCAGAACACGATCAATCGGCGTGACAACACGTCTGAGTTCCGTCGCCCGACGGCGAACCTTACCGACAATACCACCCAGATGCCCCAGATCAGACCGATGCTCGATCAACAGAAGAACATCCTCTGCCCGATCCAGATCATCATCAAGCTGGCCAAGCTGCCGACGCACGGTTCCCGTAAATTCCCGTAATGCCCGATCCACAATGCCCGCAGGGGTCGGCGGAATATGGTCAGGTCTGAGGGACCGGTAGGCCGCCCCCAGAACAGGAATGGGGTTCCGCCGCGTCGTAATCAGCAGGTCAGGCCGCATGGCAAAACGCCAGGCACAGATTTCCCGGTCGTCTTCCGCCAATGCATCATCAAATGCCGGAAGCGCCCCCCAGATCAGATCATCAACGGCCTCAAGCGCAATACCGTACTCCGTTTCCGCCAGCATGGCGCGCACGTCTTCCGGCAGCCCTGGCAGATGCGCGACAAAGGATCGGGCAGAACTGTGAACCGTATCAAAATGAAGCCAGAACCACCCCTCGGACGATGGCACACGTCCCGGAAGCAACAGCTCTTCAACTTCGCCCGCCCCCAGAGACCGCAATTCCTGTCCCGGAATCGCATGTACAGCCCAGACAAGACCATTGGCGAAGGCAGGTTTTCCAGTTTCCTGGAACGCCGGATCAAGCACCGTGAAAGGAAAGTTGTAAGTGGGGTTCTCTGACACGGCAGCCTCCTGTTCTTCAGGGGGTATTCTGGACCTGCGCCGGTTTCGAACAACACGACAGAAGGTGATCTGCCGTTCTCTGACATGCCCGGGCAACTGACGCAATATGCTGCATCGGAGCAACTGTCACGCTGTCCGGGAGTTATCAGATTATTCCCGGAGGAACCAGCTCTTCCCTTTGCAGAGGAAAATTCAAGACATGTCCATTCGCCTGAAAGCCTCCCTGCTTGCCGCAGCCGTTATCATGGCCTCCCCTGCCGTTTCATCAGCAGCTTTCGCGCAGGCCGTCAGCAGCCCGAGCAACGATCAACCCCAGACGTCCAGTTCCGCGACGCAGAAAGCGCAGAATTCCACGATTGACCAGCCTGCCAATCACCTGCCGACGAACCCCCGTACCATCACGGAACAGCCGGACCAGCCCGCCCCTCAGGCGCCTCACGCCATGACGGACACCACAAAGCAGGGCAAGACCGAATACAGGCATCATCTGAAGCGCACACATCAGACACCGCGGACGGTCAAAACCAAGACCGACACCGCACAGCCGAACTGACACAGACCAGATGCGACGGAGCCACACTTTGCGTGGCTCCACCAAGCCTCTATACCTGCTGCCATCCAAGACGGGCAGTAAGGGCCAATCATGACCACGCAGGACTACAAGGTACACGACATTTCCCTCGCAGACTGGGGCCGCAAGGAAATCTCCATCGCTGAAGGCGAAATGCCCGGCCTGATGGCACTCCGCGAAGAATACAAGGACACCCAGCCGCTCAAGGGTGCGCGTATTGCTGGCTGCCTCCACATGACCATCCAGACCGCCGTGCTGATCGAGACGCTGACGGCTCTAGGCGCGACGGTCCGCTGGTCGTCCTGTAACATCTTCTCCACGCAGGATCACGCAGCAGCAGCCATCGCTGCGGCCGGTATCCCCGTCTTCGCCTGGAAGGGCCTGACGGAAGAAGAATTCAACTGGTGCATCGAGCAGACCATCACAGGTCCGGACGGCTGGACGCCGAACATGATCCTCGATGACGGCGGCGACCTCACGGTCATGATGCACGACCAGTTCCCGGAACTCCTGAAGGACGTCCGCGGCCTGTCCGAAGAGACGACGACAGGTGTGCATCGTCTCTGGCAGATGGCCAAGGCTGGCACGCTGAAGGTTCCGGCCATCAACGTGAACGACAGCGTCACGAAGTCCAAGTTCGACAACCTGTACGGCTGCCGCGAGAGTTTGGTGGACGCCATCCGCCGTGGCACAGACGTCATGATGGCCGGCAAGGTTGCCGTGGTTGCCGGTTACGGCGACGTGGGCAAGGGTTCCGCTGCCTCCCTGCGCAATGCAGGCTGCCGCGTTCTCGTGACCGAAGTCGACCCGATCTGCGCACTTCAGGCCGCCATGGAAGGCTATGAAGTCGTCACCATGGAAAACGCAGCACCGCGCGGCGACATTTTCGTCACCTGCACGGGCAATGTGGACATCATCACGATCGACCACATGCGCGAAATGAAGGACCGTGCGATCGTCTGCAACATCGGTCACTTCGACAGCGAAATCCAGGTCGAAGCCCTGCGCAACTATCGCTGGAACAACATCAAGCCGCAGGTTGACGAAGTCGAGCTGGCCGAAGGCCGCCGCATCATCCTGCTCTCCGAAGGCCGTCTCGTAAACCTTGGCAACGCCACAGGTCACCCGTCCTTCGTGATGTCCGCTTCCTTCACCAACCAGACGCTGGCCCAGATCGAACTCTGGACCGCCAAGCCAGGCCAGTACGAAGTGAAGGTTTACACCCTGCCAAAGGCTCTGGACGAAAAGGTCGCTGCCCTCCACCTCGCAAAGGTTGGTGCCGAACTTTCCAAGATGTCCGCAAAGCAGGCTGATTACATTGGCGTTCCGGTTGCCGGTCCGTTCAAGCACGAAGAATATCGTTACTGAGCGGAACAGGTAACAGGGGTAGGCGTTGTCTACCCCGACACCTTTTTTCAAACCGTCAGGAGTGTTTCCTATGGGTCTTTTCAGCACGATCATGTCCAAGATTTTCGGACATGCAGAAGCAGCCACGCCAACGTCCGGCACGGCTGATGCACAGGCTTCCGCTGGCGCTCCGGCTGCTGCGGCACCTGCTACCCCAGCCGCACCAGTGGACGTGGATGCCGTTCTTTCCGATCTGGCATCCAAGGCTGGCCAGCCGCTGAACTACAAGACCTCGATTGTGGATCTTCTGAAGCTGCTCGGTCTCGACAGCTCCCTGGAAGCACGTAAGCAGCTTGCAGGCGAACTGCACTACACGGGCAGCACGGACGACTCAGCAACGATGAACGTCTGGCTCATCAAGCAGGTCTATGCCGAGCTGGCCAAGAACGGCGGCAAGGTTCCTGAAGGCTGGGCTCACTAAGCCTTCCTTAAGTGCTGCTACGAAAAAGCTCGGATGTTTCTCATCCGGGCTTTTTTTTGTTTTTCCATGATGTTCTTAGCACTAGGGAGCAAAAAACGGCTGCGTAGGAGATAGCGTAATGGCGGATTTCCCGATATCCGGGGTCTTCGCCTCACGCAGTTCCTCCAGGGATTGATGAAAGACCTTGAGTCTGACCTCTCGTGTGCCGTCGGGACGACGCCAGCGCTCGAATGCCAGAACGGTATTCGGTGCCGTAGAATCAGGCTGATCCGAAAAGGACCAGTCCACCCCAAATAACGCCATCATGGCTGCCAGATTGGTATCGTGCCCCGCTAGAATCAGTACCTTCGTTGACGGCAGAATGCCCGGAATTGCATACACCAACTGGTCCGAAAGAAACGCACGAATACTCTTCGCCATCATCCCATTGCGCGCTCGAGCATATTCTGGAAGACGACGCAGAAGGTGGTTTTCTGCTTCATGTGCAGGCATAACGGTTTCAAGAATATGAGGAACATCCCTCTCGGAGATCCCAAACTCCGTCAGCGGCAACCCCTCGGCGTACGTCAAAAGCAAACTTTCTGCCGCCATTCCACCCGTTACAAATCCCCCCTTAAGACGAGGCACTCCCTTTTTCCATTCAAGGGTCGTGGGAGTAGTCAAGCATTGCGACGAAGCAGGCTTTTCTGTGCATGCATTAGAAGCCAGAAGCCCCTGAAGCGCTTTTAACGCTGCATCAGAAGCAGGCTCTGGCAGTGTATCCTTGGCTGTATCAAAATCGCGCTCAAGGACGGAGGAATCAACTGACGCCGCCGGGCTTCCAAGCGCATTAAAAACCGGATCAGCGGTCGTAGAGGCCCACCTGGCCTGCAAAGAACATCCGGGCGCAATTTCCTTGGCCCAGACTTCGCCTGTCTGCCGTGTTCTGTGATCGGCGGTATCAGCCCAGACAACAGCCTCCTGCGCCACCGCCTGACAGGATTGTAAAGACCGGAAAAGGGATGTCTGGCTGTAATACCCTCGAACGGCTTGCACCATTGCTCTTAAAGCATCTGCCCCATGGCCCGTCATTTCTCCAGGGGCAACAGACCACACCGGCCAAACATGCCCTGTGCGGTGCTGCATCTCCTGAGGAGAGACTGTAGGACTACGAATACCATGTCGTCCCAGGAAAACGACCTTTTCCAGAACGTCTCCCTGCGTCTGAGAGGCACATCCTCCCAGAGCAACAAGAACAATCAGAGAAGAAATCTGACGGATCATGGCATCGTTGCGGTCATGTTGAAGAAAACACTCCGTCCTGCAATACGCCAGAACAACGGCGCATCTCCGTAAGACTGGGTGCCTGCATAATCGCTAATCGAACGATTATTAAAAAGGTTGGCGATTTTGATACTCGGCGTCACATCTCTGAAGAATGAACCGATGTGATGAATGCGCCAGCCCATGGCAAGATCAGCAGTTACAGTGCTGCCAATTTTATACTGGTTTTTGAAAACCGTATCGCCCGCATCATTTGTCGTGCTGTCCAGCCCCCAATGATTACCAGCATATTTACCCATAAGAGAAAAATACGGACCATGGTCGCTTTCGTAAAGCAGACCGAAAGACGCCAATGCATTCGGCGTCTGCGCGACGCGAACATGGCTGTGCTTATATTTCGCGTCATTCACACTGTAATTCCCATACAGGGAAAAGCCGTAGCCGATGACGTATTGGCCTTCGAGCTCAATCCCTCGGTAAACCGCCCCCCCGCTATTCACATATGTCGATGTCGTACCAATATTAGGAACATAAATCTGTGCAGCAGCAATATAATTTGAGAAATTAATATAGTAGCCATCCAGAGACAGCATCCAGTTGCGACCATGATAAACTGAACCAACCTGATAATTCAGGGTTGTTTCAGGCTTCACACTCCCGACAGAACTTACCTGGAAAACAGACAACGGCGGAGCAAGAAACCCGCGGGCAACCTGTGCATACGCGCTCCAGTTTTTTATGATACGTTGATTTATCGCAATAGATGGCTGCCACGATCCATAATTCTGCGTATCTTTTAGCGGGAGTTTTGTTCCCTTATTTATACCCGCATCATAATCCCTTTTAAAAATGGAATATTTTATACCCGGTTTGATTATTGCTCCTTTCCATGGATGAACATTCAGTTCAAGATAAGGCTGAATTGTCGTGTTCAGATCTGAAATATCATAACTGAATGGCGAACCTGTTTTCCCCGGAACGGGAATGGAATTCCGACTTAAATCAATGGCATATGTATAACGGCGATCTTTCTGAACATCAGCCCAGACTCCCAAAAGAATATCACCATAGGAAGTATGCCCTTTCAGACGCAACGTATCACCGTAAGTTCTATAAGAAGCATCAGCATATTTTCCGGGAATATCATTTTTATAGGTTGCAACCTTTTTTCCGGCGGCATTGTAAAATGTTACGCCATTTGCTGCTGTCGACCGTTGGCTTGCATCAGTACTCTCGGAATAATCGTGCTCAAAACCGCTTGTGTAAATCTGATTTTCGAGCGTCAACCAAGATAAAAGCTTGGTTTTAAGGGCAATGTAATCAAAATCAGACGTGTAGACACTCGGCTGATATCCATAATAACATTGCCTAGACGGATCATTGCATAATCCATAATTTTTACCATACGTCTTGTAATCAGCAAGCGTCGCCCCCTGAGTCGTATACTGCCACTCTTTGTTATAGGTCGTTTCAATGGTCAGTGTTGTTTCTGGAGCAAGATCAACAACATCCTTGAACATCAGATTGCTGCGACGCTCAGAAGAATTGGTCAGATAGCCGTTGGTTTCTTCATGTTGCATATCGATAAATGCACGACCCATTCTGGTCTTGCCTGTATCGAACTCAATTCCACCTGCACGAGTATTAAAACTACCATAGGTACCGTAAAGCGTTGTTCCCATTCGTGCAGCGGGATTTTTAGATGTAAATCCCATAGTGCCGCCAAATGTCGCGTTCCCTATTGTGGAAGCAGTTCCTGGTCCACGGTCAATCTGCGCCTCACCAAGAAAGTGCGAAATAAACAACGCAGAGGTCGTATGCCCCATATCTGTTGCATTTCCGAAAGGTATTCCATCAAACGTCATGTTGTACTGGCCATCCTGAAAACCACGCAGACTCATGGTTTCAGCCTTTCCCATTCCCGGGCCATTGGGGTTCTGGGAAAATACGCTTGGCTGGAATTGAATAATATCGTCAACGCTTGCTAGCGGAATAATATTATTCATCAAAAATCCTGACTGAATTTTTGATGTCGGTTGCGTAATATCAAGAGGAACTGTTGCTGGAGCGATACGGGATGCGTGACCAAGAACCGTTAGCTTCTCGACTTTCGGAGCCTGTTCAGGTGCTTTCTTTTTATGATCCGAATTAGCATCCGAAGCATAAGCCGCAGAACCAAAAAGAATCGACCCCGTTACCAATCCTGTAGACAGGGCAAAACCTTTTCGAACGTTTTTCATGGAAATCGCGTACTCCCGTGGTAGAGAAGACGCTCATTACTCATGCTTCCTGATACTGAAAACCTGTATTACCATTTCGTCATGGAAATTTCATACAGTTTACCCGGAAGCGTCATACTTATTTTGTAATAGTTACGTTTTCTACCCTTATGGAAGCGGCCTTTTATCAGCAATAGGATCGATTTTCGGCTCTGTTAAGGGACCAGAATCCACAACAATGACTAAGTCTCCAGCAAGAGGTGTCTGTTCCCGGTCTTTTGGTAACAAAGCTGCGAACCGTGGATCATAGCCGGCGGCCTGCTCGTAAAGAGCATCTATCAAGCCGTAATGATCCATGAAGTGATTCATGGTTGCCGGGATACGAATGCACCCTTCAGAAGCAGGATGTCCAAGACGCCACTCAAGGAACTGAGGGTCGGTGGCGTGAATTTCCAGCCTGATCTGCCCCGTTTCGTGCTTGGGCAACCAGCCTTTCATGGCCGTTTGCCAGCCCATATCCCAAACGCGGGATCCTTTGGCACCGATTCCACGGATACCGTATTTATTCTTGGTCCCCTCTGCACGATACCCTAGGCGATCCGCAGTGTTCTGAAAAACGCCAACAGGTGTTATGTAATAGTACTTACGACCTGTCGTTCCAGTGGAAACAGGTGTGCCTCCGATTGAAACCCACGGTTCATCTGGAAACGCCAAAACAAAGTCTAGACGCTGAATTTTTTCATTACGATCCACAATCATAATAAGTTGTGGACGTGAAATTGGCATTCTTGATTTTAACAGCTCGTCTCTGGCCAGTGCGATAAAGGTTTCCCGACGTTCAGGTTTGTAAGTTGAAAATCCCTTGATGGTCTTCGCCATCATTTTTTCCAGCCGTGCAGCTTCTTTATGAGCTTCAGCGTTGGTGAGAACCGGAAGAGGGGGAATGTTTACAGGAGGGACTTCTGGCGCGACATCCGTCGGTACATTGGTGGCGGGCGGCGGCACTGGGACATCTCCAATAATGCCCGTTGCTGCAACAGCCTGTGGCTTCACGGCTGAAGCCTTGTCCGCCTGCGCGCAGGCTGTCAGGGGCAGGACGCCACCTCCCAGAGCAGTCGCCAATACGAAAACTTGGAAAGAATAAGACGATCGGAAAGCAGGCGACATAACTGGGATGACCCTCGGTTCACAATGGTTAAATGAACGCGGGGGAACGGTAAATCGTCCAGCGTTCAGCGAAAGACACAACGCCTTAACGTTGCGTCTTCCGGAAAAGATCAGAGATCGAGCAAAAGCCGTCGCGGATCCTCAACAAGCTGTTTCACACGAACAAGAAAGCTCACAGCTTCCCGTCCATCCACAATACGGTGATCATACGACAATGCGACATACATCATGGGACGGACAACGATCTGGCCGTCACGCACAACAGGACGATCCTGAATGGCGTGCATACCCAGAATACCCGACTGCGGCGTATTCAGAATTGGCGTTGAAAGCAACGATCCGAAAATACCGCCGTTCGTGATTGAAAACGTCCCGTGTGACAACTCGTCCAGTTTGAGCGACCCTACTCGCGCACGTTTGCCGTAATCCGCAATACGACGCTCCAGTTCTGCGAAACTCATCTGGTCAGCGTCATGAAGAACGGGGACAACCAGTCCGCGCTCTGTTCCAACCGCGATCCCGAGATTGACGAAATCACGATAAACGATCTCATCCCCTTCAATCTGGGCATTCAGGGCTGGATAATCACGAAGTGCCCCAACTACGGCTCTGGCAAAGAAAGACATGAAGCCCAGTCGGGCACCATCATGTTTCTTTTCAAATTCATCCTTGTATTCGGCCCGAAGTGCCTTGGCCGCGGACATGTCAATTTCATTAAATGTCGTCAGGATTGCAGCCGTATTCTGTGCTGCTTTCAGATTTCGTGCAATCGTCTGCCGCAGTCGCGACATCGGAACGCGACGTTCCCGAGAGACATTATCTCCAGAATTACCGACAACGGGAGGCTCCGTGATTGCCGGTCTGGAAGCCGGTTTTGGCGCAGGTGAAGGCTCAACAACCGGCGGCGCGACAGGCTCAGAGGATACCGCCTCGACAGGCAGGACTTCAGATGCGGTCACCGCTGGTGCTTCAGCTGTTTCATCGACCTCCCCCAAAAGACCACCAATCTCCACTTCCGTCCCCAACGGCATGCAGTTCTCAAGGCGCCCGGCAGAAGGTGCTGTCACCTCGACGCTCACCTTGTCCGTCTCAAGTTCAACAACTGTTTCGTCATGTTGAACGTAATCACCCGCCTGCTTCAGCCAGCGCGCGACAGTCGCGGTCGTCAGGCTTTCTCCCAGCGCCGGCACCCGGATCTCGACCGCCATCGTCTCTCCTCACTTGCACAAACACCCCGATCAGGGGATGGATCTCTTCTAACTCTCATTCCGCCGGATGCCCGACAGGATAACTGAAGCAGGATAGTGCATCTTGATCCTGAGCGGGAGACAGGAACTATCCCTATGCCGGGACTTTGAAAAATGAAGCAAAGGACGCCGACATGACAAACTCGTCTGATTTTCCTCCCTTTCTGGCCTCAGATCATCTTTCCCGCCGCACTCATGACATTCTGAAGGAACGCCTCGAAGAAGATTCATCAGGCACACCACGAACGCTTTCTTCGACCGCTTTTTCGGTTTTGGAACGCCTTGTGACCGTTCTCTTGCCGCAGGAAGATGTTTTGGGCCAACAGACGCTCAATCTTGCTTTGAGGGTTGATAGGGCTTTGAGCGGACCGCGGGACGGTTGGCGTTTTGCAGAACTTCCTTCCGACAGCCAGGCGTGGGAGCAAGCCCTCCTGACTCTGAATGATCTTTCCACTTCACAATTTGAGCGCCCTTTTTCTTTGCTCGAAGACAGCGCTGTCGCGGCATTTCTGGATGCCATGGGAGAGGGGAAAGTTGGTTTGGACACGCCTAACCGTCTGAACCCGTCACAGATGCAGAAATGGGCTCTCGATCTGCGGGCAGACGTTATCGAGTGTTTTCTGGCTGATCCCCGCGTTCAGGACAGACTTGGAATGTCTGCCAACCTAAACGGTGGTGACGAAAGATTTCAGGGTTTTGAAACCGTTCAAGCCAATGAACGGAAAGACTTCGAACCTGCCACAAAAATCTCCTCCGCAGCATAAGGCATATGTGAAAAATGAAGACTTATGCTGAGACCGATATTCTGGACGTCATTATTGTTGGAAGCGGCGCTGGCGGAGCGCCCCTCGCCGCACGGCTGGCGCAGGCAGGCAAGAGCGTTCTTGTGCTGGAAGCCGGACCGAAATTCACACCTGCACATTATACATCTGACGAAATCGAAGCCCGCGAAATCTACTGGCTTAACGAACGTCTTTCCGGGGGGCGTAATCCTCAGCCTTTCGGAGGCAATAATAGTGGAACGGGCGTTGGTGGATCCATGCTGCACTATGGAGCCTTTCTCCCTCGCCCGGACGCCCGGGACTTCCAGCTTCATACGGAAACGGGCCGCAGCGTGGACTGGCCTTTCCGTTACGAGGAACTGCTTCCTTACATTGAAGAAGTAGAATCCTTCATTGGTGTCTCTGGCCCGGCCCAATATCCATGGGATCCCTCCCGGCAATATGCCTACTCGCCCCCGCCAGCAAATCCGGCAGCCCTGAAAATGCGCGACGCCTGCGACGCTTTAGGCCTTCGTCATGCTGATGGTCCAACAGCGCTGATCACACGACCTTTCAATCAACCGTATTTTGGTGAACGGCAAGGCTGTGTCAGTTGTGGAGCCTGTCATCAGGGATGCCGGAATGGTGCAAAATCAGGCACTGACAACACATGGCTTCCGCTGGCTGTTGCATATGGCGCCGAAATACGACCGGGTTGTTTCGTTCATACCATTGAAACAGACCAGGCCGGTCGCGTGACAGGTGTTGTCTATAAGCAGAATGGCCAGGATATTCGACAGCGCTGCGAGAAACTGGTTCTGTCTGCCGGTGCTGTCGAAACTGCCCGTCTGCTTCTGCATAACGGGCTGGCTAACAGTTCAGGGCAGGTTGGGGAAAATTACATGACTCATATCTCAACCCAGATCTGGGGCGAGATTGACCAGGAGGTTCGCCCCAATCGCGGTTATCCTTCCCTGACAATTACTGAAGACATGATGCGCCCGAAAGACGCAGATTTCGCTGGGGGATATCTGATTCAATCTCTTGGCATGATGCCCATCACCTGGGCTTCCAACATCGCACGTGGGTCTACCCGTCGTGGGGCAGATCTTGTCCGTACACTCGCAGGGTATAATCGAAGCATCGGCATGGGTATCCACGGCGACTGCATGCCCAGCCCCGAAAACCGCGTTGTGCTCTCAGACGAAAAAGACCACTTCGGTATCCCGAAACCTCTCATCACGCACAGCTATGGCCCTAACGAACTGGCCATGCATGCGCATGCCTCCCGCCTGCTGACCCGTATGTGGAACGCCATTGGCGCGAAGGATCTTCGTATTCTTGATCGGGCGGCCCACATGATGGGCACGGCGCGTATGGGGAAAGATTCCGGCTCTGCTGTTGTGACGCCTTACGGGCAGAGCTTCGATATCAATAACCTGTGGATCAGCGATCACTCTACCTTCCCAAGTGCCACCGCTGCCAACCCCGCCCTTACCATCATGGCTCTGGCCCTTCGCACGGCAGATGCCATGCTGACCCATTGATTCATATCAAAGTCATGTCACCGAGCGCGTCAGGCTTGACACTCCTTCGCGCGCTCCGGTAATCCAACGGGGACTTCCTGGTGGTTATCTAGCCACCCGGTCTCCTTTCCTAACCGGATGACGTTTGCTTCCGATGCCACGCCCTGAAAAGGTGCCTGACGTCCGTAGCCTCTGTTCTGATCATTCAGCATCAGGCAGGCCCATCCTTCCCCCATAAGGTTTGCCCCAAGGGCACATAAGGCGCGTTTTTCATGCATCTCGCCGAACTCAAGAAAAAATCTCCGGCCGATCTGCTGGCTTATGCAGAGGAACTGGAGATCGAGAACGTCTCGTCCATGCGCAAGCAGGACATCATGTTTGCTATCCTCAAGACCCTTGCCGAGCGCGATCAGGCGATCTACGGCGAGGGGACACTGGAAATCCTGCCGGATGGTTTTGGTTTCCTGCGGAGCCCGGAAGCAAATTATCTTCCCGGCCCAGACGATATCTACATTTCCCCGACGCAGGTCCGCCGTTTCGGTCTGCGCCCCGGAGATACGGTTGAAGGCCAGATCCGCGCCCCGCGTGATGGCGAGCGTTACTTCGCGCTCCTCAAGGTCAACACCATCAACTTCGAAGACCCGGACGTCGTCCGGACGCGTATCAACTTCGATAACCTGACGCCGCTCTACCCTGAGCGTCGCCTGAAGATGGAAGTTGAACAGTCCGAGCCCGCTATTTCCGAGACATCTCCTCGCAGCAAGGGCAAGAAAGACCAGCGCGATTACACGCCTCGTGTCATCGACCTTGTCACGCCGATCGGTATGGGCCAGCGCGCCCTGATCGTCGCTCCGCCGCGTACGGGTAAGACCGTGATGCTCCAGAGCATCGCAGCCTCGATCTCAGCAAACCATCCAGAAGTTTTTCTAATCGTTCTTCTGATCGACGAACGTCCGGAAGAAGTGACGGACATGGCCCGCTCTGTGCGCGGTGAGGTCGTTTCCTCCACCTTCGATGAACCAGCAACACGCCATGTTCAGGTGACGGAAATGGTTCTCGAAAAGGCCAAGCGCCTGGTTGAGCACAAGCGTGACGTCGTGATCCTTCTGGATTCCATCACCCGTCTGGCCCGCGCCTACAACACTGTTGTGCCATCATCAGGCAAGGTACTGACCGGCGGTGTGGACGCCAACGCTCTGCAGCGCCCAAAGCGCTTCTTCGGTGCAGCCCGTAATATCGAAGAAGGTGGCTCGCTCACCATCATCGCCACCGCGCTGATCGATACCGGTTCGCGTATGGACGAAGTGATTTTCGAAGAGTTCAAGGGCACCGGTAACGCCGAACTCATCCTGGATCGCAAACTGGCTGACAAGCGGACTTTCCCTGCTATCGACATCACCAAGTCGGGCACGCGTAAGGAAGAACTGCTGGTTGACCGTGCTGAACTGTCCAAGATGTGGGTCCTGCGCCGTATCCTCGCACCGATGGGCACGATGGATGCTATGGACTTCCTGCTGGACAAGCTGAAATACAGCAAATCCAACCACGACTTCTTCGAAGCCATGAACAACTGATCCGTTTTCTGTTCATGCAAAAAAGGGGAGCGTTTGCTCCCCTTTTTTATTGGCGTTTTCAGTCGCCTTTTTCGAGATCAAGGAGGATTTTCTTGTCTTCAATACCATTCAGTCCGGAATAACCACCGAGCCCGGTTGTGCCTACGACACGGTGACAGGGAATGAGAACCGGAATAGGATTGGCTCCCATGGCTCCTCCAACAGAGCGCGCAGAGCCTCCAGCCTGAGTAGCAATCTCGGCATAGGTGCGGGTTTCTCCATGAGGAATTTGCAGCAAGGCTTTCCAGACTTTTTGACGATAAGGCGTTCCGTCAGGCGAGAATGGAAGCACACTGAAATCAACGGCCTCCCCATCGAAATATTTTTCAAGAAGATCGCGGACCTTCACCAGAAGTGGCGTCTCTTCCTGATCGCGGCCCCAGCCCCAATCAAGAGCAACAATACGCCCTTCATCTTCGCTGATGGTCAGGGCTCCAAGAGGGGAATGACAGGAAAGCTGTGGCATGCAGATACGCTGCCTCATCCCCAGGAAAGCGTCAATCATGCTTCCCTAAAAGAGTCCCTATGAAAAAAACACATGCGTGTCACGCATATGCCGGGAAGCCGGTATTCTCAAATAACATATGGGATCATTTTTGTATGATTTTACGAAATATTACTCACCTTGTTGAGAAACTGCCATTTTTTGTCTCAAACCTGCGACAGGTACCAAAGATGTTTGCTTGTTTCTTATTAAGAATAATTCTCATCTAATCAAGAAGACTATTTCTCAAACATACCGCTCACGGAAACGTCAGAAGCCCAGTTTTCTACAAACAATAAAATAAGGAGTAGTAAGTTCTCGTGATGCTGGTTTTCCAGACAACTTGAGAAACTGATGGCACCTTTATCGCGTGAGAGGAGCCTATCAGGACTTAAGGGGTCCGAAATACCAGTAACAGGAACAGTCTTTGCAAAGAGGACAGTCGGATCATGGTTTCTGGTCTACTGACGCCGATCAACGTTACGAAGAAGCGCCTTCTGGGTTGCGCTGCCGCTTTGGCATTCTGCGCCGCCTCTCCTGTCGCCCTAGCTGAGGACACAGGGACAGCCATTACAAACGCCGACCAGCATCCGGGAGACTGGATGAGCTATGGCCGGACCTATTCCGAGCAGCGATACAGCCCGCTGGATCAGATCACCAAGGACAATGCGAGCAACCTGAAGCTCGCATGGCACTACGATCTGGATACCAATCGTGGTCAGGAAGGTACGCCGCTGATCGTTGATGGCGTCATGTACGCCACCACCAACTGGAGCAAAATGAAGGCTCTGGATGCAGCGACCGGCAAGCTGCTGTGGTCCTACGATCCTAAAGTTCCAGGCAACATCGCTGACCGCGGCTGCTGCGATACGGTCAACCGTGGTGCAGCCTACTGGAACGGTAAGGTCTATTTCGGCACGTTTGACGGCCGTCTGATCGCACTGGATGCCAAGACCGGCAAGCTGGTCTGGAGCGTCTATACGGTTCCCAAGGAAGCCCAGCTGGGTCATCAGCGCTCTTACACGCTTGATGGCGCTCCGCGTATTGCCAAGGGCAAGGTTATCGTCGGTAACGGTGGTGCAGAATTCGGTGCCCGTGGTTTCGTCACAGCCTATGACGCCGAAACCGGCAAAATGGACTGGCGTTTCTTCACGGTTCCGAACCCTGACAACAAGCCGGATGGCGCAGCGTCTGACGATGTTCTGATGTCCAAGGCTTACCCGACATGGGGTAAGGGCGGCGCATGGAAGCAGCAGGGCGGCGGCGGTACCGTCTGGGACTCCCTGATCTATGATCCGGTGACGGATCTCGTTTATCTGGGCGTAGGTAACGGTTCGCCATGGAACTACAAGTTCCGTTCTGAAGGAAAGGGTAACAACCTCTTCCTCGGCAGCATCGTGGCCATCAATCCTGACACCGGTAAATACGTCTGGCATTTCCAGGAAACGCCGATGGACCAGTGGGATTACACCTCGGTTCAGCAGATCATGGCGCTCGACATGCCGATCAATGGCGAGATGCGCCATGTGCTCGTGCACGCTCCAAAGAACGGCTTCTTCTACATCATCGACGCCAAGACCGGTAAGTTCATCTCCGGCAAGCCTTACACCTATGAGAACTGGGCCAATGGTCTGGATCCTGTAACAGGCCGCCCGAACTATAATCCAGAAGCTCTTTGGACGCTGAACGGCAAGCCCTGGTACGGCATCCCAGGCGATCTGGGTGGCCATAACTTCGCTGCCATGGCTTACAGCCCACAGACGAAGCTGGTTTATATCCCGGCCCAGCAGGTTCCGTTCGTTTACGATCCGCAGAAGGGTGGCTTCAAGGCTCACCACGACAGCTGGAACCTTGGCCTCGACATGAACAAGATCGGTCTGCTGGATGACAACGATCCACAGCACAAGGCTGACAAGGCCCAGTTCCTGAAGGATCTGAAGGGCTGGATCGTTGCGTGGGATCCCGCAAAGCAGCAGGCTGTCTTTACTGTTGACCACAAGGGTCCATGGAATGGTGGCCTTCTGGCTACGGCTGGCGGCGTTCTGTTCCAGGGTCTCGCCAATGGCGAGTTCCATGCCTACGACGCGACAACGGGCAAGGACCTCTTCACCTTCCCAGCCCAGAGCGCCATCATCGCGCCGCCTGTGACCTACACGGCACACGGCAAGCAGTATGTCGCTGTGGAAGTGGGCTGGGGCGGTATCTATCCGTTCTTCCTCGGCGGCGTTGCCCGCACGTCGGGCTGGACGGTCAACCATTCCAGAATCATTGCATTCGCTCTCGACGGCAGTGACAAGCTTCCGACCAAGAACGAGCTCGGGTTTGTTCCGGTGAAGCCACCTGAAAAGTGGGACGAAGCCAAGATCAAGGATGGCTACTTCCAGTTCCAGACTTATTGCGCAGCCTGCCATGGCGATAACGGCATTTCCGGTGGCGTTCTGCCAGACCTGCGCTGGTCCGGTGCAATCCGCGGACAGGAAAAGTTCTACAAGCTCGTCGGCAAGGGTGCTCTGACGGCCTATGGTATGGATCGTTTCGATACGTCCATGTCTCCGGCTGAAATCGAAGACATCCGCAACTTCCTTGTGAAGCGTGCCAACGAGTCCTACGCAGACGAAGTCAAGGCCCGAGAGAATGAGGCAGGCGTCCCCAACGCTGAATTCCTCAACGTCCCTCAGGGTTCGGTTGCGCCTGCAACGCCGGACCATCCGTGACGGGAAACCGTCACGCTGAAAGGAATGACGTGACATGCTCAAGGCATTAACTCGGGACAGACTGGTATCTGAGATGAAACAGGGATGGAAATACGCGGCCGCAGTCGGCCTTATGGCAGTGTCTTTCGGCGCTGCCCAAGCCCAGGACGCTGATGACGCCCTGATTCAGCGCGGCGCTTATGTGGCTCGCCTGTCTGACTGCGTCGCCTGTCACACGGCGCTGCACGGCCAGCCTTATGCTGGTGGTCTGGAGATCAAGAGCCCGATCGGCACGATCTACTCCACCAACATTACGCCGGACCCGAAATACGGTATCGGCAGCTACACGCTGGAAGACTTCACGAAGGCCATCCGCAAGGGTATTCGCAAGGATGGTGCAACGGTCTATCCGGCCATGCCATATCCTGAATTCGCCCGCCTGTCTGATGACGACATCAAGGCCATGTATGCTTTCTTCATGCATGGCGTGAAGCCGGTGGCCCGTCAGAACAAGGAACCGGACATTTCCTGGCCGATGAACATGCGCTGGCCGCTGGCCATCTGGCGCGCCATGTTTGTTCCGACAGTGACACCTGGCCTCGACAAAAGCATTTCCGATCCGGAAATTGCCCGTGGCGAATATCTTGTGAATGGCCCGGGCCATTGCGGCGAGTGCCATACACCTCGTGGCATGGCCATGCAGGTCAAGGGTTATACGACGAAAGACGGCAACGCTTACCTCTCCGGTGGCGCACCGATCGACAACTGGATCGCTCCAAGCCTACGCAGCAACAGCGATACGGGTCTGGGTCGCTGGTCTGAAGAAGACATTGCCGAGTTCCTGAAGAGCGGCCGTATCGACCATTCTGCCGTCTTCGGTGGCATGGCCGACGTGGTGGCTTACAGCACCCAGCACTGGACAGATAACGATCTGCACGCAACCGCCAAGTACCTGAAGAGCATGCCGGCCGTGCCAGAAGGCAAGAACCTCGGTCAGGATGACGGCAAGGCTACGGCCCTGCTTGAAGCCGGTGGCAAGGGGGACGCAGGCGCAGAGGTTTATCTGCATAACTGCTCCATCTGCCATATGAACGACGGTACGGGCGTCAACCGCATGTTCCCGCCTCTGGCTGGCAACCCGGTTGTTATTACGGATGATGCAACATCCATGGCGAACATCGTGACTTTTGGTGGCATCCTGCCTCCGACGAACACGGCGCCGTCCGCTGTTGCCATGCCAGGCTTCCGCGATCATCTGTCTGACCAGCAGATCGCAGATGCCGTCAACTTCATGCGCAAGAGCTGGGGCAACCAGGCTCCGGGCACGCTGTCCGCTTCGGATATCCGCAAGCTCCGCACAACGGGTGCTCCGGTTTCCACGGCTGGATGGAATGTTTCTTCCAAGGGCTGGATGGCCTATATGCCGCAGCCTTATGGCGAAGGCTGGACCTTCTCCCCACAGACGCACACAGGTGTGGATCAGGCTCAGTAAGCCTCTCCCAACTTTGTTAGCCTGGACATGAAAGGGTGGTTCGGAAACGAACCACCCTTTTTCTTTTGCCATCAATCCGTTTTCACAGAACCACATCCTGCATTACATAAGGAGCATGACCCCCATCTCCTTTTCGACCCCGCAGGTTATTTTTGCTCTGGCAACAGGTGCAGGTCGTGCGGCCATTGCCATTATGCGCGCCAGCGGACCAGGAAGTGCGGAACTTCTCAAGAGCCTCTGCGGTTCTCTCCCAGAACCTCGACGCGCCAGCCTTCGCAGCCTTCGTCATCAGGGCGAGGTTCTGGATCATGCCGTGGTGCTCTGGCTTCCGGGACCGAAATCCTACACCGGCGAAGACGGATTCGAACTCCATCTTCATGCCGGACCAGCCGTTATTGCCCGCGTTGCGGATGCTCTGACTGATCTGGGGGCGAGGCCTGCTGAACCAGGAGAATTCACCAAACGTGCGGTACAAAAAGGTCGACTGGATCTTCTTCAAGCCGAAGCTATCGCCGATCTGGTCGATTCCGAGACGGAAAGCCAGCGTAAACAGGCAATTCAACAAGCGGATGGGGCTCTCAGTCGGTTATACGATGGCTGGGCGCAGCGACTGCGGCTTGTTTTAGCGCATCAGGAAGCTCTGATTGACTTCCCGGACGAAGACCTTCCTCCAGAAGTCGAGGAAACTCTTCTGGCTGAAATGTCAGCGCTCCATCACGAAATGTCCGCTCACTTGCAGGACAATCGTGGCGAACTGCTGCGACAGGGGTTAACAGTCGTCATTGCAGGCTCTCCGAATGTTGGAAAATCCAGCCTTCTCAATGCTTTATCTGGTTATGATGCAGCAATCGTCACGCATCGCGCAGGAACAACACGAGACGCCATTGCCGTTGACTGGATTTTAAATGGTGTCCGCCTCCGGCTGATCGACACAGCGGGACTTCGTGAGACGGAAGATGAGATCGAAGCAGAAGGTATCCGGCGCGCTTTGTTTCACGTGAAACAGGCAGACGTTATCCTGCATCTGATTGGGCCAGACGAAACAGCAGACGCACTGTCCGACAATGAAATTGCGGTTCGTACAAAAATCGACATCGCATCTGCCCCGCCGAACATGCTAGGCATCAGCACCCAGACAGGTGATGGATTGTCGGCACTTCGGTTCGTACTGACGGAACGTGTCTCGGCACTGACCGCTAGCGCCGGTGCACCGCCCCTGACCCGGGCACGCCATCGTGCAGGTATTCAGGAAGCCGTCACCCATCTGGAGCGCGCCCGGACTGCCACCTGGCCTGAATTGCGGGGCGAAGAGCTTCGCCTTTCCATGCAGGCTCTGGGGCGTCTGACGGGACGTGTTGATGTTGAATCCCTGCTCGATGCAATTTTCGGGCAGTTCTGTATCGGGAAGTAGGTTTTGAGCGATTTCGATGTCATCGTGATCGGCGGCGGTCATGCCGGGTGCGAAGCAGCCGCAGCGTCTGCGCGCTTTGGAGCCAGAACGCTCCTGCTGACACACAAGCTCGAAACCATCGGGGCCATGTCCTGCAATCCTGCTATTGGTGGAATCGGCAAAGGGCATCTTGTGCGCGAGATCGACGCATTGGATGGCCTGATGGGCAAGGCTGCGGATCGCGCGGGTATCCATTTCAAACTGCTCAATCGCTCCAAGGGGCCAGCCGTTCACGGCCCCCGAGCACAGGCTGACCGTTCCCTTTACCGGACGGCCATTCAAACCCTTCTAGCAGAAACGCCCAACCTGACGATCATGGCTGGAGCGGTTGGGGATCTGATTGAAGAAAACGGACAGATCTGCGGTGTTATCTGCGAAGATGGCCGGTCCTTCAGTTGCGGTGCCGTAGTCCTCACGACAGGTACCTTCCTGCGCGGCGTGAT
This sequence comes from Gluconobacter sp. ESL1110, assembly GCF_058107395.1. Classification (NCBI taxonomy): domain Bacteria; kingdom Pseudomonadati; phylum Pseudomonadota; class Alphaproteobacteria; order Acetobacterales; family Acetobacteraceae; genus Gluconobacter; species Gluconobacter sp. ESL1110. The sequence continues at coordinate 502,226 of NZ_JBYLUK010000007.1, forward strand.
CCATGTCGGGCATGAGCAGCAACTCGCCGGGCGCATTGGGGAAGCCCCGGCAACGAAATTGGGCGAGCGTCTGGAGGCTCTCAATCTCCGCATGGGGCGTCTCAAGACCGGCACACCACCCCGCATTGCCAAAGATAGTATCGACTGGGACAACCTTCCCGAAGACCGCGGTGATGATATTCCGGAGCCTTTCAGCCCACTGACGGATCGCATCACGAATGAACAGGTCTCGTGCCGCATCAGCCAGACGACGCCGGAAACACATCGTATCATCAACGAGAACCTGCATCGTTCCGCCATGTATGGCGGTGCCATTGCGGGGCGTGGCCCACGCTATTGCCCCTCAATTGAGGACAAGGTGGTCCGCTTCGCAGAGCGTTCTTCCCATCAGGTTTTTCTGGAGCCCGAAGCACTTCTTGGCAATCCGGGCGGTGACCTCGTCTATCCGAACGGAATCAGCACCAGCCTCCCGGCTGATGTTCAGGCACTCATGATCGCTTCCATGCCGGGTCTTGAAAAAGCCCGGATCGTGACTGCCGGATATGCCGTGGAATACGACTATGTCGATCCACGCGAACTTCTGCCATCGCTTCAGTTGCGTAGTCTGCCGGGTCTGTATCTGGCGGGGCAGATCAACGGCACCACGGGGTATGAAGAAGCGGGCGCTCAGGGGCTTCTCGCTGGACTAAACGCCGCCCGCGCGACAGCCGGAAACGATCCACTCATTCTGGATCGAAGCGATGCCTATCTGGGCGTTATGATTGATGATCTGACGCTGCACGGCATTAGCGAACCTTATCGGATGTTCACCTCGCGCGCCGAGTATCGTCTAATCCTTCGTGCTGATAATGCTGACCTCCGCCTAACTCCGAAGGGCATCGATGCAGGCTGCGTCCTGGCAGAACGAGCTGCTGCCTTTACGGATATGAAGACCCAGATTGACGCAGCTATGTCTCAGGCGGCCTCGACGACATTCCTGCCACAGACACTCAGAGAAGTCGGGTTTGAAGTCTCACTGGATGGACGGCGCCGGAGCGTTCTCGATGTTCTGGCCAGCAATGGTGATCATTCCAGAGTTCTCGATCTGGCGCCCTGGTTCGCAGAATTGCCGCTTCGCATCCGCCGTCATGTGGAAACAGAAGCCCGCTATGGTGGCTATCTGCACAGGCAGGACCGTGAGATCAAACAGCTTGCATCGGAAAGTGCCATCGCACTGCCAGACGATCTGGATTACACAGCCATTGGCGGCCTGAGTAACGAAATGCGCGAGCGTTTCACTCAGGCCCGACCGACCAGCTTTGCAGCCGCACAACGCGTTCGAGGCGTAACGCCTGCCGCGCTTGTTGCTCTGCTGGCTCATGTAAGGACCCTGTCATGACCACCGTTTCACGTGAAACGCAGGACAGACTGGAGCGTTTCGCTGATCTGCTCGTGCAGTGGAATGCGAAGATCAATCTGGTCAGTCCGAAAGATTTAGGCCAACTCTGGCCTCGCCATATTCAGGACAGCCTGCAACTCGCAGACCAGATTCCACAAGGCGCCACTATTACGGATCTCGGCTCTGGTGGCGGCTTTCCGGGTGTCATTCTGGCCATCGCGACGGGTAATCCGGTTACGCTCATTGAATCCGATCAGCGGAAATGCGCATTCCTTCGAGAGGCTGGCCGTATCTGCGAAGCCAATGTCACTGTTCTTCCCAAAAGAATTGAAGCAGCCAATCCTCCAGAAGCGGATATCATCACAGCTCGCGCACTGGCTCCCTTGGTCAAACTGCTCGGCTGGGCCCGGCCTCTGCTGAAAGAAAACGGATTTTGTCTGTTTCTCAAGGGTATAAAGACACAGGATGAGTTGACCGAGGCAAGCCGCGACTGGCACATGACATCTACCATTCTTCCCAGCCGCACCGACCCCGGCGGAGCCATCATCAAGGTCAGTGATTTCAAGCGTGTCGTCTAATTCCGTATCCCCCACCACTCGTATCATTGCCGTCACCAACCAGAAGGGCGGTGTTGGCAAGACCACGACCACAATCAATCTGGCCGCTGCGCTGGCACGGAAACAGCGCGTCCTGCTCGTTGATCTGGACCCACAGGGCAATGCCTCGACCGGATTAGGCATCGAGTATGATCAGCGGAATGTCGGCACATATGCTGCTCTGATGCAGGAAGCAGAGCCACATGCCCTTGCTCAGCCGACCGAGTTCGAGAATCTTTCGATCATCACAGCCAATAACGAACTGGCAGGTGCCGAACTGGAGATGATTGCAGATGAGCGGCGGGAATATCGTCTCCGCGATGCGCTCCGCGCCCTTGAAGGCGATTACGACACCATCCTGATCGATTGCCCTCCCAGCCTTGGCCTCCTGACGCTGAACGCTCTGGTTGCAGCCGACAGTGTGCTGGTTCCCCTTCAGTGTGAGTTCTTTGCGCTCGAAGGAATCAGTCAACTTGTCCGCACCATTGACCGGGTGCGGCGTGCTTTCAATGCAGACCTGCATCTCGAAGGCATTGTGCTGACAATGTATGATCGACGAAACAACCTTTCAGAGCTCGTCGCACAGGATGCACGGGGGTTCTTCGGAGACCAGGTTCTCGAAACACTGATCCCGAGAAATATCCGTATTTCCGAAGCGCAGAGCCACGGCAGTCCGGTGCTGAACTATGATGCACGCTCCACAGGCGCTGTTGCCTATGTGGCCCTTGCAGATGAACTTCTGAAGCGAACCGAGAACAGGACAAAGGCGTAAGCTGCGATGGCCAAAAAGGACACTTCCCCGCGCCTCGGTCGTGGACTTGCGGCCCTGCTGGGCGATCAGGCCCCTCAGCTTGCCCGCACAACACGCGCCAATACTCCAGTGCAGCAGCATACCTCCCTACCCGTCGATGTGCTGGAACCAAGTCCCTTTCAGCCGCGTCAGGATATGAACCCCGAACGCCTGGAAGAACTGGCCAATTCCATTCGTTCTAGAGGCATTCTTCAGCCTCTTCTGGTTCGACCAGACCCTGCCAATCCGGAACGCTATCAGATCATCGCCGGTGAGCGTCGCTGGCGTGCGTCGCAGCTTGCGGGACTGCACAGTGTGCCGGTCCATGTGCGCCAGTTGGATGATACGGATGCCATGGCTGCGGCACTGGTCGAGAACCTTCAGCGCGCAGACCTGAACCCGATCGAAGAAGCTGAAGGGCTCCAGCGTCTCCTTAATGATTATACGCTAACGCAGGAAGAGCTGGCCGGCGCTGTTGGCAAATCCCGCCCACACATCACCAACACGATGCGCCTGCTTAACCTCCCTTCCGAAGTGCGCGCCTATGTACGCCAAGGCGCGTTAACTGCCGGTCACGCTCGTGCCCTGCTGGGCCACCCTGACCCAGTGGCTGCCGCCAAGATCGTTCTGGAAAAGGGCCTGAATGTCCGTCAGACTGAAGCACTTGCGGCTGAGAAATCGGAGAAGAAGCTTGCCCCCAAAAGCCGGCGAAATGCTGAAATTGTTCAGATCGAAGAAGACCTCGCTCTTCGTCTTGGCCTGAAAGTTCATATTTCCTACGATGGTAAAAAAGGCGGCTCACTCAAGATCGATTATCGGTCTCTCGAACAATTCGAGAGCCTCATGCGACTTTTGAATCAGTCTTAAGCTACTGTTTTGTGAGGGATTTTCAGATTTATTTGTTTTTCCTGAAAATCCCTCTTGCACAACCCACGGAGTTCGCTCTATAACGCGCCTCACCGGAAACGGAGCGACGGGCACATAGCTCAGTTGGTAGAGCAGCTGACTCTTAATCAGCGGGTCCAAGGTTCGAGCCCTTGTGTGCCCACCAAGCTCCGTTTCCGGTCTTACCCTTGAAATTGTATTTTGTGTAAAGTCAGAACATCAGTTCTGATTGCTGCATTGGCAGTCGCGGACTCATTCCGGACTCTTCCGCAGGAAAAAGTCCGGTCTACGCTAGAAAACTTTTTCTTTCGGGGATTTTTCAGCCCCGAAAATCTGGAAGCTCGTTCACAGCCACAACACGCCATAGACCATTGATGCGCTCAATGATTGAGATGGACAGATTCTGAATCGTAAACCGGAGCGCAATATCTGGATGAATGGCAAGTGCATGGGACAGGGCAGCCCGAATGGCGCCTCCGTGACTGACTACCACCATGTCCTGACCAGAATGCGTATTGGCAAGATCCTCTAGGCCATGAGATACGCGCGCACAGACGTCCAGCATGCTCTCTCCGCCCGGCGGAAGCTCGCTTGCTGACAAAGACCAGAACGGGTTTGGCGGTAGACGCAAAAGTGACAGGAACTGCTCATGAGGTGTTCCATGCCAGTCACCGATCGACTGTTCGACAAACCGTGTGTCCAGTCTCACATCAGGACACTGGAAATCTCCAGCACAGCGAATCTGGATCGCCGTATCCCTCGCTCTTTGAAGCGGCGAACTATACCAGACAGCATCTGTAGGCAGACGACGTGCGAGTGCCGCATAACCGCCCTGCTGACTGGCCATGGCGTCTTTGCAAAGAGGCACATCCATGGCGCCATACATTGTCTTGCGTGCAGCGGCCTCCACGACAGCATGTCGCACGAGCCAGAAACGCGTGATACCCCGAGGAAGCTCTGGGCTATCTAGAAAATGTCCGTGTGGAACGACGTGATCTGTCTGGGTCATGTAAAAGGCGCGTAACGGGGAACGGGGTTGGCGTCCAGCAGAACATTCCAATGTTTCAGGATCAATTCCAGTTTAGCGATCACTCTGCGGGCATCCGCACATTCCCGCTGCAATCTTTGCGACTCATCCAGTCCTGCATGAGAGGGCTCTCCTGAAACCAGTCTCGCGCCAGCACACAGACGTAATGCACCCGCTGGGCCATCCAGAAGTGGATGAGGAACTGGAACAGGCTGTCCCAGAACACAGAGCAAAGCTGGCTCCCCTTCCCTCACCCAGGGTGATAGATCCGCGTTTAGCCAGCGATGCAGCTTTCGTGCATCTTCCAGAGCAAGGGGCCGCTCAGGCACCAGAGGATCATCCACTAAAAAGGACAGAATCGTGGGAACCGCATCCCAACGCCCGTCATCAACGGGCTGTCCCATGGGAAGCATTGTCAGTGACGGACACCGATCCACTATGTCGACGGCCTGCGCCATGAAAGACTCTAATCGATAGCGGATTGTGTCATCAGGTAGAGTAAAAAGTGCGTCCATCTCAGCGAGAGCGGCATGCCATCGCAGAGCGAGACCAATATTGTGGCCCGTGCTCAACGCGTTTTCATCCGATCCTTCCGGCCATTCATCACGATGGGCATAGTCTTTAAGACCGACCGGAAGGGATAGTGACCGAAGACGGCTGCGCAATTTTTCCGGCAGAAGAATGGCGCCACAAAATGGCGGTCCGGTAAAAAATTTTGAGCCCGTCACCATGACCATCAGGCCACTCTCTACCCATTCAAAAACACGCGAAGGGCTGAGGCGCGCCTGACAGGCATCCACTACAACACTGAAATGTTCCCCAAGCTCGCGTCTCAGGATTTCGATGGTGTTCATATCGGGAGCAGCCAGACCGGTTTTAGACTGATCCAAGCGGTGCATCAGAACATGACGTCCAGCTTTTACCTCTTGTCGCGCGAGTTCAAGACATTCGGCATTGATTTCTTCTATGGCCCGTGAGGTTCCATCCGAATGTCTGATTGTAACACCGATAAGACGGGTATCGGCAGGGAATCCCTCAATCAGTTCCCCTTTCCCGACCAGCGTGGCACATGCACTGTCTGCAGCAAAATGGCGTCCACACGCCGCTAGAGGTACACCGCTTCCAGTCTCGTCTGGAGCAAGCAGGATGGAGCTGACAGGTCGCGTGGTTCCCGCAGCAACAAGAGCCAGAACTGCCAGTTCACAATCCGTCCCTGATGCCGAAAGCAATACGGCATCCTCTGGCAGGCCATAATGTCCTCCAATGCCAGCTCGCGCATTTTTGACCATTGTTTCCTGAACAAGGTCAGGGTCCTGCTTTGAAAGAAGTGCGTTCATCATCGCACACCGGGCAGCTTCTGCTCCTCCAAACCCACGCTCTGACAAAGAAGATGCGGTTGACGACCCAAAACTGACCGCCCAAGGCCGTGGGCGATGCGAACAGGAATACCGGTTCAGCCCTGTTTCAGAGTCGACGGTCAGTCGAGAGTCCCCTCCACTACTCATCAATGTTTCTGCTGGCGCCATGACAGGCCACAAGCGTACGAGAATTGGCTGCAACCTGTGGGCATCCTGCAAAGTAAACTCCGGAGCCTCTGGCAACAATAGCTTCAGACTGGTCCAAATATCGAGCAATACCTCGCTCTCCGGCACATTTTCTACGCAGAGAGCAAGTTCGGTCGGAAGCGGACAGGATGCATTCGTATCGAGACCATGAAACAGCGCGGCAACACGCGCAGCAGCAAAGCTGGCAAGACGGGCATCTGCCCCCACGTGGAGTAACCTAAAAAGCTCAACCGCCTGTCGTAGAAATGTTGGTGCGAGCGCCGGATTGCGAAGACAGGGCTCTCCCAGCTTCAAACAGGCGCGTCCGGCAGGGGATTTATGGCCTGCCTTCAGATTTTCCCCCAGTTGGAAAGGCTGCTGCAGGGAAATATCAAGTTCTGGCATGAGACCCGCTGCAACAACCCGGAGGTCTGGGCGTTCCAGCACATCAACGAGCGAGCGGGTTAATATATCAGCCAGCATACCTATGTTCTCCTGCATGCCTCACAGGAGTGTCTGGGTAGCTCATTCAGCGTTGGGGGGCGAGACCTTATGAATGTAGAAATAGTTTCATTAGTATTACCGACAGCTCTGTTTGCGCCTCTTGTACAACACTGTAAGGTACTTTCCTGTGGCGGGGCTGATGCTCCTACCGTGATGTTAAGGAGTTGAAATGCGGATATTGTTGACAGGCGGTTGCGGCTTCATTGGTTCGGCCGTGGTGCGTCATATCATCAAGAACACCGAACACAGCGTGCTGAACGTTGACTGCATGACTTATGCAGCCTCTGAAGATACAGTTGCCAAAGTCTCTTCCGATCCGCGTTACTCTCACGCTCGCGCCAACATTGTAAACGGCGTTGAAATGCAGCGTCTGTTCGAAGAGTATCGCCCGGATGCCGTGATGCATCTGGCCGCTGAAAGCCATGTGGACCGTTCGATCGACGGACCTGGCGTCTTCATTCAGACGAATGTCGTGGGCACCTATTCCCTTCTCGAAGCCGCACGTAAATACTGGAACAGCCTCGGAAACGAAGAGAAAGCTGCATTCCGCTTCCATCACATCTCCACGGATGAAGTCTTTGGCCATCTTGAGCCAAACGATCCGCCATTTACAGAAACAACACCTTACGATCCGCGCAGCCCGTATTCAGCATCCAAGGCCTCGTCTGACCATCTGGTCCGTGCCTGGTATCACACTTACGGTTTGCCAACCTTCGTAACCAATACCACGAACAATTATGGCGTCTGGCACTTCCCGGAGAAGCTGATCCCGCTCGTGACCATCAATGCCATCGAAGGGCGCGAACTGCCAGTCTACGGCAAGGGCGAGAATATCCGTGACTGGCTCTTCGTCGAAGACCATGCTGAAGCTCTGGTCCGCGCTGTTGAAATTGGCAAACCAGGCGAAACCTACGCCATTGGTGCGCGCCAGCCACGCACCAATCTAGAAGTCGTCAAGAAGATCTGCGCTGTTCTGGATGAACTCCTGCCAGATCCGGAAGGCCCGCGTGAGCGTCTGATCCGCTATGTGACGGACCGCCCCGGCCACGACTTCCGTTATGAGATCGACCCGTCCCATGCTGAAAAAGAGCTGGACTGGAAAGCCAAGCACGACTTCGAAACCGGTATCCGCAAGACGGTTCAGTGGTATCTCGACAACCGTGACTGGTGGGAAGGTATCCGCTCCAAGCGATATACGGGACAGCGACTGGGAACACGCGCATGAGCACGATCGACACGAAGCCCATGAAGGGCATTATCCTGGCTGGCGGTTCAGGCACGCGCCTGTATCCCATGACGCTTGCTTCCTCCAAGCAGCTTCTGCCGGTCTATGACAAGCCGATGATCTACTATCCCCTTTCCACGCTGATGCTGGCGGGAATCCGGGACATCATGATCATCACAACCCCCCATGACATGCCTCAGTTCCAGCGTCTTCTGGGCGATGGTTCCCAATTCGGCGTGACGTTTGAATACCGCATTCAGCCCTCCCCCGACGGGCTGGCCCAGGCGTTCCTGATTGCCGAAGACTGGCTTGACGAATCCCCCTGCGCTCTGGCGCTCGGCGACAACTTGATCTTCGCCGATCATCTAGGTGTGCTACTACGTGCAGCCGCAAACCGTCCTGAAGGTGCGACGGTCTTCGCGTATCAGGTTCGTGACCCCGAGCGTTACGGCGTGGTTTCATTCGATGAGAGTGGCAAAGCACTCGAAGTCGTTGAGAAGCCGGAAAACCCTGAATCAAACTGGGCCATCACAGGTCTTTATTTCTATGACCACCGTGTCGTGGATTTTGCCAAAAAGGTGAAGCCGAGCCCGCGTGGCGAACTGGAAATCACCGACCTCAACCGTATGTACCTTGAAGAAGGAACGTTGCAGGTTGATCGCCTCAGCCGTGGTTGCGCTTGGCTCGATGCCGGCATGCCCGATAGCCTGATGCAGGCTGGCAGCTTCGTACAAACCATTCAGTCCCGTCAGGGCATGCTGGTTGGTTCGCCTGCTGAGGTTGCTTTCCGCAACAAGTTCATTACCGCTGACCAGCTTCGCGATCATGCAAAGCGAATGGGTAAAACTGAACTAGGCCGCCTGTTGCTTGAACTGGCAGACCACGGCGTCTGAACTATCCGCGCTGCCTGACCCGGTCAGGCAGCGTTTTTTCTGTTAAGGCACAGTCTGTCTTTATTTCCAGAGTTTATTTTCTGAAGGAAACCGTCATGAAGGTTGAACGGCTCGCTATTCCAGACGTCATTCTCGTTACGCCTCCCCGCTTCAGCGATAATCGCGGCTTCTTTTCCGAAACCTATAATTTTGACCGTATGACAGAGGCTGGCATCAACCTGCCTTTCGTTCAGGACAATCAGAGCCTTTCCGTTGAAAAAGGCGTTGTCCGTGGTCTGCATTGCCAGTTAGCTCCCTACGAACAAGGCAAACTCGTCCGCGTGACGCGCGGCGCCATCTGGGATGTGGCAGTCGATGCCCGTACGGGCTCCCCCACCTATGGCAAATGGGTTGCAGCTGAGTTATCTGCTGAAAACTGGTCCCAGCTCTGGGTTCCGCCCGGCTTCCTGCATGGTTTCGTGACGCTCGAAGAGAACACCGAAGTGCAGTACAAGTGCACGTCTCTTTACAGCAAAGTTTCCGAGCGCGCGGTGATCTGGAACTCTCCGGAACTGAACATTGACTGGCCTGTTTCCGAAGAAGAAGCGGTTCTGTCTGACAAGGACAAGATCGCACCGCACTTCTCCGAAGCGAAAGGCTGGTTCCATTACGAAAAGTGAGTAACGTCATGTCCAGCACAGGTTTCATCCTCGTCACGGGCGGCAATGGCCAGCTTGCGACATCTCTCGCTACTTTGGGCGGTGACCGCATCATTCGTGTCGGCCGCCCTGAGTTCGATTTTGACAAGCCGGAAACAATCGCCGCTGCGATTGAGAAGTATCATCCGGCTGCTGTTGTAAATGCGGCAGCCTGGACGGCTGTCGATTTGGCCGAAACAGAAAAAGACGGTGCAGAACGCGCCAACTGTTCTGGCCCAAAGGCGCTTGCTGAAGCCTGTGCCAAGGCTGGCATCCCTTTTGTGCATGTCTCTACGGATTATGTGTTTTCCGGTGACAAGGGTGCGCCTTACACTGAAGAAGATCCGACCAATCCTGAGACGGTCTATGGCAGCACCAAGGCTGACGGAGAGCAAGCTGTTCTCGCAGCCAATCCAAAGAGCATCGTTCTTAGAACGTCTTGGGTCTATTCGGCCCATGGCAAAAACTTCATCAAGACCATGATCAATGCAGGAGCCAAGAATCCAGCACTGAAGGTCGTGGGAGATCAGAGCGGCAACCCAACCAGTTCCGACGATCTGGCTGAAGCCATTCTGGCCATTCTGGCTCTCGTGGAAAAAGACGGCTGGAAACCGGAATATGCTGGCATCTATCACGCCAGCGGAACCGGCGAAACGACCTGGCATGGTTTGGCAGTCGCAGCGCTGGAAGAAGCCGAAAAGCATGGTCAGGCCATGCCAACGGTTACAGCCATCCGGACAGAAGACTGGCCCACTCCGGCCAAGCGTCCGCAGGATTCCCGTCTGGATTGTTCAAAACTTCACCGCATTTTTGGCGTTAAAATGCCTGAATGGCGTGAGAGTGTAGCCCGTACGGTGCATCGTCTCTTTACGGCTTCGTAAGTTTTATGGGCCATTCCTGACGGAATGGCCTGCTCCACACAGTCTTTACCGTTCTGATAAGGATGTCATGTCTTCTCCTCAATCCGGCAACCGCCGCTGGAACCCGCAGATGATCCGGGGAGGAGCAAGTCAAAGTGCTGTCAGAACAACGCGCGTTGCCATTCTCCTATCGCTTTATAACGGCGAAACCTATCTCAACGCACAACTCGACAGTATTCTGGCCCAATCGCACACGGACTGGATTCTTTACTGGCGAGATGATGGATCGACAGATGCATCGCGCGTCATCATGCTTTCTTTTGCAGCACATCGTGGCCATGGACGGTGCGTCGAGATTACATCTCTTCCGGAAGCCAGCGGGGTCGGAGCCTCTTACCTTCATCTGCTGGAATCGATCCCGGAAACGCCATTTGTCGCTTTTGCTGACCAAGACGACGTCTGGCACCCCAAAAAACTAGAATGGGCTGTAGACTGGCTTCGGTCTCAGCCCTCAGATATCCCGGCGATCTATTGTGCACGCCAATATCTGACAGATAGTAAGCTGAATGTTTTTCGCAAGTCCGAAAGACTACACCGGAGTCCCTGCTTCGCCTCAGCCCTAACCCAGAATATTGCAACTGGTCATACGGCCGTCATCAACTCTGCTACCTGTCACCTCATGCATGGCACTACTCCGCCTGCTCATACCCTGCATGACTGGTGGGCCTATCTTCTGACAATGGCGGCGGGCGGCGAGATTTTTTTTGATAACCGCTGTGTAAGTTATTACCGCCAGCATTCGCGCAATACGGTCGGCGCAAAACATTCCAAGTTCAAACGCGGCCTCTGTGCCATCAAACGCGGCCCGGGCGCTTTCATGACTGCGTTTGAATCGAACGTGCAACGCCTTCTCAGCTATCCGGACATGCTGACATCGGAGGCCAAGGATCTTCTTGAAGATCTGTCTCAGGCCAGGACACTAAAAGCACGCTTCAAACTCATCTGGAAACGACCAGAGCTTCAACGCCAGACCTTCTGTGAAACGGCTGTGTTTCGCCTCTGGTATCTTCTAGCAACGCGCTGTCACTAAGCCTTCAAGCCAAGTTCTTGCCTCATGGCGTCCATAAAGGCTTTATCCTGCTCCAGGCTGAAGGGTCTGGCTGCAGCGTAATCATAGGCAATACTGGCAGCTTTGATCCGCTTGTCTTCCTCCTCACTTACATAGCGAGGCACGATATGCGTATGAAGCGACGGCGCAAGATTGCACCATGTTTCGTAATTGATCCGGGACGCACCTGTTACAGCAAGCAGGGCATCTCCGGCAGCAGCCATGTCCAAAAGATATTGCGCCCTCGCCTCTCCCTGTAAATCGTTCAGGGATGAAACAATGGGATCTGCCAGTAACTGGCAATACCCTGGAAGCGGTTGCGTTTCACCAAGGACCAGCCAACCGGATTTCATACGCCCAATAACAAACGGGTTATTGCCACTTCGCGCAGCAATAACCCGTTTTGCGATAACGTCCATATTGGTTCCTCCTGAAGAAAGGAGGAACCGTATCATGCTGCGGACCGAGCGTCCTCTTCATCTTCTTCAGGCACAATACGCTTGTTTTCCCGTGTCGGACGGAAACGGTTTTCCAGTAGGGCATCTTCGATGTCTTCAAGGGATGCACCAGAAGTTTCCGGCACAAAGAAGAACACAAAGATTACAGAGGCCAAGTTGACCAGGGCGTAGAACCACATCGTCCATGTCAGGCCAATTCCTTCGGCCATTGTCAGTGCCGTACTAGTCACAAGCAGATCTGCCCCCCACAGCGTCGCTGCGTGCAGGGATGTTGCCTGCCCACGCATGGAAAGCGGGAACATTTCCGCCCCAAGAAGCCAACCGCAAACCTGAATGCCACCAGAGTTGAACATCATGAACAGCAGAAGGAAAGCAACGATCAGATAAGATCCAACGCTCCCCGGAGCCGGATGGCTCATGAACATGATGCCCAGACCAACCAGCGACAGGGCAGCCCCTGGGCCCATAATCAGCATGAGACGACGGCGCCCGATCCTGTCCACAAACAGACAGCCCAGGAAAGTCATTATGCAGTAGACAATTGCCACGCCAAGGGACGCCCATAGGGCGGAGGACGCACCAAACCCAGCATCGTTCAGGAAGGTTGGAGCATAGTAGATCATCATCTCCAGGCCGCCACACTGGGTAAAGAAAGCGACGCCAAGAGCAGCAACCAGCGCCGGGCGCACCCAAGGCTGGAAGAGGCCACGCCAGCCGCGGTTCTTAGGATCAATGTCCGTTGCGTTCTCGCGGATCGCTTCCACTTCTTTGCGGACTGCGCGCTTAGTCGTCCGAATACGACTGAGATGGAGAATGGCGTTCTTCATGCCCTCATTTTCGGCCGACCAGCGAGGGCTTTTGGGCATAAAGAACATGGACACGAAGACGATGGCGGCAGGAATGGCGGCAATACCCACCATTGGGCGCCATCCCCAATTTGTCCGCTGGGTCAGACCAATGATGTTAGCAAGCAGAATGCCCAAACCGATGGCAACATTGAACATCGTTACCAGACTACCGCGCCGCTCCTGAGGTGCGAGTTCCGAAATATACATCGGAACCACCTGTGTAGAGCCACCAACAGCAAGGCCAAGCACGAAACGGGCCGCAATCAGGCTCCAGACATCAGGAGAGAATGCGCAGGCTGTCGCACCAAGAACAAACACCCCGCTGACAATGCAGGTTGTTGTCCGACGACCAAATTTCTCGGAAAGGGAACCAGCTCCGAAAGCACCAAAGACTGCCCCCAGAAGAATAGCGGAGGCCACGCTTTCCTTCATGGTGGAATTCAGATGGAAGTCTTCACCGATAAGAGGGAGAGTGCCAGAAATGATTCCCGTATCGTAGCCGTAAAGACCACCGCAAATTGCGGCGACCATGGCAGCCAGCATCAGGATCAGTTTCGCATTCGGTGAGACCTCGATTTTGGAGAGGTCTATCTGTTCACGAACAGGTCGAGATGTTTTCGTATCATTTGACATAGCGATATTAACATAGAGCAATCTGTCAGGTTTTTCGCGCTCGCACTATTTTTTCGTAAAAAACCACATTTTCCGCATAGTGTGGTCTTAAAGTGGCTATAAGCAGAAACGTGTGGAGGTTTACAATGCCGACTCAGACTCTGGATACGACGCGTGATGTGCCCGTCATTACATTAAAGGCGCTCATTATTCTTCATATTTGCCTGATTGCCTTTATCGGGTTGATCCATTTTCGTCTTGTGACAATGACAGCCCATTAACGTCTGACCAGACAGGCCATTCCATAACAGGCGGCGGCGCCAAGACCGATCCAGAACGGAACGGGTATGTCTGTCATCCATGACAGAGCGAGTCCTCCCCAAGAGAGAAACAAAGCCAGAGCCACGGCGCTTACCAAGCCTGCAATAGGTCCAAGACCTAGCCTCAGCGCTGTTGCCGCCGGGCCAACCATCAGGCTGAAAGCCAAAAGTGCGCCAGAAACCTCCGCACAGGCAGAACACGCTAGAGCCGCGATTGCCATAAAACCGAGGGATGTAAGGCGAACAGGAACTCCACGGGCCTGAGCAACATCCGGCATCAGACTTGCAAACAGAAGCGGTCGGCCAAGAAAAACCAGTCCCGACAAACACAATACCGCAACGCCCGTTAGAGCCAGCAACGTGGGCATATCAATGCCAAGAACATCTCCAAACAGAAGCGTTGTTGCCATGCTGGAAGCGCCGTTCGCTTCGTGCAGAAACCATGTGCCCAGACCAAGACTGGCAGCAAGAACGAGGCCAATCATGCTGTCCCGGTGGGGCGATAGAACAACGCCTTTTGCTTCACTCCCCATCGCAAGACCGGCGAGCAGACTGAAAGCAATCATGCCATAAAGAGGTGAAACGCCCAGCCAGACCGCCCCAGCTGCTCCACTGAAGCCAATGTGAGACAGAGCGTGGGCTGCAAAAGCCTGACGCCTCAGAATCAGAAACCATCCCACGGTTCCGGCCAATACAGAAACAATCGTGCATCCCAGAAACGCATGTCGCATGAATTCAAACTCAAACATGCAGACTGCCATTTTCCAGCTTCAGAATACGCGACACTTTCCCATCCAGAGCTTCCGTCTCATGAGACGTCATGAGAATGGAAATTCCGAGCTCCCGTGTCAGAACATCCAGAAGAGATACAATCTGATGCTGCGCTTCATGATCCAATGCCGCCAGAGGTTCATCCAGAAGCAGTGTCTTCGGGTTGTCTGTCAGAGCCTGTGCAAGACCGACCCGCTGGCGCTCTCCCCCCGACAGAAGGCCCAGCGGCCGCCGCGCAAAAGACCCCGCTCCCGTCAGATTCAGCAAGCGCTCAGCATTCTCACGCCGGGCACAAGACGGCAAGGGGATACCCCAGTGCGCCCCTTTCATCGCTGCCATAACATGACTGATCGCCGGAATCATCAAAGCAGCATCATTCAAACCCTGAGGCATGTAGCCAATCTGTTTGCGTGCCATTTCAGGTGGCTTCCCCTTGAGGAGAAGGACGCCACTCTGCAGGCGAACAAGGCCCAGACATGCTTTTAGAAAAGTCGATTTCCCCGATCCATTCCGACCTGCCAGAAGCGTCACGCCTGTTAGAGGAATTGTCAGCGTGACGTGGTCCAGAATGGTTTTGGGACCTGCACAGAGTGTGACTCTATCAAGGAAAAGGTTATCTGGATGCGCCATCAAGGGCCTTCTGAACGGACTCAATAATTGAAGACACCCACTCCTGCCATGACAGTCCTGGAGGCAGTGTTTCCCCAATCAAGGCAATCGGCATACCACGCGCTCGGGCCTTCTCCACCATTCGGTCAATTTGAGGCGACCTTACAGCAGGATTCACAATCAGCAGCTTGACGGCCTTCTCATCCAACGCAGTCTCAAGCACGGCAACATCCTGAGGCGTAGCTTCAGCGTGATGCATGACAGCCAGCGCAAAACCTGTATCTACGATATGTAACCCCATACTCTGGATCAGGTCAGCTCCGACAGGCTCCATCGCAGCAATAGCTGTTCCCTCGTAGTTTTTGCGCAACTGGTCACTATGCACTTCCAGATCATCAATCTGTTTCAGAAAAACATTCAGACGTCGCTGAACGGCCTCATGATCCAGTCCTTGCTGAATAAGAGCACGCGCCATGGCCTTCGCAACCTTGCGAACAGCCCCAGGATTGAGGAACAGATGCGGATTATCGCCCACGTTCCAGCCCGCTTCCTGCGCCGCAATGATGCGAGGAGCAGAAGACGAGACGAACGGAAGGGCCCAGTCATCGTATGTTGCGCCATTCAGGATAACCAGAGCGGCGCGTGCTGTCTGGCGAGCCATTGACGGAGTTGGTGTCAATTCGTGAGGGTCAATGCCAGGTGTCGAAATCAAAGCCTGAGTAGTAATTTCCGGCCCACCAATCTGGGCCGCAATATTACACCAGACAGATTCAACACAGACCACAGGCATGGTTGCGGCAGAAGCAACAGATGCAGTCAGCAGCGAACCGACCAGACACAGGGTTCGGAAACGATGCATGAGTTTCCCCGACGGAGCCAGAAGGACGGACGTTATAAGATAACATCTTCCTTCTGGCTATCCTCGGGAAGGCTGTCTGACATAAAGTTCGGTGGCGGCAGCAATAACCTTGCGCTGATACACCATGTTCAGAGGAAGGGTTCGGGAGTGATAATCCCCGATTGCGCGCAGCAGATTACCATGCTCGTTATCCAGAGCTGTTCTCAAAATCATGGCCGCTGCTGCGACATTAAAACACGGTTCGAGAGCCAGCTTTGCTGCAACCTGTGCTGGCGTCTGATGTGTCATGGAAGCAATGGGCAGGATCCATCGTGAATTGATCTGCATGAGGCCAATATCGACAGATCCATCTGTATTCTGGCTGACTTTCCCCATCACACCGCCTTCAACCCGCTGGATAGCGGGCAGCACACGAGGCGGAAGACGGTAATGCATGGCAGATGCCAGCATGCAGGCCAGAATAGCAGCAGCCATAACATCCTGTTCTTTCTTTTGCAGAAGTCGCGACCCTAGCATCCCCTCACCCGAGGTGTCATCCTTCAAGAAAATGTCAAAGAACGAGACTTTACTGATGAGTGAACAGGACACTTCAGCCACATTAACCCTGGATGCTCTGGGGATTACCTATCAACGCCGCATCTATGATTACGACCCGTCTGCCGGAAAGCTGGGGGTGGCTGCTGCCACTGCGCTGGGCTTGGCACCTGATCATGTGCTGAAAACCCTGATGGTGCAGATCGACGGGCGCCCCGCCTGCGTTGTTCTTCCCGCAGATCGGGAACTGGATTTTGCGCGCGTAGCGACGGCTTTTGGTGGAAGAAAGGCCAAGATGCTTTCGCGTCCGGATGCCGAGCAGAGAACAGGTTACAGGATCGGAGGTGTCAGTCCGTTCGGTCAGCGCAGCGTCGTACCAACAGCTTTCGAGCAAAGCGCCATGGACGGACCGCCCGTTGTTATAAACGGTGGAGATCGTGGCCTCCTCCTGAAACTAGCTCCTCAGGATGCGTTACTGGCAACAGGGGGCATGATTGCTGATCTGGTCAAGCCACCCGGCTGACCTATGCCCAGCCGTAATCATACTATGGCTGACTGCATAATTTTTGTGGAAAATCCTAGGGAAACTGGTGGAGCCAATCGGGATCGAACCGACGACCTCTTGAATGCCATTCAAGCGCTCTCCCAACTGAGCTATGGCCCCACTGTTTCATATACGGCCTCGTTGGGGCGAAGCCGTGTGTGGGCGGTATATAAGGATGCTTTTCCGCTGACAAGCCAAAAAAGCACTTTTTAAGTCAGAAGTACATTCTGCGTTCTTAGAGCCTGCAAAAGAGGGAGACGCTGCAACCCGAGAACAGCATCATGGTCTCCTATAATGCGTGAAAACAACTGAACGCCCGGTCCTTCAAGCCTGTAAGCCCCGACACAGCCCAGAAGGGCCTCCCCTTCCCGTTTGAGATAGGTTTCCAGAAAAGTATCGGAGAACTCTCGCATGGTTAGTTCTGGAACAGCCAGATTCTCCCAAATTTTCTGATTACCTTGATAAAGCACCACAGCCGTCTGGAGGCGATGTGTCCGGCCTCTCAGTGTCCTTAAATGGTGTTTCGCCTCTTCCAGTGTCTTGGGCTTGGCAAATACTGTCCCATCCAGATCAAGGATCTGGTCTGCCGCAATGATCAGATCTGTCTCCGCCCCTGCTTCTGCAGCTTTCAATGCCTTCGCTTCTGCCAGAGTCATTGCGGTCTGACCAAGAGACTTGCCTTCTGCTTCACAGGTCGCTCGCAAATCTTCTTCATCCACGTCCACGGGCCGAAGATGAAGTGTCAGACCGCTTTCTTCCAGAAGTACTCGTCGAGCCAAAGATCCGCTCGCGAGAATCAATGAAGTACTTAGTGTGGTCATAAGATGCGACTCCAAACTATCGACGGCATGTGTCTGTGCGAGTACTGCGTATGACCCGGTGAAAAGATTGTGTCAGTACTGGGGTACATGGGGACAGTACTCGGAGTCCCCGAATGAGGTACCGAGTACCGTGGATTGTTGGGTACACCTCTCGAAACTGGGGGTTGTACACAGAGGGTCTGTGAGTAAAACGGGATAGAATCCTGAGCCCCTTGCATCGCTGCGGTTTTCGGAGTTGTACACAGTGTGAGTAAGACGGGGTACATTTTCAGAAAGCCGGGTACCCCAGTTTCCACAGGGATCATCTTATCCTCCAGGATTTCTTTCTTTTTTCTTTCATGGTTAGTGAGCGGCATGAATTCGGAAAACGCACCCCTCTCCCCCTCATCCAAACCGCTTCTCAGAGCGCTCAAGGGTGAAGCTGTCTGGCCCCCGCCAATCTGGCTCATGCGTCAGGCTGGCCGTTACCTTCCCGAATTTCGGGCCATGCGGGACAAGGCTGATTTTCTAACCCGCTGCATGACACCAGACATGGCCGAAGAACTGACGCTTCAACCCATTCGCCGTTATGGCATGGACGGAGCCATCTTGTTTTCAGATATTCTGATCCTGCCTTGGGCCATGGGCCAGTCGCTCGAATTCATTGATGGTCGTGGCCCGGTTCTGGGTGCGGTCCGATCTGCTGCAGATCTGGAAAGGCTGGACCCGAAACGTGTAATGGAAGCCACAGCTCCTGTGCGGGAAACTCTTTCCCGTCTGAGCAAATCTCTTCCCGACGTTACGACTTTGCTAGGGTTTGCAGGCAGTCCTTTCACTGTGGCGTGCTACATGGTTGAGGGCGGTGGATCACGCGATTTTGCAGCAACCCGACAGATGATGCAGACCGAACCGGCACTTTTCGACCGCTTGATCGAAACTCTCACGGTCAGTACTGCAGAGATGCTGTGTGGTCAGATTGAAGCGGGTGCAGAAGCCGTCATGCTGTTTGATTCCTGGGCTGGCATTCTGCCGCCTGCAGCATTCCGGCGCTACGTTATCGAACCGACTCGTCAGATTGTGCGTCATATCCGGGAGATCCATCCCGGGACGCCGATTATCGGTTTCCCGCGTCTGGGGGGAATCATGGTGCGGGACTATGCAGCGCAGACTGGCGTGAACACACTGGCCCTGGATACAGTGGCAGACCCTGCCCAGATCGCAGAGCTGGTACCGGACATTACCCTACAGGGTAATCTGGATCCTATGGCGCTTTTTTCTGGCGGAGAAGCTATGATACGGGAAGCTAAGGCCATTCGGGATTCCCTGAAAGGTCGACCTCACGTGTTCAACCTTGGACACGGTGTCATGCAGCATACGCCACCTGAAAATGTTGGTGCTCTTGTTGACGCAGTGAGGGCGGTATGACGACGGCTCTTGACGGAGAAGGCCAGTTAAAACTGGTGATCTTTGACTGCGACGGCGTGCTCGTGGACAGCGAGCGGGCGTCTTGTCAAGCAACGGCAGAATTTGCTCGTTCCCTTGGTCTGGATATTTCGGATGAGGTCGCTCATGACCGTTTTGCGGGCAAAGCCCTGCCCCAGATTGTAGAAGAACTGGAAGGCGAATTAGGCCGTATTCTTCCAAAAAATACGGCATTCAAAATGCGTGATAATCTTGTACGCATTATGAAAAAAATGGCTGAACCTGTAGATGGGGCGCCTGAAATGATGCAGGGAATACGGTCTTTGGGAATGCCGTTTCGTGTGGGTTCAAATTCTTCTGTCGCAGAGATGGAAGTCAAGTTTGAGCGTGCTGGAATGGGACATTTTTTCCCGGAAAACCGCGTACATTCAGCGAATGACATGAATGCGCCGAAACCGTCTCCGGAAGTTTATCTGTACGCGGCAAGGAGCGAAGGTGTTCTGCCAGAAAACTGTGTTGTGATTGAAGACAGCGATACAGGCGCAGAAGCTGCTCGCCAGGCTGGAATGAGCTGTGTATTACTTCGTTCAGAAGATCTGCCGCTCCCTTCGTTCTGGCCTGCACCAGGTTTTGTGAAAATTACCCACCTGTCTCAGTTGGTACCACTGCTTCGTGATGTGCTTGAAAGCCAGAAACAGGCATGACAGATTTCCTTGCCACGCACCTGAACTGGTTTCTCTCCCTGCATATCATGGCGTTTACGGCGTGGATGGCAGGAACATTCTACCTGCCTCGGTTGTTTGTGTACCATACACAAACAGTTCCGGGTACCTCTGAAAGTGAGCGTTTCAAGATTATGGAACGCAAGTTACTTCGGCAGATCATGACACCGGCGATGATCGTCACAGTTGTTGTTGGTGGCCTTATGGCCTCAGTTCCGGGTTTGGTAGACTGGCACAGCGTTTGGTGGTGGACGAAACTGGTTTGCGTGGTTGCTTTAATGGGATTTCATGGCGCATGCAGTCGATGGAGAAAATTATTTCTTCAAGATCAGAATAACCATTCAGAAAAGTATTATAGAACAGCGAATGAGATCCCAACTATTCTTATGGTTATTATTGTTATCATGATTGTTGTCAGGCCATGATTGAATGGATGTTTTTCTTTCAGAAAAAAGATAGAGAAACTCTGCTTTTGAAGCCTCATTTTGGTTAATGCGACCGGAGTGATATGGTTTTTCTCACTTAGGTGTTAACGTAAACAGACTTACCGTGTTGGTCATTTTGAAGTGGATCTAGGCAGATGACGGCTTTTCCAACCGTAGCAATAGCGCTCTTTGTCAAAAATGAGTTTTCTGACATTGCGGGATGGATTGCCTGGCATAGAGCACTTGGCGTCAAAACGTTTTTCATTTTTGATGATCATTCTTCCGATGGAACCTGGGATATCATCCAGTCTGCTGCGGCTGTCTGCGACGTAAGAGCCATGCGGACAGATCCTATTGAGGAGCCTGATTTTTATCAAAGGCAGCGCAAAAGTTTCATGGCTGCGGCCGAGATGGCCAAAGGTCATTACGACTGGATAGGGTTTCTCGATGGCGATGAATATGTCTACCTGAAGCATCAAGATAGCTTGCCTGAATTCTTTTCAAAATTTGATCATGCTGATGCGGTTGCTCTGTCATGGCGTATTCAAGGAAGTTCTGACCGCGTCGTAAGACCTAAAATTACAACAGTTGAAGCGTTTGTTCAGCACTCTACGTCAGAACTTGGCGATAATCGCCTGATCAAGAGCTTTGTACGTCCCGAAAAACTGGGTGATCATTACCATAACCCTCATTGGTATGACATTCCGGTAGATCGTTACGTCAGGCCTGACGGTCGTTTGGTCAATGGACAGGATGCAAATCAGGACATCGACTGGAATGATGCCTTTGTCATGCATTATATCTGCCGCAGCATGGAACACTACATCCAGCGGATTAAAAGACGTCTGAACGCGGATGTTGGTGATTCCACGGTGTACTGGGATCATTTTAATCGCAATGAACTGGCGGATCACGAGCCATTGCGTTTCATCCCTCAAACTCACCGTATTTTGCGAGATATTTACCGTGTCATGCTTGACCGTGCCATCTCAACACTACGAGATACCTGGTACAAGGTTGAGGGTGAAAACATGTTTGCACCTCGTGGAGATGGAAGGGCGACTGTCTTTCAGGTGAAGTCGGCTTTTGACACCAGCCTCTACCTGCTTCCGAATGAAAATCGAATCATGCATACGACTGCCGATATTGCTGAACAGAGCCATCTGGTTCCAGTATATGCAGCGGTTCATAATGATACGCCAAATGTTTTGACGTTCTTCTATGAAGAAGATGGGCAACCAGGAACCCATCGTCTTATGCACATGCAGCGAGATGACCGTCTTGCAAGCGAACTGGTTTATAATCTCCGCCCTGTCGGAGAAAATAAATACGCTGCCTATAATCCCGTCACCGGCTTGCATCTGGTCTTTATACCTAATCCTAACGGAGATCTGCCGCAGGGTATCGAACAGGTCGCGGCAGAACGCCGTGAAGTCAGTGAATGGGAGAAATTTAGCCTTCTTCCTGCGGAGAAGATTTCCTACGCTGCCAATCGTGCTCCGCTTCCTTTTGTTCCTGGCAAAGAGACGACGTCTCACGATATTCTTGTATGGCTTGTAAGTGCGGCAGTTGCCCCAACCGCAGAAGAGTTTCTTCGGGTTCTCGCCTCTGTTCCCATTTCTGTCAGAGAAGAGATTTCATATCGTGTGCCAGGATTGCTTTGGACGTTCATTTGAATATCGGGATAGGACTAAATTAGTATAATCTAGTCCTATTATAAGAAATATTGTGGATAATTGTGCTGAATATACTATCATATAAAAATACAGGATTATTTTTTGGAGTTTTTCTCATTCCTATTTAAAATTAAAAGGTTTGAGTGGAGAGAAGAAATAGGTCCGGGCTGGGATGTGGAGTGGACAAGAAAGCTCGAGGGTGGCGAATATATTAACTGAATTCAGGGAACAGGAAGAGGGTAGCTTCACTTATGCGTTATCTTGTTACCGGTGGTGCGGGATTTGTTGGCAGTCATGTCGTTCTGGCACTTCTCGATGCCGGGCACGAGGTTGTTGTCCTTGATAATCTTAGCACTGGGCACCGGGAAGCCGTTCCAGAGAATGTCTTGTTTCATCAGATTGATTTAATAGATTATGAAGCTACCCATTCGGTAGTTGCGCAGGGCAAGTGGGACGGTGTTTTACATTTTGCAGCTCTTTCCCTGGTAGGAGAAAGCATAAGGACACCGTTTTATTATCTTCGTCAGAATTATTTAACAGCACTGAATCTGATTCAGGCATGTGCTGAGACGGGCGTCAAAAAACTCGTTTTCTCATCTACAGCAGCTTTATTTGGTGGGCCGGAACGCTCGGAGCCGATCTCGGAAGTTGCTCTGATCGCTCCTGGGTCTCCCTATGGAGAAAGCAAATTTCTGATTGAGCGTGTTCTGCACTGGGCTGATTCTATTTATGGTTTACGAAGTGCTAGCCTTCGTTACTTCAATGCTGCCGGAGCAGATGCAGAAGGTCGAGCAGGCGAAGATCATCGTCCTGAGACGCATCTTATTCCTCTGACAATCGATGCTTCTCTTGGACGTCGTCCTTCCCTTCAGCTGTTTGGAACAGACTACCCCACCCCAGACGGGTCCTGCGTGCGGGATTATGTTCATGTAACGGATCTGGCAGACGCTCATATCCGTGCCCTTGAGCAAATTGAAACCCGAAGCGTTGCTTACAATATCGGCAATGGCCGCGGGTATTCCAACCTTGAAATCATTCAGAGCGTTGAACGGGTCAGTGGTAGAAAAGTCCCTTGGGAAGCTGCTCCACGCAGACAGGGCGATCCTGCAATTTTAGTTGCTGATTCAACGACACTTCAGAAAGAGACCGGGTGGAAGCCGAAATTTGGAACGCTGGACCAGATCGTTGAGACTGCCTTCCGGTGGCGTGAAGCCCATCCGAATGGTTACGGAGACTGAACACCAGAATATGGTCTCACAGGAGACCATATTTGACACCTGTCATTTCTTCGGACACTGACCAGAGCCGTGCAGCCAGGTGATGATCCTTAGCCAGCTCTGGCCAGATTGCCTCTCCTGGCACACCTGTGCGTTCAGCTTTTCCCTGCGGACCATAATATTCCCCATCCCGCGCTTCTGGAGACGCCAGAGCATAAAGGAGCGGCCAGGCTCCCTCCTCTACCGTCTGTCCTAGAGCGTGAAATACTGGTCCCGCGAAACTGCGGGCAATGCGACGTCCCCAACGGCTGATTGGGTTGCCTGCTGTATCCAGTGCACCATTATTGGCAACGATATTGCTGGCGGCCCAGCCCGGATGGGCTGCCCGTGAGTGAATAGGCCATGGAGCCTTATGAGCCCGGCGGTTCAGTTCAGCAGCGAAGAGAAGGTTGGATAATTTGCTTTGTCTGTAGCGCGCCATGGGGCTGTATTGGTGGCGTGCGTTCAGATCCCCAAATGGTAGTTCTCCCTTGAGGGCGGCGAGGGAGGCTACGGTCATGACAGTAGCATTGCCAGCAGCCAACAGGGGCAATAACCGGCCTGTTAAAGCGAAATGACCAAGATGGTTTGTGCCAAATTGCAGTTCGAACCCGTCTTTTGTTGTCAGTCGGGATGCGGGGGCCATAATACCTGCATTGTTGGCCAGCAGGTGGATCGGTTGACCCCTGTCTCGTAAAGCTGTTGTGAATTTGGCGACCGAAGCAAGGGAAGCAAGGTCCAGAACTTCGAAGCGTCCCTGAACGCTGGGCACTCGCTCATACAAACGGTTCAGAGCAGCACGACCTTTCTCAAGGTTGCGTCCACTCAGAATAATGAAGGCTCCCCGTTGTGCCAGACCACAGGCCACTTCAAATCCAAGCCCCCCTGTTGAGCCGGTAATGAGAGCGGTCCGGCCATCCAGACGTTCCAGTGTGTCGAGGGACCAGGCCGCGTGAGGGGAGCGTGTCATCCGTGGTTTCCTTTGTCTTTCGCATTCGAATGTGAATGCTTTTCCTCTTCTTCAGCCTGCTTCATGGCTTCATCCGTCAGGCGTTTTTCGTTCTTTTTGAGAAAGAGAAACGCTCCAATCAGGCAGCAGACTCCGATGGCCGCGAGGCCGATGCCAACCGGTCCGGTGATCTTTTCAATCTGCTTTCCCAACTCGTAAGTGATGAAGGCATAGCCGCCAGCCCAGAACAGTCCACCCAAGGCATTGAAAAAGAGAAACGAATGCCAGGGCATTCGGTTTGCTCCGGCCAGAAGGGCAACGAAAACCCTTAGGATCGCAACGAAACGTCCGAGGAAAACAACAATGCCGCCATGCTTGCGGAAAAGATATCGTCCCAGCATGAGACGCTCTTCCGTCAGTCCGACTTTTTTGCCGTGCTTTTTCAGGATGCTGTAGCCAAAATGGTGACCCAGCAGATATCCGAAATTATCCCCCATGATGGCACCAGTGACCGCAGCCAATGCGATCCACTCGATATGAAGGTGGTGCGTGCTGCCAGCATACAGGGAGGCTGCGATGATGATGCTCTCTGCGGGAAGCGGCAAACCCATGCTTTCCAGCATGACCGTCACGCCAATGACGCCATAACCATATTGCTGGAGCAGATGATCGAGAAATTGCGTGAGGTGAAACAGTGTCGTGATCCCGTAGAGAAGATGGCGGAAGACAAAGCCGCCGGTTACGATACTAGGACATCAGACACAGGATGAAAAATGACTGAGCTTTGCCACTCCTTCACTGCTGGAAACTGGCCTTCCTGGGTCGGTCCGGATCTTGTTGCCGGACGGACGCTCTCTTTCACTGAACTGAAAACTGCGGGGGACTGGATTTTCTGGCTGGAGACGCGGCCTGAAGAACAGGGACGATCGGTCATTGTGGGTCGCAGACCTGATGGCACTCTGGTGGACCTGACGCCTTCTGAGCGGAGTGTTGGCACCCGTGTTCATGAATATGGCGGTGGTGCGTGGGATGTTCGGCTGAACGAC
This sequence comes from Gluconobacter sp. ESL1110, assembly GCF_058107395.1. Classification (NCBI taxonomy): domain Bacteria; kingdom Pseudomonadati; phylum Pseudomonadota; class Alphaproteobacteria; order Acetobacterales; family Acetobacteraceae; genus Gluconobacter; species Gluconobacter sp. ESL1110. The sequence goes on from NZ_JBYLUK010000007.1 coordinate 527,564, forward strand.
GGCAAACCCGAAGTGGTCTTTAGTGATCGGAAAACTGGTGGCCTTTGGGTCAGTAATGGAGCGGGCTGTTTGCGGGTGCTTGATGGGCAATGCGTGCCAGAACGACGTTATGCCGATCTGACATGGGATCGGGGGGAAAACGGCGTTTTCTGTGTTCGGGAGACGCATGGCATCGGAATACCAGTCGCCACGCTCGTCTATGTTGATCTGACGGGAACGGAGAGGGCGCTTGCAGAAGGAGCAGACTTCTATGCTGCACCGCGTCCCTCTCCTGACGGTGCTTTTCTGGCATGGTTTTCATGGCAGAATCCGGAAATGCCCTGGACGGTGACAACGCTAAATGTGGCGTCTCTGGATCGAAGCAGTTTGACGTTAGGCCCGACGACGGATCTGAGTGGAGACGAGAAATGCAGCATTATCGAACCAAGATGGGCGGAGGATGGAACACTTTATGCAACATCCGATGCCTATGGACGCTGGTCGCCTCTCCGGTTTATTCGTGATGGGGACAGTTGGACGGGCTATTTTCTTCCTCCGGTAGATGCAGAAATCGGTCTTCCACATTGGGTCTTTGGCCAGAGAACGCTTTTGCCGCTCGCACATGGAGAGCTCCTGGCACTGGGGATTCGTCAGGGCCGGAATTGTGTTCTGCATTTCTCAGAAGGCCAGTGGCACGATGTTTCGATGGAATCTCCGGTTAATGTCCCGGAGCCACTGACGAATGGTGATTTCGCCTGGATCAATGCTGCGGAAGATGCCGCTCCCGCTCTTGCCGTTGGCGATATGAGCGGTGCTTGTGAATATTTTCGTTCAAGCATTTCTTTTCCCGACGGCGTGACGCAGAACGATCTCTCCAAACCTGAGCCACTTTCCTTCCCGACGTCAGACGGTAAGGAAGCTCACGCTCTTTTCTATCCACCGGCGAGTAGTTCGTTCAGTCTTGCGGAAGGCGAAAAACCTCCGTTGATCGTAATGGCTCATGGCGGCCCGACAGGGCGGGCCAATCCGGCTTTTGCTTTTAAGGTTCAATGGTGGACATCGCGCGGTTTTGCGGTTCTTGATGTGAATTACCGAGGCTCAACAGGGTTCGGGCGTCAATATCGGCAGGCTCTGGATTTGCAATGGGGCATTGCGGACGTGGAAGACTGTCTGGCTGGTGTGCGGGCGGTGATTGAGCGTAAGCTGGTGGATCCCGACAGATGTGTCATCCGGGGCAGTAGTGCTGGTGGCCTGACTGTTCTGGCTGCGCTGGCTCATTCAGACCTGTTCGCTGCCGGGGCGTCGCTTTACGGCGTGACGGATCTTCGGGCGCTGGCTGAAGAAACGCATAAGTTTGAAGCTCGGTATCTGGATGGTCTGATTGGGCGCTATCCAGAAGACGAGGCTGTGTACCTCGAACGTTCTCCCATAACGCATGCTGCCAAAATCAATGTTCCAGTCCTGTTCCTGCATGGAGGGGCAGATAAGGTCGTGCCTCTGTCACAGGCTGAGGCAATGAGTACAAAACTCGAACAGTCAGAATTGCATGTTTATCCAGAGGAAGGGCATGGGTTTCGAGACCGAAATGCTGTTGAAGACGCTTTGGTAAGAGAGCTGAATTTTTACCAAAAGGTTTTCGAACAGAAATAGCACGATCAGATGAAGAGCTCTTGTTACGGTAATCAAGAATTTCTCAAGAGTGAGTCACTGGTCTGGCTGTGCTAAACATCACACTTCATCCTTCTGTATATTTTTATCAGGCTCCTACATGAAACAGCGTGAACTTGGACGCACTGGCATTAAAGTCAGTGAAATCTGCCTTGGGACGATGACCTTTGGACAGCAGAACACTGAAGCTGAAGGTCATGCCCAACTCGATATGGCGCTTGAGAGCGGTATCAATTTTATCGATACCGCCGAACTGTATTCTATTCCGCCGCGCGCCGAGACCTATGGTGCGACTGAAACCATTGTTGGAAGCTGGCTGAAAGCGCGCGGGGGACGAGACAAAATTGTTCTTGCCAGTAAGATTGTCGGGCGCAGCTCTTCGCCTTGGTTCCGGCCTGGTGGGGAAGAAGCGCGGCTAACGCCGACACAAATCCGTTATGCCATTGAAGGCTCTTTGCGTCGGCTGGGAACAGACTATCTGGATCTTTACCAGCTTCACTGGCCTGACCGGAAAGTAGGCCTGTTCGGGGAAGGCGGGACGACATTCCGTGACCTGCCAGATGCTGATGAAGTGCCTGTTGAGGAGACCCTTGGTGCTCTGGCAGATCTGGTTGCAGAGGGTAAAATCCGGCACGTTGGGCTGTCCAATGAGACGGCTTGGGGTGTGTCGCAGTTTCTAGCAGCTTCGAAAACCGGGCTTCCGCGGGTTGCGTCCATTCAGAATGCCTACAATCTGATCAATCGCACCTTCGAGATCGGTCTTGCAGAAATGTGCCTGCGGGAAAATGTGGGACTTCTAGCTTACTCTCCACTGGCTCAGGGGTATCTGACCGGGAAATACCTCAACGGGGCTCGGCCGGCTGGAGCACGCACGACGCTGTTCAATCGTGGCCAGCGCTACGAGAAGCCTGGGGTGGATGTCGCAATCGAGGCCTACCATGCACTGGCGCAGGCAGAAGGACTGGATCCTGTCCAGCTAGCCGTTGCTTTTGTAACATCACGTCCGTTTGTGACGTCCAATATTATTGGTGCGACCAGTACAGAGCAGTTGAAGACCATTCTTGGTTCTGTTGATCTTGAGATCACGCTGGAGCTTGAGGCGAAGATCAATGAGATCCATCAGGTGCACTCCAACCCGGCGCCCTGAGAAACGTATGGATGCGGAGGCCTGAGCGCTTCCGCATCTCAATGCGTCTGATGATGCCCCAGGCGTCCAATAACGTGGAAGGCGGTCAAAACAGCCAGCGTTCCAAAAATCACGACGCCCAGAGATTGTCCTATCAGAATGCCTATAGGGCCATAGCCTGAACCCAGCCATACGAAAGGGATGGTGCCAAGGGTTGCCCGTCCCCAGTTGAAGCCTGTCGAGTAAAAGGGATGGCCAAGATTATTGAAGGCTGTATTCGCAACGAAGAGCAGCCCAACGAACATATAGCTGAGCACCAACCAACAACAGAACAACCGAACAATTTCCGCGCCAATGCCCTGCACGTTGAACATATGCAGGATGATATTGTGCCCGGCGGCAAGAACGAACCAGGTCGTTCCGACGCACAGGGCGGTGAGTTTAAGGGCTGCCATTAGGGCTTCCCGGACGCGGTCAAATTGTCTTGCGCCAAGGTTTTGTGCCATGATTGGCCCCACAGATCCTGTCAGTGCAAAGACAAGGGCGAAGGCAACAGGAACAATTCTGTCGATGGTGGCCTGACCGGAGACGGCATTCAGGCCGAACTGCGCCATCGCATGAGTAACGAACAAGGCCCCCGTAGGAGTGGCGAGATTGGTCGCGATCGCTGGAACAGCAATTCCACCAATCTTTCGGAGAGCCGGGGCAAAAGCGTCACGCTTTGGCCACTCAAGCATGGCGTGCCCCCGAAGATTCAGGAAACCGCTGGCCGTAATGGCGCACCGGGACAGGATGGTGCTGATCGCTGCGCCTTCCAGGCCAAGATGAAGAACAAAGATCATCAATGGGTCAAGAATGGCGGAAACCAGTGCCCCGGTGAGGGTAATGCGCATTGAACGCTTCGCATCGCCAACCGCGCGAAGAAGTGCGGAAAGTGCCATCCCCAGACAGACCAGAGGCAAAGCCGGGGAGACAACATGAAGAAATGTGGCGGCGCTTTGAAGAGCAGTTCCCCGCGCGCCCAGAAGCTGAAGAAGCGGCGTTGCAAAAATCGCCGTCAGAAGACCGAGAACAGCTGCAATGGCGACCATGACGGCAATAAAGGCTGAAGCCAGTCGCCGGGCTTCAGCGTGCTGTCGGGCACCAATTAGACGCCCGATGCAGGCCCCTAGACCAATGGTCATGCCAATTGAGACCGAGATTTGCACGTAACTCAGGGATGTCGCAAAGGCGATGGCTGCCGTCAGGGCAGGGTCGTGCAGATGGGAAATGTAGAAATAATTGAGAAGATCGACCGCAAAAACAGCCATCAGACCGATAGCGCCTGTCCCAGCCATCGTGATGACGTGGCGCATGATGCTGCCCTGCACAAATCTTGCAGGTTTTACGGGAGAATCGTCAGGGATTCTGGGCTTCGAAGAGTCATCGGATGGTACTGGCATGTCTTCATATATTGCCTTGTTCCAGCCCAAAGAGCCAGTAGGTCATCATGCTTTGTTTGGTGGAACTCTCGAAGAGTATCAGCAAGGGAAAGGGCCAAGCCTTCTGGGAAAAAGCCAGCATGTAAAGGTTTCATTAACGCTTCCTGTGGAACTGTCAGGCCAGATACCAATCGGGCGCGTGGCCCGAAGCCTCAGTTCTGTCGGAGTCCGCCATGTCGATCATCAATTCTCTCAACACAGCTGTCAGTGGCCTCAACGCCCAGTCTCATGCGTTCAGCGATCTTTCCAACAACATCGCAAACAGCCAGACGACGGGTTACAAGGCCACCACGACAAGCTTTGCGGACTATGTGACGAGTAATGACCTGGCGAGTGACGGGCAGTCTCTCAGCGACAGTGTCGCCGCAACAACCCGGCAGCATACAGATACGCAGGGCATGGTTGTTTCCTCAACCAATACGCTCTCTCTTGCGATTTCCGGGAACGGATTTTTCAATGTTGTGCAGCCAACGGGGAGTACGGGCTCTAGTACGGCCCCTACATTTAACAGCCAGCAGTTTTATACCCGGAACGGTGATTTTTCCAAAAATAATCAAGGCTATCTGGTCAACACATCTGGCTATTACCTTGAGGGTTATCAGGTGGGGTCGACAGGTGCGTTGAGCAGCACGCTGGCTCCGATCCATATCCCGGACTCGGTTGCATTCCAGCCGACGAAAAGTACGACGATTTCGCTTTCTGCGGCTATCGGCAGCACGACAGGAACAGGCCAAAGCAACACCTCAACGGCAACGGCCTATGACACTCAGGGAAATGCCCAGACTGTTAGCCTGAACTGGGCGCAATCCAGTTCAGACCCTCTGACATGGACTGTCAGTAATTCGGCGGATGCCAGTAACTCGGCGACCGTAACATTTAATAGTGACGGCACACTGGCCTCCGTAAACGGGGCCGCCCAGTCAACGGGATCTGCAGCGACATTTTCTTACACAGGGTCGCCTCAGGACATGACGGTCAGTCTTGGAACCATTGGAAGCAGTTCGGGAGTTAGCCTTTCGACGGATGGCGGAAGCTACAGCACAAATCCGACCATGACGACGAACAGTGTAACAAGCGGAACATTTACCGGTCTTTCGATGCAGACAGATGGCTCAGTCATGGCGACGTTCGATAATGGTCTGTCTCAACTGCTGGCCAAGATTCTACTGACCACGTTCGCAGACCCGAATGGTCTCTCGGCGCAGAATGGACAGGCCTATACTGCTACAGCGTCTTCAGGGGCACCGGTTGTCAATGCCGTCAATACAAATGGCGCAGGCACGCTGAGCACCAGTTCTACCGAAAGCTCCACGACAGATCTCACCAGCGATCTGACCAAACTGATCGTAGCCCAGCAGGCCTATGGCGCGAATACAAAGATCGTCACCACAGCCAACCAGCTTCTTCAGACCACTCTGGCGATGATCCAGTAAGGCTGCATGGAAGGAAGATCTGAATCATGGGTTTGACAGATTCACTTTCGATTGCCGCATCCGGCCTGCAGGCTGTGCAGTATGGAATGTCCACGGCATCCCAAAATGTCGCCAATGCATCTACAGGTGGCTATATCAAGGAAGTCGCCAACGTTCAGTCTGTTGTCAATGATGGAACAGGTGGTGGTGTTCGTCGGGCAACGACGACTCTGGCGACGAATACGAATATTCAGGCCGCCATGTATTCACAGAATGCTGACGTGGCAGAATACACAGCGACCAGCAATTCCCTTTCAGCCATCACCGCTCTTCAGGGGTCTACATCTGCGACGTCGGGCAGTAGTGGCACGCTTTCAGACCAACTGGGAAATCTTCAATCAGCACTGACATCCCTAACGGCAACGTCCTCCAGTTCGACAACCCAAAGTACGGTTCTTGCTGCTGCCAGTAGTTTTGCTCAATCGCTCAACGCCCTGGCAGAAGCGACGCAGACTCAGCGTCAAAACGCACAGGATGCTGTTGTTTCATCTGTGTCAGATATCAATACCAACCTGACAACGATCGGAAATCTTTCAACAAAAATCATGACGTTGAAAAGTCAGGGTCTTGATACAGCTGATCTGGAAAATCAACGGTTCACGGCATTATCTTCGCTTTCCAGTGATTTGAGCGTTTCATGGAAAGTGTCAACCAACGGCGACATGTCCATTACGACATCAGATGGTCTGACGCTGCCCACGCATAATACGACGTCAGGAGCGACCAATGCGGTGTCCAGCACATGGCCTCTGACGACCTCAGAAGCTCAAATTTCGACCAGTATGAGCTATCCAGGAACGTCAGACGTTAATTCCATTCCAGCTATTACATTGAATGGAAAAGATATTACCGGACATCTGACAGGCGGAACCCTGGGGGCTAATATCACTCTGCGTGATACAACTCTTCCAACAATGCAGGCTCAACTTGATTCCCTGGCTTATACAGCGGCCAGTCGTTTCAGTGCGCAGGGAATGACATTGTTCACTACCTCTGATGGCACTGTTCCTGGAGCATCCCAAACAGAGATCACCCCGGCAGGAAGTGCAGGGTTTGCACAGGATATCCAGGTTTCTCAAGCCTATCAGGATGATCCGTCCCTGCTTGTTTCTGGTAGTACGAGTGTTATCCAGAACGTTTTGTCGTATGCATTTGGTACAACCCAATCAGATGGGAGTAGCCAGACGGAAGCACCGAGTACCGGCCTTGGAATGACTGGTCAGTTGTCCACGGGGTACAGTGGTTCTCAAAGTCTCATCGGGCTTGCGACATCGTTGACTGCTAACCAAGCGGCAACGGCCAATACAGCCAGCAGTAACCTTTCTCTTGCTCAGACAACACAGAGCAGCTTGTCTTCAAGTCTTTCTGGAACGTCCAGCGTTTCTGTAGATACAGAAATGGCTAATATCGTGACGTTGCAGAATGCCTATTCCGCAAATGCGAAAGTTATTTCCTCTGTCCAGAGTATGTTTACGGCACTTCTGAATGCGGTTGGAAGCTGAAAATGACAGGGACAGTGACTTCTTTTGGGTATGGCGGCGTTTCTCTTCAGCAGACGTTGAATCTGACGTCACTGTCTCAGAAAAAGGATGGTTTGCAGGCACAGGCTTCCACCGGTGTAGTGTCAGACAGTTATGCAGGACTTGGAAATTCGCGGGCACAGGCTTTGGCACTTCAGCCTGCTATCACACAGGTCAGTGCATGGAGTGGTAATATTACGACTGCTCAGAACAGGTTAACCACAACGCAGTCTGTTCTGAGCCAGATTTCGACCATTGCCAGTGATCTGAATGAAACACTGTCCACCCTCGCCGGGAGTATGTCCTCAAGCGCAATAGACACTGCTGCCCAGCAGGCTAAAACAGCTCTTACGTCGCTTGGTAATCTGCTTAATACCCAGCAGGGAGACAGCTATATATTCTCCGGCTTACAGTCTTCAGAAGCACCGGTGAGTGGTGATCCAGGAAACTCTGATCTGGCATCATCCATTTCTCAGGCAGTGAACCAACTGGGAACAGCAGATGCGTCCTCAGTTCTGTCGTCAACCTTGGCATTGGCGGGGAACACTGCTGACAATCAGCCATTTTCCTCATCGCTTTCGACAGACCCCACAACAGCATCAGCACAGAATTTACAGATTGTGACGGGAAAAAATGAGACAGCAACGGCAGGAATAGTTGCCACGCAGGGAAGCGCGTCTTCCGGGAGTTCCACAGGTTCGCCCATTCGGGATTTGATGCGGAACCTGATGGTTGTCGCAGCGCTTGGGTCAGTGGACCCCGGAACTGCAGATTATACCCAGCTTATTCAGGGCCTTCAGGATACAAACACAACAGCGATAGATGGTCTATCGGATATGAGCGGAGCGTTGGGTGTTCAGCAGAATAGCCTCACCACTCAGAGTGCTATGCTGGAGCAGATGAAATCCGCGCTTACGACGCAGTTGGGAACAACAAAAGACGCTGATCTCGCACAGGTTTCAGTGCAGATTAACGACACCAGCAATCAGTTACAGGCGTCTTATTCCATCATTGCGGACATGAAGGGCATGACTCTTGCAAGTTATCTTTAAGGAGCGTTGAAAAACTCGGCCTGACGTCGCATATCCAGATTACTTTCCTGAAAGGAGATTTGTAGCCATGAATGCAACCCAGGGTCAGGCTGAAAAGCATGAATTCAGTGCCGAGGTCGGACGTCTGCTCGATCTCGTTGTTCATGCCCTTTACTCGGATCGTGAGATCTTTCTCCGTGAACTCGTCGCCAATGCTGCGGATGCAACCGACAAGCGTCGTTTTGAAGCTCTGACAGACTCAGCTCTTGCTCTGCCGGAAAATGCGGGTATCCGCATTACGCCGGAAAGAGACAAGAAAGAGTTGGTCATTTCTGACGATGGCGTCGGCATGACCCATGATGAGCTTGCTCAAAATCTGGGGACGATTGCCCGGTCCGGAACCCGTGCTTTTGGCGAAAAGCTCAGTTCAGCAAAGGCAGAAGACCGCCCAAGCCTGATTGGGCAGTTTGGCGTAGGGTTCTATGCCGCATTCATGGTTGCAGACAGTGTCGACGTCACATCCCGCAAGGCCGGTTCTGATGAAGCATGGACGTGGTCTTCGGACGGGAAGGGCTCTTTTACCCTGACGCCTTCAACCCGTTCTGCGCCGGGCACAGATATCGTTCTTCATATGAAGGACGATGCTGATGAGTTTCTGGACAGTTGGCGTCTAAGGTCGATTATCCGCAAATGGGCTGACCATATCTCCTGGCCTATTACTCTGAGGGAAACCAAGGAAGACGGCACGACGGAAGATAAAGCTGCCAATGAGGGTACAGCCCTGTGGCGTAAACCAAAGTCAGAAATTACGCCTGAGGAGTATACGGAATTCTATCGTCACATTGCCCGTGCTTTTGACGAGCCGTATGCGACCATGCACTGGCATGCTGAAGGCACCACGGAGTTTACGGCTCTCCTGTTCCTGCCGAGTGCCCGACCTTTCGATTTCATGGAGCAGTCGCGGGAAAGTCGGATTCACCTTCATGTCCGCCGTATGTTCATTACAGATGAAGCCGACCTTCTCCCAAGCTGGATGCGCTTCGTTCAGGGCGTCGTAGATACGGAAGATCTACCGCTGAATGTCTCTCGCGAAATGCTTCAGGCAACTCCTGTTCTTGCCCGCATTCGCAAGGCTGTTACCAAGCGCGTTCTTACTGAAATCAAGAACCGTGCGAAGACAGCTGATGATGCTTTCACGGCGTTCTGGGAGAACTTCGGTGCAGTTATCAAGGAAGGTCTGTGGGAAGACAGCGAGCACCGTCAGGAAATCGCAGGTTTCGCTCGTTTCCACACGACTCAGAGTGATGATCTGACCACGCTTGATGACTATATCTCGCGTATGAAGGAGGGTCAGGACGTCATTTACTTCCTGACGGGCGATAATCTTGATGCGTTGAAGGCGTCTGCACAGCTTGAGGGATTCCGGGCCCGGGGCCTGGAGGTTCTTCTTTTGTCAGATCCTGTTGATGGTTTCTGGCCGGAACGGCTCCATTCTTATAACGACAAGATCCTGCGTTCTGTCGTGTATTCGCATGGTGATCTGGAAAAATTCCCGACAGATGCGGATGAAACCGTCGAACCTGCCGATCTGGAAAAGCTGGTTCCGACCCTCAAGGAAGCATTGGGCGATACCGTCAAGGACGTGCGTGGAACAGTACGCCTGACGGACAGTGCTGTCGTCATTACGTCGGAGGGAGGCCCGGATCTGGCTATGCAGCGTCTGATGCGTCGATCGGGCCAGGCTCTTCCAGAAGCACCGCCTATTCTGGAAATCAATCCGAGGCACCCTTTGATCAAAGCTCTTTCCGAGCGGGTGTCGAAAGGCGAGAGTATCAAGGACTTGGCGCGTGTGCTGCTGGATCTGGCACGTGTTCAGGAAGGTGAGCCTCTTCCTGATCCGACCGGGTTTGCGCGCCTTCTGGCAGGCCTTCTTGCTGGTTCAGCGGCAGCCTGATCATCTGGCTTGATAACAGATGAGCAATAGAGCAGGGGCGGGGGAAACATCCTCCGCTCTTTTCTTTTGTAAGACCTTGTGAGACGACTGCTGGGCTTGAACCATTTCATGTTCTGGAGAGACTGGTCTTGATTGATGATTTCCGCTTCGGCCGCATTACGGTCATTGGAGACCTTCTTCTGGATCAGTATGTCTCTGGAAGTGTCAGTCGGATTTCTCCGGAAGCGCCTGTGCCGGTTCTTCTGAATGATGGAATCCGACGTGTCCCAGGTGGTGCTGCGAACGTGTCAGTCAATGCGGCTGCTCTGGGCGTAGAAGTCAGACTGATCGGGCTTGTTGGTCATGATGAGGCTGCGGAACAGCTTAAAAATGCTCTGGATGAATGGCCGTCTGTTCGTCAGGAAGGAATTATTTCATCGCCTGATTGGACAACAATTACAAAAACGCGGGTTGTCAGTGGCTTACAACAGATTGTTCGCATCGACGTGGAAAAAGTCATTCCTCTGAACGAAGACGTTCGCCAACGTCTGATTCAGGCTGCCAAAAAAGCCATAGAAGATACGGACGTTGTGGTCTGTTCAGATTACGCAAAAGGCGTTCTTGATGACGCTGTTCTTAAAGCTGTTATTGCGGCCGGACGAGAAAAAGGGATTCCGGTTCTTGTTGATCCCAAGAGGCGCACATTTGAAGCTTATGCTGGCGCAACTTTGGTGACGCCTAACAGACTTGAGGCTGAACAGGCGACGGGGCTTTCTGCGCGGACAGATACAGAGGTTCTGGCGGTTGCAAAGGCTTTGTCAGGCCAGTTTGGTGGGGATGTTCTGATTACCCGGTCGGAAGATGGCATGACCCTGTGGCGGCGTGATGGGACATATCAGCATGTGGCCGCACGGAAATCAGAAGTGTTCGATGTGTCTGGAGCCGGTGATACGGTCGTTGCGACCGTCGCATCTGTTCTTTCCGCTGGGCAGGACCTGGAAACGGCGGTGGTCATAGCGACGGCAGCAGCTTCCCTCTCGGTAGGAAAACTTGGAACAGCAACAGTTTCGAAAGAAGAGCTTTCGCGCGAACTGGGACAGGAAATTCCAGAGAATGGGGCATTGGTCACCGTACAGGAAGCGACGCGTATCGCGGAAAATTGGCGGCGGCATGGTGCGCGGGTTGTCTTTACGAATGGATGTTTCGATCTCGTTCATCCGGGTCATATTTCCCTGTTGCAGGCAGCTGCGCGTCAGGGAGACAAACTGATTGTTGCTCTGAATACGGATCGGTCGGTTGCCGCTTTGAAGGGGCCAAGTCGACCAATTCAGAGACAAGAGGCACGGGCCACGGTTATTGGCGCGTTACGTGCGGTAGATCTTGTTATTCTGTTTGATGAAGAGACGCCGTTGGACGTTATTCGGACAATCAAACCAGACGTTCTGGTTAAGGGCTCAGATTATACCGAAGATCAGGTCGTTGGCGGTGATTTCGTAAAATCATGCGGGGGGCGGGTGGCTCTGGTCGATCTTGTGAATGGACAATCAACCACCCGTCTTGTCAGAAATATGAATAATGCAGGTTCTATCTGACTTACCCGGTAAGTCGTTTTGGCCGGGCCTCTCTGGGAGACAGGCCAAATTTTTGACGGAAACGCCTCGAAAAATGCGCGGCATTTCTGAAGCCATGTTTAAGAGCAATTTCGGCAATAGTCTCTGAGGCAAAATCCAAGGATTGAAGATCCTTGTGAATACGTTCAAGGCGTCTGCTTAAAATCCACCCAGAGACAGCTCCCGGTTCTCCGTCGAATAGAAGATAAAGTGCTCTGGTTGAGATGCCACAAGCTTTTGCGATGACCTGCGGGGTCAGGTCAGGCTCGTGCAGCTGAGATTCGATATAGGCGCGGATGTGCTTTTGTCGATGTCGCCGGCGCCCTTCAGTTGAGAGATCCAGATCAAGCGCGTCCAGAACGGTTGTGAGAAGCAGATTCGTCAAATGTTGGAGAATGCGCGATTGAGTCTGCAACGGAGATGAGAGCAACATATCCTGAATAATGAGGTTGCAGGTCACAAACAGGAAATGACCCGGACCGGATCTGGTCTGGATTGTGACAGGCGGCAACCCGGACAAGACTGGCAACTGAGCGAGAAGCGCTTCTTTTCGCACGGAAAGAGCCAGAATGCCGTTTCCCCGAAAGGAAAGAAAGGCAGCTTGAACAGCCTCATCTTCAGGAGCCGCAGAAAGGTGGCTAGCACTCAGATAGAGAATTCCGCCTTCATTGGGACTGAGAAGAACGAGTGCTTTTTCCTGTGCGAAGCATTTTGTAAGTGTCTCTCGCTTGTGAAGCCAGGAAGCTGGTATGCGCTGCACAACAGGTTCAAAACCGCGTGAAGGGGCGGGAAGTGTGGCAAGCGGAATAATGCGAGCGGGCAGCTCTGATGAACGCCCATCTTTGGACATGGCAAAAAAACTCTAAGAAAACTTCTAATGTAGCGGCCGAGATTTCTCTTTCAGAGACTCATGCGCCACATAAATGTTCGAAGAAGGCAGGGAGTGGCTTTCGATGAGACATTTTGGGTCTTTTTTTTGAAAAAGAAACAGAAATCTTTAGATTAAATTATTTTTGAAGAATCCATCCCTTCTGGATGATGGTTAGTTAATTGCCAATTTCGGAATGACTTCATAATTTATAAATATTATTATCTATTGCTAATTATATTAAATGGTCGACAAATATTCTGTAAGTATATCGGGAAAATTTTTACGAAGGAGGTCAAGGGATATATTCTCTTCTGTATGCAGACGCTTGAGAATCGCGATGTCACTTACGAAGCCCAGACGTCCCGCCAGAAGTAACAGGATATCCAAAGATGCGACCTGATAGGATCGATAACTGATATTTGTGAGGACGCCCTTAAGAAGGTCACTGTCTTCCCCGTTATGAAAGAGGCTGGAGACGGTGTTTAGAATTGAAGAGACTGTTTCATGAGTTGCTGGGGTAGGCTGTCCATGTCGATCCAATAGGGCTTTGATGTCTTCGGCATGAGCGCGCCGCATGTCGAGATCCTGTCTCATTTGGTGGTTCAGGGTTTCATAACATGCGCAAACGGGTAGCTCGGAAAGAACAGTTTCAATCGTTTTGGTTTCAATGGACAGATGGTCCTGCAGTCGCTCCAGATAAATATCCACTACGGATTTTTCTGCGGATTTGGTTCTGCTGGCCATGAGAGTCCTCTAACGTCGTGACGACGGGGTTTTATCCTATATCTGTGTAGGACAACGGGTCTGTCAACGGCGGGTAATATGGTTGCTTGCCGTCCATAAAAAAATCCCCATGCCAGAGAACTGGCATGGGGATTGGAACTCGCTGCTTTCTGAAAGATCAGAAGCCAGCGCTGACGCTTGCAATCGCTGCGAATGGAGCGGCAATGGCATAAGTCGGCGTTGAACCACTGATCGTCTTGCCAAAAATGCCTGGCTGGCTTTTGGCGTTGGTCTGAATACCCTTGACGAAGCCGAGATAGGCCTTGTCGGACAGGTTGGAGAAGTTGATGCGGACGTTCGGAGCCTGAAGGAATCCGAGGTTGCTGAAGCGATAACCAATGTTTGCGTTCATCAGAACATAGCCCGGAATGGACTGGTCGTTCATGAACGTGGAGTACTGGCGGGATACATACTTCAGGTTGTAGCCGCCGAAGAGGTGACCGTCGTCGTAGTCAAGGTTGAAGCCGACCTGAAACTTTGGCGTTTCCGGTGCGAACTTGCCCTTGGTGCGCAGATAGTCAATGCCAGAGCCGCTGCCAGCCTGAAGATTGCTGCCAAGGCGGGCATCAACATATTCAAAAGATACATATGGGCGGAAGTAACGGAAGATCGGGCGGGTACCGATTTCAGCATCGACGCCGTTGGTCGTCTGGCCGCCAGCGTTGACGTTGGTGGAGAAGTAATTGGTGCAGGCGTCGTCCATGCACTGGCTGGAAGACATCAGGCGGTTTGTAAAGTCGTAATGGAAGTAGGTGATCGATCCCATGATCGTCTTACCGGTGTAACGGTAGCCTACTTCTTCCGAAATCGAAATTTCAGGATTTTGGTTTAGGTTGGCGTGGGTTGCATATCCGGAGCCAGCATAATAAGCGCCAGCATCGTAAAGTGAGTAATTGGTCGGCATACGGAAGTTGGTCGCGCCGGAAACGAAGATCTGGTTCTCAGGATTGATCTGATAACGGATCGCAACGGTTGGCAGGGGTTCATAATAGGTTTTGCTGGTGTTCCGCCCGGTTGACGTATCCGGCAGCATGTTAGTGCCGCTGCGCATCACGATGGAGTATTTCAAACCGGCATCGATCGTCAGTTTGTTGTTCAGCAGAGACAGCGTGTCACCGATGAACATGGTGTGAACGCGCGTCTGGGTAATGGTGTTACGGTACATATAGGTCTGACCGTTCGAGAGTACGACGTTTGCCGCAGCCCCCCAAACATCCCATGGATTTCCGTCTTGCCCGACACCCGAATATGGGCCTGACTGAAGCTGTTTGGCATACTCAAACCAGTAACCAACCATCAGACGGTTGTTTCCCGTCGTCAGTGTCAACTTCGTGACAGCGCCAGGACGATAGGTCTGAGTGTTGGAGGGATTGTAAAGAAGACGGTAACCACCGCCTTTTCCTTCAAGGGTCCCTTTAAGTGATGTGCTTCCGTAATTGATTTTGTCCATATTCGTCCAGTACGCACTGCCGCCGTTACCGTCGCCGTACCAGAAATATGGTGTTTCTGTCAGGACAAGGTGATCTGCTAGCTTGAAGGTAGAAGGTGCGCTGGCATAAATATTGGTGAACGGGTTCTGGTGCAGTTTGTAATACGATGCACCGTGGTCAGAAGCATTTGGATTATAGGTCGAATTCCAGACCGTGTTGGAAATGTTCTGGCCAGCAGCATTCTTGCCCGGAGCAACATAGCGATCCTTGATCCCGCGACCATAGGCATCCCAAGAGGCCATGTTCACGTTGGGAGTCAGGTAGTTGTAAAGGCGGTTACCAACGATGGCGAGAGAGACGCGGTTGCCGTCGCCCCAGTCGTTCACGATCTTGGTTTCGGCGTGCAGCTTGCGGTTTGTCGCGTCGCTGTTGTTGACGCCTTCCGTAGCATAAGAACCAGAGAAGTAGGCGCGCAGATTGGTGTTACCAATCTTGCCCGTGTCGAGACGCAGGAAGCCACGGGTGTAATCGTAGGAACCATAGCTGACGCCGAGACGGCCGCCAGCTTTCATCTGCGGGTCGATCATGTACATGTCGACCACACCGCCTGTTGAGCTGATGTGCGGGCTGTCAAGGTCAGCCGAACCCTGGGCAACGCGAACTGTCCGCAGGTTTTCGGAGTCCACGATTTCCTGAGAGTAGACCGCGAAGTTTCCGATGTCGTTGATCGGGAAACCTTCAAGTGTAAAACCGATCTGGGACTGGTCGAGACCGCGCATACTCATGGAGCTGCCCGTCATACCTGCCGGGTCCCCGGACGATACGTTTGCGCCCGGAAGCAGGGAGATCAGCTGCATTGGGTCTGCGCCCGGTACCTGCTTCTCGATAAAGTCACGAGATACGGCCGAAACAGACTTGGCGCTATCCTGCTTCTCCATCAGACCGCCACCGACCGCACGACGGGTTACACCGTCAAATGCATGGTGACCGCTGACAGAGACATGCTCTTCATGCACGTCGGTTGGAGCCGTGTTGCCCATCATGGATGGAGCAGAAATTTCCGTTTTTGGCTTAGCTTTGTGGTGTTTCACATCAGAAACATCCGAAGCGGGAGCCGCAAGCGCCGGCATTGTACCGAATGCAATCAGCGCAGAGGTCGAGAGGAGGCGTGTAAGGCGCATCGTCTGTTGGGTCTTTCTCGGCCAGACATGGTGGTTCGGCAGAGGAAAACCACGGTTTACAAATGGTATCAATTAGATGATGCGAGTCATACTATGACACATAGGGTATATGGTAATTTCGCCACAAGCTTGGCTGCAAATGGCCATTTATAGGGCAATACACGTATGTTTTGTGACAGTTCAGAGAAATACCAGAATATTTCGCTTTCTTGCTCATCAGGGACGTAAAGCTTCATCCTGTGCATAAACTTTACGGATTCTACGGATCTGCTCGGCGGTGACGTTCTGAGAGTGTGGATTCTGGTTCAGATGCAGGATGGTTTGCCCGTTCATGACAGGAAGCAGATCAGGGAGCTGTGAGATTTTCTCCATTGGAAAAAGAGTGTCAACAGCGAGGGTTCCATCCTTTTCGCATACATACCAGGATTGTGGACGGAAGACGTGGTCTACAGCATATGGAGAGGACTGGTTTTCCACATATGAAATGGCGTCATCGAGTGTGTGAAACGATCTGTAAAGGTTGTTAACGGACGGATGAATTTTAACAGTTTCTGTGCCGCCTTTTCTGGCGAAGGCCCAGGCAGAAACGAAGCGTTCTACCGGATCACGCCAGATAGCGAAGCTTGGCAGATTCCGACACAGATCCGGTGTGACCCTTCGGTAATATCTGATTGTCTGGTGCATCATGGGGCAGTCATAAAGCTGGGTACAAAGAGAAGTTCCGCCATTTTTGGGAACATGAATAAAAAGGGTTCCGGCTTTTCGGATCCGTTCAATTCGGTTCAGGCGTTTTTTTCCAAGGAGGAGAGGGAGTCGGAGTTCTGCAGCGCGCTCATGAATGTCATTGAACTGGCTGATACGAAAGAGTTGGCAAAGAAGAGACTGAGGGAAGCCGTCCGGTATAGAGGAGGGGTCTTTCTGGTCTTCAACTGGCACCTTGATCACCGAAGAATGTAGCAGCATCGTGTGAAAGCCCCATTTTTGAAGATGGGATGACAGTGAAAGATAGATACAAGGCAGTCAAAGATCGTCTCGTGACGAAAAGAAACGACTTTGATAATCTTATTATAAAATTATTTTTTCAAAAAATAGAATTTTTATTCTTTTTATGGTCGTCTACTATAATGCCTCGCAAGAAGTGTGCAGGTAAAAAGTTGGATTTGATGATATATCATTAGAGGTAGTACTATAATTCCTACCGACGCTGCCGGAAAAATAACGCTGGCCATTGGCACTCCCGAGGCCAAAGATTTTTTTGAACCGCAAAACTGCAAGGTAATACTGCTCTCAATAGACTGTTTCATGCCCTTGCCCATGGCATGTGAGAGAAACAGAACAAGTGCGAGCAGTGCGCTGTCCAGAAGGGCAACTTCAAAAAGGTGGGTCATCGAAACGCGATGCCAGATTCCTTCAACCACGGCAGAGCTGAAGGCTGTGTAAACGACAACAACAATAGAGCCGCGATCGGTGAAGGAGATGAGAAATTTGTGCCGCCGAACAATGGGCCCCACCCATGTCTGTAGGATCTGACCCAGAAGAAAGGGGAGCAAAAGTTCTTTTGCGACGTCCAGCACGCTGTCCAGCGGAGAATGTCCAGCATTCCCATGGCCAAGAACGAGGCCTGTCAGGAGGGGCGTCAGGGCAATACCGGCAATATTTGAAACTGTAGCGGCACAAATTGCTGCTGGGACATTACCGCGGGCGATAGAGGTCAGCGCAATGGAGGACTGAACTGTTGAAGGCAAGCAGCAGAGGAACAGAATACCGGACCATAGGTCTTCACCAAAGAGGGCATCCGGGAAAATATTTTTGAACAGCAGGTGCAGTCCTACGCCCAGAACGGGGAAAAGAGCAAAAGTGCACAGAAGCACCGTTCCCTGAAGCCGCCAGTCCCGCACGCTCTCGACAATCGCATGACGTTGGAGTTTGGCCCCCTGAAAGAAGAACATCAGGGTGATCAGGACGGTCACTGCCTGCTGGAGGATATGCTGCATCTGTCCTCGGCAGGGCAGAACAGAGGCCAGAATAATCGCGAAGATCAGGGCCATGAGGAAAGGGTCAAAACGCTTCATGGAAAACATATGTCTGCATTCGCAATGAACATGCAATTGGTCTCTCTATCATTCATGATGGACATTCTCGTGAAAGAGTGTCGGATGCCGTGAGGTTCTGTATGCTGTCAGGTATGACGGATCAGAATGATAGGCTTTCATTGGGCCACCACGACGCCCTGGCTTCAATTCTGACCGTGGGGCTTTCGTGAGTGCTTCCCGTTTTGCCGAAGAGACTCCTATCTCGGCACTGACACCCCATCGTGATGAATCAAGCAATTCTCATCAGGAACCGGGGAACCATTCTGCGGTAGTGAATCAGCCTGTCATCAGAACGCAGATCGATGATCTTTACCGACCGACTGTCGGGACGGCGCTGGTGTTCCCTTCAAGCCCGCTGGACACACTCAGCCTTCAGGCGATTAATGCCGGTGCAGCCGTTGAGAACCTGAGTCTATATCCGCTTCATAAGACCATGGATCGGTCTACGGCGATGTAGCTGAAGGTTCTGGCATTTTGAAAAGGAGAGGGACGTGCATTTTACCCAGACATTTGACGCTCATTCTTTCCTGGATACTTTTGGAAGCTATCTGGCGGCTTTTGTGTTCGGAACGATGATCGGTGCAGAGCGACAGTTCCGGCAGCGTACGGCGGGTCTGCGGACGAATGCTCTCGTTGCGATTGGGGCGGCTGCATTCGTGGATCTGGCCGAGCGAATTGGCGGAGATGTCTCTGCCATTCGCGTGATTGCTTATGTCGTATCGGGGGTAGGGTTTCTGGGGGCGGGCGTCATTATGAAGGATGGTCCGAATGTCCGTGGCCTTAACACGGCAGCCACGCTTTGGTGCTCTGCGGCGATTGGAGCCTGTACAGGCTGCGACATGATTGCAGAAGCGGCATTGCTGACCGCATTCATCCTTGGCGCGAATACTGTTCTGCGTGTGCTGGTCAAGTGGATTGATCGACGTCTGCCAACGCAGATTGAACCTGTGGACCGGGAGTAGTCTGGTAAAGGGCGTATTGAATTGGTTGGATGGGCAGCTGTGTGACGGAGGCTGAATCTGGTGTCCGCCATCAGCAAACGCTTTATTTCAGCACCAAAGCATTTCCCGTAATATATCTCGCGGAGCCATGGCCTGTCTTGATGCACAGGAAAGGTCTGACGCAGAGCAGACGGTAGCAGGCCCAAAAAAGCATTTTACCAAATTTTAGGGGATAAATGGTGCCCAAGACCGGGATCGAACCAGTGACACTGCGATTTTCAGTCGCATGCTCTACCAACTGAGCTACTTGGGCACCGGGCTTAAGGTGAAACACCCGCTGCGGAAACGGGGTGTAGCTCATGATTCGTTCGGGATCAACCCTTCGATTCGGGATTATTGTCCAGCTCTTCCTCATTGTCCTGTCTGAAAGAGGGAACGCGGTAATTTCCACTGAACCAGCGGCCCAGATCTACGTCTGCGCAGTGGCGGGAGCAGAACGGCCGGAAGGCGGGTTCCGTGGGGCGATGACAGATGGGGCAGGTTGCACTCATGACAGGCTCCAGCTTTCAGGCGCCGCGTTCGGGTTCAGAACCAGCTCTATTGGAGCGGCGCGGCGGGATATGAAATCGTTCAGGGCATCCGGGTCACTTTCCAGTGCCCGGATGAGGGGGATAGATGCCGTCAGAAAGCGGCCTTTCCGCTCTTCCCGCAGAATGGTGCGTAACGCTGCCAGCGCCCTGCCATGTGGGGAGAACAGCAGTTCATGCAAGGGGGGACGTTTGCGTGGGCGGGTGACTTCCAGCAGGCCCGACGGTGTTGCGCCCAGAACCTGAGGCTTGAGCGGGTCCAGCGCCATGGCGTCGCGAAGGAAGCTGACCAGCGCAGGTCTTTTGCGCGTCTTGACGCCTGCGGGGTCGATGAGCAGCGTGCCGGAGAGATTTCTGAGACGGATCTGCTGGCTTAATGCAGGAAAGCTGGCGACATTCCCTTTGAAGTCGGGGTTGGCGTTACTATCGAGATCAATCGCAATAAGCGCGGGAGTGGGAAAGAAGCTAGCGGTTAGCAGGCCCAGATCAGCCGTTTCAGACCGCAGTTCCTCGAATTCGCTCTCTAAGGTGCTGTCAAAGACTCGCTGGCATCGCTGGAGTCTTGGGCGCAGTCGCACAGGCAGTCGTGCTGCGATGCCGGGGTCATCAATATGAAGTGACGCATCGGGATACCGGTCGGCTAGTTCTTCAAGAGGTGTAGGTCCCCGGACGATGAGCCGTGGTGTATCGCTGCTGTCCTGAAGAGGCTCTTCTACCTTGCGAAAACGCAGGCCTTTCCCGTTTTGCGCAGAGCGACTGACACGGACGGAGACAGATTGTCCCTGTACCAGCGTATCGCGACAGGAAAGAAAGCCGCTTTCTCCGTCATGGAGCGTGACGAAAGCCCCACCCAGAGCCGGAGCTACCGTCTGAACGCGTGCGATATGCCAGTCGTCGAGACCATCGGGGCGCCCTGGGCGCCAGAGCCCGATATCGAGAAGCGTATCTTGGTCCGTGACAGCAATCCGTACCTCGCCCGGGGAACAGGCGGCGCGGATTTCAATCACGCGATCCACCCACCCTGACGACGGGGCTGCCCGCGGAGAAGCTGTGCCGTTTCAAACAGCGGAAGCCCGACCACGGCGGAGTAGCTTCCGCCAATCTGTCGGATATGCGCAGCCGCCGCACCCTGAATCGCGTAACCGCCAGCTTTGCCTTGCCAGTCACCATTAGCGATCAGGGCATCAATCTGAGTGTCTGTCAGGCGATGGAACGTAACGGACGTTTCCACCAGACGCTCGTTGGCCACGCCGTCCACCCAACCCGCGGTCGGGCGAAGGGTAACAGCCGTCAAAACCTTGTGGTTCCGGCCAGACAGGAGGCGGAGACAGGCGCGGGCTGTCTTTTCGTCTTCCACCTTGGGAAGAATCCGCCGACCTACAGCCACAACCGTATCAGCGCCAATGACCAGAGCGGCATCCTGCCGCTGTGATGCTGCGTAGTCCGCCTTCGCACGGGCCAGACGCTGCGCCAGCGCACGGGGCAGTTCACCTGGGCGGGGTTCTTCATCCACGTCCGTGCTGACGACGTCATCTGGCACGATGCCGATCTGACCCAGAAGGGCGAGACGGCGGGGAGAGGCCGAAGCCAGAACAAGCGCCGGGCGCTTCAGACTGTCAGAGTCCGACAGTGAAGGCTGGGAGGGGGCCATGCGCCGCAGTCTCTTACTTGAAGCGGAAGGTGATCCGGCCCTTGGAGAGATCGTATGGCGTCATTTCAACATTCACGCGGTCACCAGCCAGAACGCGGATACGGTTCTTGCGCATCTTGCCGCTCGTATGAGCGAGAATTGTGTGCTCGTTGTCGAGCGTGACGCGGAACATGGCGTTTGGCAGCAGTTCCATGACGGTGCCGGTGAACTCGATGAGGTCTTCTTTTGACATGAGAATCCTTGGTACAGAGACAGGGTAGAGGTCTGCGCGAGGCAGTGGCGCCGATGGGAGCCTGAAAATCCAGTTCCGCTATGTGCGGACTGTCGGGCCAAACGTCAAGCTTGACGCAGCTTTTGGGGCATTTTTGCAGGAAAAGATCGGTTCTCTTCGTTCAAGGATGCGTTTTGTTAACGTACTTCCGCAGGATTGGCTGCTGACTGGGAGTCTCTTGTCGTGAAGGCTGGGGCAGCGCAATCATCTACGGATTAGTCCCGCCTGGCGAAGGAAAGCATGAAACCGTTTCGTAACAGAGTGCCTTCACTGGTTTGGACCATTATTGTCGCCCTTTTCCTGGGGGGAGCCGAAGGAATTCATTTGGTTTCGCTGGAGAGTCTGAGCCGCTTTCCGGTATTTCAGGATGGAATCCAGGCTGTGGCTGGGCAACGTTATTTTCTGAATGATGTTTGGCACTGGCCCTTGCTGGACACGAAATTTCTTTTTGCTCCGAAGGGAGCAAGCGTGGCGATGACAGACAGCACGCCTTTGCTGCTTCTGTTGTTCAAACCTTTCATTGTACTGCTTCCTGTAGGTTTTGTACCTTACAGGTTCTGGTTGATATTCTGTTTTGTTATGCAGGCTGTATCAGCTGTTTTAGCTCTTGCGGCTGCCGGAGAACGTCGAGTCCTCGCCTTGATTGCCGGTGCTGCCATGGCGCTCTGTATACCATTTTTTCTAGGCCGTATCATTCACCTTAGCCTGATGGGCCAGTTCCTGCTTCTTCTGGCTTTCGCGCTCTATTTTTCGCTTGTGCAAGGCAGAACATGGGCTCTGGTTTTAACACCGTTTTTTCTTGGGATTTGTCTGCTCATTCATCCCATTTTGATGTTGCTGGCCTTTGGAACTATTGCATCCTCGTTTTTAACGCTGCTGTGGATGCGGCGGAAGGAATGGCGTGCTGTTGCATGCACCTGCGCGGGAAGCGCAGCCCTTATTTTAGTCATGAGTAAAATGTTGGGATATTTTCGCTATGCCCATGGCGCTGGGGGGTATGGATTGTTTTCCATGAACCTCCTGTCACCGGTCTGGCCGATGCAATCGGATTTGCTAAAGCATTTTCCTAGGCTGCATTACGGTCTGCAGACCCAGTCCTTTGAAGGATATGTTTATCTTGGAGGGGGGCTGCTTGCTCTTCTGATCTGCGATCTTGTGTTTTGCAGGCGGATATTACTGAACGCTGCAAAGCGACATGCTGGATTATCGTTCTTTCTGAGTCTTATGACGCTCTATGCAATTTCCAACACCGGATATGCAGGATCTTACAAGCTTTGGCATATTTCCCTGTTGCCGCCGCTTGCAGATGTTTTTCGATCGAGTGGGCGGTGTTTCTGGCCAGTAGGTTACGGGCTCTTGATTGCGGCTATCCGTTCATCCCGTGCTTTCTCAAGGCCTGTCGGGAGCGCGGTGTTGGTTCTCTGCGCATTGTTACAGTTTTTGGATACGCGTTCCTTAAGGGCGCAGGCGCATGATCTTTGGAATGCAGATTTTCCCATTACGCCTGATACACTGGTTCTGACTGGGCTGATCACATCCTCGCGTCAGGTGGCTGTTTATCCCGTATCAGGTTGTGGACTGGACCTTTATGGGCCCGATGCGGATAGGATCATGACCGTTTTTCGCCTGTCTGCTGAACAAGGTAGGCCGATCAACACATTTTACTTGTCTCGCACGCCTAAAGGATTGTTATGCGATCATGAAATGCCGACTACCGAGCAACAGCCTGGGACACTTGAGGTCTATGTAGGGGGATTTCAGCCTGCACAGGGGCGTCGTTGTCAGGAAGTGAGTGGGATGAAGATCTGCCCGTCGCGGTAGAACGACGAGCAGACGTGTTAGATCCCAAGCTGATCCAGACGCAGACTGAGGCTCAGGGCGTGTGCGTCCAGACCCTCGGCCTGTGCCAGTGCCACGCCGGCTGGGCCGATCTTTTTCAGGCCAGATTCATCGGCTTCGATGGTTGTCGTACGCTTGATGAAGTCAAAGACGGACAGGCCGGATGCAAAGCGGGCTGTACGGCTTGTGGGCAGAACGTGATTGGGACCACCGACATAGTCGCCTACGGCTTCCGGGCAATACCGTCCCATGAAGATGGCTCCTGCGTGTCGCACTTTTGCACTAAAGGCGCGGGGCTCATCCAGCAGGATTTCCAGATGTTCAGGGGCCAACTGGTTTACGATACGTGCTGCTTCGTTCAGATCCTTCACGACAATGACGGCGCCGTGGTCAGCCCAGCTTTTTGCTGCGATGGCTGTGCGGGGGAGTGTCTGAAGTTCCGTCAAAACGGCCTGACTCACGGCGTCCCCGAAAGCGGCATCGGTCGTAATGAGGATAGCCTGGGCCTGCTCGTCATGTTCGGCCTGTGCCAGCAGGTCGATTGCGGCCAGACGCGGGTCGTTGTTGCCGTCCGCCACGACGACGACTTCCGACGGCCCGGCGATGCTGTCTATGCCAACGTGGCCGAAGACCTGACGCTTGGCTTCGGCCACGAAGGCGTTGCCTGGTCCGACGATACGATCAACTGGAGCAATACGCTCAGTGCCATAAGCCATGGCGCCCACAGCCTGAGCGCCGCCAATGCGATAGATTTCTTCAACACCACACAGACGGGCGGCGGCCAGAACCAGTGGATTCAGCACACCATCGGGCGAGGGAACGCACATGGCCACGCGCTGCACACCTGCAACACGAGCGGGTAGCGCATTCATCAGAACGGAGGACGGATAGGCCGCCTTGCCACCAGGAACATAGAGGCCGACAGCATCCAGGGAGGTCCAGCGCATGCCAAGACGAATGCCCTCGTCATCCGTGAAATCCAGATCTTTTGGTATTTGGGCCGCATGGAAGGCTTCGATGCGGCGGGCGGCCGTTTTGAGAGCTTCCATCAGATCCGCAGGCACACGGTCTGCCTCGCGGGCAATCTCTTCCGCGCTGATCCGTAGTTTGTCAGCCGGAAGCGTCAGACGATCAAAACGGGCTGTATAGTCACACAGCGCTTCGTCCCCACGGGCACGGACATCCGTCAGAATGGCACGGACCGGCTCGGCGACGCTCCGTTCCTCACTGCTGCGATCAGCCATCAGACTGGCAAAATCGTTTTCGAAACCGGCGTTGAGGGTATTGAGGCGCTTCATTTCGCTGCTGCTTCTTCGCTCAGGGCGGCACGGAACCGTTCGATCAGAAGGCCAATTTCCTCGGGCCGTGTCTTGAGAGCCACGCGGTTGACGATCAGACGGCTTGTGACGTGTGCGATGGTCTCTGTCTCCATCAGACCATTGGCGCGGAGGGTGGAACCGGTATCCACGAGATCCACGATGACACTGGCCAGATCAAGGGTCGGTGCAAGTTCCATGGCACCGTTCAGATGTACAATTTCTGCATTGATGGCGCGGGAGGCGAAGTGACGGCGGGCAATGGTCGGATATTTTGTTGCGACACGCAGGCGGGACTGAGAGGCGGCCGGATCTTCGATCACAGTTTTGGGGCGTGCGACGGAGATACGGCAGCCGCCGATCCCGAGATCCAGGGGCGCATAGATGTCTGGATAATCGAATTCCATGAGAACATCAGCCCCACAGACGCCAATGTGCGCGCCGCCATAAGCCACGAAGGTCGCCACGTCGAAAGAGCGGACGCGGACGACATCCAGATTGGGGTAGGATGTCCCGAACCGCAGGCGGCGGCTGCTTTCTTCAAGGCAATCCGCATCCGGCTCGATACCGGTTCGTTTCAGAACAGGGGCTAACGCCTTAAGAATCCGCCCTTTCGGGAGGGCGAGGATCAGCGGAGAGCCGCTCCGGTCTGAAGTGTCCGTTCCGGTCTGAGGCGCTGTCATGAGGCGTCTGTCCTTGCTGTCCGCAGCCAATGAAAAGAGAACAGCAGCGCATATCACGAAGCGGCGGTCTTCCAAAATTTCTTGACGGAAAGATTGCTATGATGACTATCTTGTATGTATGTCTGCAAACATAGAGACACTACTGTTTCCCACGCCGCTTCTGATGACCGGAGGTTTGCCGCTTCGTGTTCAGATGCGGGAGCGTATTCTGACGGCCATCGGGTCCGGGCTGCTCAAACCCGGAGACCAGTTGCCGACAATGCGGGCGCTCTCTGTCCATCTTCAGGTCGATCTCAATACGGTTCAGCGTGCTTACGCGGAACTAGAGCGACTTGGAGCCATCGAGACATTCCGGGCGCGTGGCAGTTTTGTTAGCATCCATCCGCCCCAGCCAGATCCAGGTCTGAGGGAGCGCGAGGTCATGGATCTCGCAGCTTCAACGATTGCCCGAAGCCATGCTCTGGGGCTTGAGCCAGACTATGTTCTTCAGGCGATGAAGACACTTCTGGAGTCTTCATCTTCTATTGCGCCAGTGTCGGGCCCCGGAAAGGGACAGTCATGATTCAGTATCCAACATTTCCGTCGTCCTCATCCCGGAGAGGTCGTGGGTTGCCCTTCAATGGGCTGGCAGCAGCACTGGCGATCCTGTGTTTTCTAATCGGGGTGGGTCTTCAGATTGCGACCCGCCAGATCGGATTTGTCATTGTTGGCGCGATTGTCGGGGCGTTTGTTCTTCTGTCTCTGAAGATGTGCAATTCCTGGCAACGGGCGCTGGTTCTTCGTGCAGGCAAGATCCAGGGACTGCGTGGGCCGGGTCTGTTTCTGATTATTCCGTTTGTTGATCAGATCAGTGAAGTGGTCGACCAGCGTATCCGAACAGTGCCTGTCCACACACGTCAGACTTTGACGCGCGATACAACACCCGTGGATGTGGATGCGGTCGTATTCTGGATGGTGCATGATCCGTTGCGGGCTATTACAGAACTGGATGACTACGAAGGCTCTGTTTCCATGGTGGCGCTGACGACCCTGCGCGAAGTGGTCAGCAGTTCGGATCTGGCCGTTCTGCTGGAAGACCGCAGACGCATTGATGATGAATTGCGATACCTGATTGAGGTTAAGACCCGGGAATGGGGCGTTACGGTTCAGGCCGTGGAAATCCGCGATGTTCAGTTGCCAGACAATCTGCAGGACGCCATGAGTCGACAGGCACAGGCCGAACGTGAGCGTGCCGCCCGGGTGACGCTGGCAAGTGCGGAACGGCAGGTGGCTGTGGAACTGGCCGCTGCGGCCAAGACGTATGAAGCTTCACCAATTGCGCTGCAGATTCTTCAGATCAATCGCGTTTTTGAAATGAACAAGAACCGCGGGACGACCATCCTGATGCCGACGACGATGGCGGATGCGATGGGAAATGCCACGGCTTTCGCAGCGGCTGTTCAGGCAGCAGCGCAAACGGATCGTGACACGACCACAGAGTAACGTCAGCCTGGGAGTATATGACGTTTGAGGAGGCGCTCCAGCCACTCCACGAACGTTGTAACTCTGTCCGTGGTATGATGCTTATGCGGATAGAGAATGGACATCGGCAAGGGCTCTGCGCACCATTCTGGCATGACGCTCACAAGCTCTCCGTTTCGAAGATGCTCTTGCACGTCATAGGCGGGAACCTGGATTAATCCCATCCCTGCAAGGCAACCTGCAATCAGGGCTTCCGCGTTATCAACCGTGATGCGGGCTGGAGGAAGGGCAGATTTATTTACGCCATTCTCCATCCATTCCCAGGGTTCTACACGGCCAGTCACAGGAGATGCGTAGCGGATAACATGATGCCGGGTCAGGTCATCCGGGTGCTCCGGGGTGCCAGACTGTTCCAGATAAGCGGGGCTTGCGACATTCAGAAGGGTGAGTTCGCCTATCCTGCGACTGATAAGTTCTGAGTCCTGAAGTGGTCCGACCCTCAGGACGCAGTCTGTCTGCTCCTTTACGAGATTGACGGCACGGTCCGTCATGCCCAGTTCGATGGAGAGGTCGGGGTGACAGGACAAAAAGTCTGGCAGTGCCGGCGTAACGATCAACCGTCCGATCCGGCCTGGAAGATTGACGCGTAGAACACCTGAAAGCCCATCGGTTTTTTTTCGAAACAAAGTATCGATGTCTTCCACATCTGCGACAAGGCGCAGACAGTGCTCATAGAGTTTTTTGCCATCCTGCGTGGGAGAAACAGCGCGGGTGGTTCTGGCCAGAAGCCGGGTTCGTGTCCGGATTTCCAGATCCCGGATGGCTGTGGACACAGTGGATCGAGGCATGTTCAACATGTCAGCGGCCCGTGTAAAACTGGATGTTTCAACCACTCTGATGAAAATGCGGAAAAGGTCGATCCGATCCAAGAGAACCTCGTCATATTGGGGAAGGTTTGTTCGAAATTCCTGACAGGTGTGATCAGGAATAGGGTCTTGGTCCTGTTTCGCAGGACGGTAGCCTGTGGGCCTTAATTGCGAAAGATGGAGACCCAATCATGGCAGATCATACGCTGAAGGGAAAAACGGCTCTTATCGCCGGTGGTGCCAAGAATCTTGGTGGGCTTATTGCCCGGGACCTTGCGGCTCAAGGTGTGCGTGCCATTGCCATTCACTATAATAGCGCAGAAACAAAG
Source organism: Gluconobacter sp. ESL1110 (assembly GCF_058107395.1). Taxonomy (NCBI): domain Bacteria; kingdom Pseudomonadati; phylum Pseudomonadota; class Alphaproteobacteria; order Acetobacterales; family Acetobacteraceae; genus Gluconobacter; species Gluconobacter sp. ESL1110. Next base: position 555,686 of record NZ_JBYLUK010000007.1, read on the forward strand.
GGCGCTGCGGATGAAACCCTTGCCGCACTCAGGCAGGCTGGCGCCGAGGCCGTAGCCTTTCAGAAAGATCTGAGAACAGCAGCCGGAAACGCAGACCTGTTCAGAGAGACTGTGGCGGCGATTGGCCAGCCGGATATTGCCATCAATACCGTCGGAAAGGTTCTGAAGAAACCGATCGCCGAGACGTCTGAAGATGAATTTGACGAGATGTTCGATGTGAATACGAAGTCGGCATTCTTTTTTATCAAGGAAGCCGGTTTGCATCTCAAAGACAACGGTAAGCTTCTAACGCTCGTCACATCCCTTCTGGGAGCCTACACGCCATTCTATTCCACTTATGCAGGCAGCAAGGCAGCGGTGGAGCATTTCACCCGTGCGGCGTCCAAGGAATATGGAGCGCGTGGTATTTCCGTAAATGCCATTGGCCCTGGACCAATGGATACGCCCTTCTTTTATGGACAGGAAGGTGCGGATGCCGTGGCATACCACAAGACAGCGGCGGCTTTATCCGCACTGAGTAAAACGGGTCTGACGGATATTGAGGATGTTGTGCCGTTTGTGCGAATGCTTGTGTCTGATGGATGGTGGATGACGGGTCAGACCATTCTCGTCAACGGTGGCTATACGACCAAATAAGAAAAAACCGGTGAGGATATTTTCCTCACCGGTCCTGTTGGGCATTAGAATGTCGCGTTGATACGACCGTAGTAGTAACCGCCGTTGATCGGCACCTGTGCCGAGTTGGAGTCATAGACAGCAGCACCGTAGGAGCTTAGCTCTTCAGGCAGCTTGCGCGGACGAATGTTGAAGACGTTGTTGCCACCAACAGCGACATGCCAATGTTCGTTAAAGCGATAACCGACTTCAAGGTCTGTCAGCCAGCGAGGGGTATTCTTGAACTGAGCGAAGCAGGTGTTGGAGTAGCGGAGCGCTCCACCGGATGCGGGGCACGTTGCGGAAGCTGGCGTCCAGTCTTGATACGTCATCATGGATGTTGTTTCACCGTAACGGGTCTGACGAACATTCAGATCCCATTTTCCAATAGTATAATAAGCGTTGAGGATAATCTTGCTGCGCGGATAGCCTGTTGTAAGGTAGCCGATCGTCTGTGCATTAAGCAGTGGGCTGCCATTCGTATCACTTGCGATATGATGCATGCGGGTACGGTTCAGGTCTAGCGCCATGCTTAGTGCAAGATTGCCATAACGGTGCAGATGGAACGTATAATCTGCTTTGATATCGAGACCTTGCGTTCGCGTGCTTGCTACGTTTGCGAAATAATAAGCAGAAACATTGCTTATATCAAACGAATTCACAGGTAGAGCATAACCCATAGCCTGAATGGCATCGACGGCCGCTTGACCCTTGGTCGTACCACCCTGTGAAATACGATTACGCAGATTGATCTGGTAGACGTCCGCTTCCACATGGAAGCCTTTCACAGGTTCCACTACAACACCACCGCTGGAACTGACAGAATATTCCGGCTTGAGTGGGCTGGCGCCAAGAATGCGGGCAGCAGCAGAACTGACGGGAAGCAGACCACTGGCGCTGGTCGGGCTAACGCTCATGGTGCTGTAGTGCTGTTCCGCAAGTGTTGGAGCACGGAAGCCGGTGCTGATCGTACCACGGAATGCCAGCCACGGTGTCGCATCATAACGTGTTGAGACCTTGCCGTTCTGGGCATTGCCAACATCTGTGTAGTGCTCAAAACGCCCTGCGAAATCGAGATCCCAGTGCTTCAGCGGATGGAAGTCACCATCGATATATGCGGCCCAGATGTTACGGCTCCAGGAGCCTGCATTCTGGGGGCGTAGACCGGCATAACCCTGCGTTCCGCCAACTTCATAGGATGCGGGTTCACCAGCAACGATGTCATACATTTCCAGACGATGTTCGCCGCCAAAAGCCAGAACCATCGGCACCGTATTGAAAATATTAATCTTGCGTCGGAAGTCCAGATTATTGGTCCACTGCGCGTTACGATAGTTTAGTGCACGAACAGTCGTTGGGGACCAACCGCAACCGCTTGAGGAATAATTGGCCACGTTACCGTTATTGCAGGTCGATCCCAGCATACCGGTATTGGCTGTGTTCTTGTTGCTGATTTTGTCCTGGTCGGCGCCATAAACGGTGCTCAGATCCCAATCGAAGCCATAAAAATCGTGCCCTTTGAGACCAAGTTCTCCTGCATAATCATCTTCGTCAATGACTTCGAGCGGCGAGAAACCGGATGGGTAAAGTGTTGGTGCAATGCTGGGAACGCGATAATTCTGAATGGCTTCGGCATGACGGTGGGCATATGTAACCTGCCCGTAGAAATCGATTTTCTCTGTAATGGGCTTTCCGAAATCAATACCCAGATTTTCACGGGTTTCTTCCGGGGTGCTCATGATTTTGTTGGAGTCTGTGGGCACGCCTCGCGCGTTAGCCACAACGCCGGTGTAATAACCGTTCGTGTTGGCTCCTGCAGGCCAGTACCCCAGAAGACGATGATCTTTTGCTCCTGCAACGAAATGGTCTGTATGATAGACCTGCCCGCTGATGTGCATGAAGCCATCGTGGCCAAGTTTGAAGCCACCATCTGCATTAAGCTGGTACTGCCACCCATCACCGTTATAGGCATTGGCACCAGTCTGTGCAGACATGTTCAGACCATGGTCCTGCTTTTTGGTAATAATATTCACCACGCCAGCAATCGCGTCCGAACCATACATTGCGGCGGCGCCGTCTTCGAGAACCTCAATGTGGTCGATCATGTTGGCCGGGATCATATTGAGATCAACCGGCGTGGAACCAAACTGTGGTCCGGCATTCTGCACGATATTGGCCGTGACGTGACGACGCTTTCCATCAATCAGGATCAAAACCTGGTTCGGATTCAGTCCGCGCATTCGTATAGAGGACGTCAGAGCAGCCGTATCGCTTCCCTTGGCAGAGACGTTGATCGAGGCGTAGGTTCGCGTCAGTGCGTCAGCCAGATTCATTTGACCTGAACGACGAAGTGTAGCGGCTGTTACGACAGTCACCGGACTCGTGCTTTCACGCGCATGCTTATTGCTTGCATGCGTTCCCGTAACGATCATGGTTTCGTTGTTGCCAGCCTGCGTTGCCTGGGAATGAACAATCTGTTGCTTTTCCCTGGACAGCATCCTGTTGGTATGGCTGGCTGCTCGATAAGGAGGCGCCTGAACAACGGTAGGATCTGTTGCTGCGAGAGCTTGTGATTCTACGGAAGATGCCAGTAGGGATGTTGTTGTAAGAAAAAAGAGACGTCTTGATGACATACTGGCGACTCCCGGAACGGAATTTGATGCAGCTGATGCTGTCCCGGTAATTCATAATGAAATCGTTACGATATACTATGATAATTGTTATTTCGTAATGTTTTGTCGTTTTGTGGGTAGGTCATAAAAAGGCTGCCGTTATCTGAGGGCAGCCTTGCAGGCACTCTATGTGAAGATAGGACCAATCAGCGCGAAGGATTAAATCCCGCTACAACATTCACAAGGTTCCGTTGACGTCGCGTGGTGAGCCGTGCCGCTGTTAGAACGGACCGCGCCTGAGAGATGGCGGTATCGAGATCGGAGTTGACAATCGTATGATCGAACTCTGCCCAATGCGAGATTTCATTGAGTGCAGCGTTCATGCGCTTTTCGATTTCAGAAGGGTCGTCAGAGGCGCGCTTGTGAAGGCGACGTTCGAGTTCTTCCAGAGAGGGAGGCAAAACGAACAAGCTTACAACATCTTCCGGAAGCGCAGCACGCAATTGCCTATGTCCTTGCCAGTCGATGTCGAACACCATGTCATAACCAGCATCCAGGGCTTCCTCTACGGGGGATCGAGGAGTGCCGTACCCACGGCCGAAGACTTCTGCCCATTCGAGAAGGTCGCCGCCCTCAGCCATCGCACGAAAGGCTTCGATATCCCGGAAGTGATAGTGAATGCCCTCTACTTCACCGGGGCGAGGGCTCCGCGTCGTCACAGAGACAGAATGCTTGAGGCTGGGTTCTGACGCACGCAGGGCATTGGCGATCGTGGATTTACCCGCACCGGAGGGGGCTGAGATCACCAGACAGACGCCGCGTCGGGACTGTTTGGTCATGGAGGTCTCCTTGAGATGGTTCCTGTGCCGGACAATGCCGCAGCCTCTACCCCGAAAACCCCCTGTCTGACCAGATGTTCCTCAAATCAACCTTCTTAGGGTTCGGACTGAAGTTGTGCCGTGATGGCGCTGCTGAGTGACCGTCTGCGGGAGCCGCCCAGAATATGTCCAAGCGGGGCGAGGACTTCGATATGATCACAGACAATCTTGAAGACCGCGAGCATTGGAACGGACAGGAACGCGCCAGAAATTCCCCACATCCAGTCCCAGAAGAGCAGTGATCCCATAACAAAAACGGGGTTGAGCGTAAAACGCCGAGCCAGCAGCATCGGCGTAATCGTTTCGCCTTCCAACACATGGATCAGCAGGTAGATGGATGGGGGAACTAGTGCATAAAGCAGGGATGGAAAGGTAAAGAGCCCTACGAAAAAATATACCACAACACCCGTAAGCGGGCCGATGATGGGGATATAATTCAATAGAAAAGCCAAAACACCCCAGAGCAGAGGGTTGGGCATTCCCGTCGCCCAGCACTGGATCATGTTCGCCAGACCCACCAGGAAATTCATCATGGTGATGGTCGCCAAATAAAGAGATACGTTGCGCTCAATCTGGGTTGTGATCTGAACCAGCCGGCGCTTCTTCCGAAAAGTCGGCATGATTTCCACGATACGCCGGAGCAGTGTATCTCCTTCTGTCATGAGGAAGAACAGCATCAGCAGCATGGAGAAAAATCCTCCGGCGACTTCCCGTGTGCCGGCAAGAACAGAGGTGCCCAACTTGCTCAACGCTGTCTCTCCGCCAATAGGGGCCGTGACGGCATGAGAGCCTGAAGGGCGGTACCCGCCAAACACTCCGGACAGTCGTTGATAGTCTCGCTGCATCATTTCAATAGGGCCACGCAGAACGGCTAGTTTGCTCTGAAGTGCCGGAAGGGTCTGTGGAGCACGGGAGATCCAGCCAGCTGCAGGAACGGAGATCGTCGTGGCAATACCACCCACCACACCAAACATGGCGACGATCAGAAGCAACGCAGCCAGATGCTTGGGGAGGTGGAGCTTCTGTCGAAGGAAACGCATTGGGGCAATCATCATGAGATTGACCACCAGTGCGAAGACGAAAGGCAGAAGAATGGGCGCTGTGAAATATAAAGAATAGAAAACGGCCAGAATCGTCAGGATCAGAACACAGATATCCCGGACGTTCAGATGTTGACGCAATATGTCACGATCCAGCGTGGGGTCCGGCAGATCCTCGTCTTCTTTAACAAAGTCCGAAAGAGGACAAGGGGCGTCATCTTCCGGCGGAAGAGAGCCTTTCTGGCTGGGAAGTGCGGAAGGCTCAGTCGAACGGCCGGACATGTTTGGTGCCTGAATCGGAGGAGATGATGTTCAGGTGAGAAGACCTGACAGAGGACACAGTTGCGTGTTCTGCCCAAAAACCCTCTTGAACTCCAGTGGGAAGAGGTCACTAAATAATGATCAGAGCTGACGGGGGCCTGCTCCGTTGGCGAACCTGGAGCTAGGAGAACAGCCATGGCTTGGAACACGCCGAAAGTTACCGAAATTCCGCTGGGCGCAGAAATCAACTCGTACGTCTGCGGCGAGAAGAAGTAATCATCTTTCCCTTTTCGGGGAAATGGCGGCCGCCTCCCACAGGGGCGGCCGTTTTTCTGTTGACGCCTACCAGACGGTTTTCTGAAAAATGATTGATGTCATCGTGCTCGGCTCCGCGGCCGGCGGTGGATTCCCCCAATGGAACTCCGCAGCGCCGGGATGTGTTGCCGCCCGCACGCGACAGGGCGCACGCCCTCGCACTCAGGCCTCCATTGCCGTGAGTGCCGATGGAGAACACTGGTTTGTTCTCAATGCTTCTCCCGACCTGCGGCAGCAGATCATCGAGACACCAGCCCTTCATCATCAGGGCAGTCTTCGTGGCACGCCGATCCAGAGTGTCATCCTGACCTGCGGTGAAATCGACGCCATCACAGGCCTCCTGACTCTACGTGAGCGTGAGCCTTTCACGCTGATGGGCAGCGAGTCCACACTGGACCAACTGGCTGCCAATCCTATTTTCGGCGCGCTTGATCCTGCGATTGTCCCGCGTGTGACTCTCAAGCTGGACGCACCGACAGCACTCAACCTGAAAGATGGCACTCCGTCTGGCCTGACGCTGACGGCCTTCGCAGTCCCTGGGAAGGCTCCCCTTTACGCTGAGGCAGAAGGGTCGCGGCCTGATGAAACTCTGGGTGTTTCGATCACAGATGGAATGCAGACGGTTCTGTTCATTCCCGGCTGTGCCCACATCACACCAGAAATTATCGAACGTGCTTCCCAGGCAGATCTGCTATTTTTCGATGGAACACTCTGGCGCGACGATGAAATGATCCGTGCTGGCCTGAGCCCGAAAACAGGTCAGCGGATGGGGCATGTTTCAGTTCGGGACAGTGGAGGCCCTGTAGAGTGCTTCGCGTCCTGTTCAAAACCGCGTAAAGTATTGATTCACATCAACAACTCAAACCCGGTTCTGATGGAAGACAGTCCGGAACGCAAAGACGTCGAGAACGCGGGGTGGACCGTGTCCGAAGACGGCATGACTTTCAGACTGGAAACACCATGACACTCCTGACCCCTGACCAGCTCGAAGCCCGCCTCCGCCAGATCGGGGCTGAGCGCTACCACAACCGTCATCCGTTCCATCGCAAACTGCATGACGGTCTGCTGACGAAGCAGCAGGTGCAGGCCTGGGCACTGAACCGCTACTATTATCAGGCAAAGATCCCGGCCAAGGACGCCACGCTCCTTGCTCGCCTGCCGACCGCCGAGCTGCGCCGCGAATGGCGTCGCCGTATCGAGGATCATGATGGCACAGAGCCGGGAACGGGTGGTGTCGCGCGCTGGCTCGTACTGACGGACGGTCTGGGCCTTGATCGGGACTATGTGGAGAGCACGGACGGCTTGCTTCCAGCAACGCGCTTCGCTGTGGATGCGTATGTGAATTTCGTGCGGGACAAGTCCATCCTGGCCGCAATTGCTTCGTCCCTGACCGAGTTGTTTTCCCCGACGATCATCAGCGAACGTGTCTCGGGGATGCTGCGTCACTACGACTTCATTTCCGAAGAAACGCTCGCCTATTTCACGCCGCGTCTTACACAGGCGCCTCGGGATTCCGATTTTGCACTGGCTTATGTGCGTGAGAATGCCCGTACGCCGGAACAACAGCGCGAAGTTCTGGGTGCTCTGGAGTTCAAGTGCTCCGTTCTATGGTCCATGCTTGATGCGCTGGATTACGCGTATGTGGAGGGGCATATTCCACCGGGTTCTTTCGTCCCATGAGTGTGACGGAAGATACCGTCCTGTCCTTCGCGCGTGGTCATCGTCTGCAACATGATCGCGTCCGGGATCTCTGGCTCGTTCAGGCTCCCGAAAAGGCTTTCATTATTGAAGGTGCCGCCCCACATATCCTGGGTCTTGTGGATGGAGAGCAGACTGTCGGTACCATTATCGGGAAACTGACAGAACAGTTCTCTGCCCCACGTGAGGTCATCTCAACGGATGTTCTCGCGCTTCTTTCTGATCTGACGGAAAAGGGCGTTCTTCGCGCATGACCCTGCCCCAGCCACCGATGAGCCTTCTGGCTGAACTGACTCACCGCTGCCCGCTTGCCTGTCCTTATTGTTCTAATCCATTGGATCTGGAGCGGAAGGCGGCGGAGTTGGATACGGCTGGTTGGCGTCGAGTGTTGGAGCAGGCTGCGGAGATGGGCGTTCTACAGGTCCATTTCTCTGGCGGCGAACCTATGGCGCGACCGGATCTGGTCGAGCTGGTCGCGCTGGCGCGGAAGCTAAATCTTTACACCAATCTTATCACGTCTGGTGTTCTTCTAGACGCGAGCAAGCTGGAGGCTCTGGATAAGGCCGGGTTGGATCATATCCAGCTCTCATTTCAGGATGTCACGGAAGAGGGGGCCGAGCGCATTGGGGGCCTGAAAGGTGCGCAGGAACGCAAGCTGAAGGCTGCTCGGCTGATTCAGACATCCGGTATTCCTATGACGCTGAATTTCGTTGTTCATAGGGAAAATGTTGCGCGGATTCCGCAGATGTTCGAACTTGCCCGCGAACTGAAAGCCGGCCGTGTGGAGATCGCTCATACCCAGTATTACGGGTGGGGACTGAAGAACCGGGATGCTCTTCTACCAAGTCGGGAACAACTTGAAGAATCGACCAGCGCCGTTGAAGCAGAGCGTGCCAAAGGCGGCTTGGCCATCGATTATGTAACGCCTGATTATCATGCAGACAGACCCAAGCCCTGTATGGGGGGATGGGGACAAAGATTCGTGAACATCTCTCCATCGGGCCGTGTTCTTCCCTGCCATGCGGCAGAAATTATCCCGAACGTGACGTTTCCGAACGTCCGGGATGAATCTTTGGCCGACATCTGGAATAATTCCCGCCTGTTCAACATGTTCCGGGGAACGGACTGGATGCCGGAAGCCTGTCGCGCCTGTGATCGCCGGGAGATCGACTGGGGTGGATGTCGTTGTCAGGCATTGGCCCTGACAGGAAATGCGGCGAATATGGATCCGGTCTGTAGCCGCTCTCCATTCCATAACAGAATTGAAGAAGCGGTTACACATGCAGGCGCAACTACTGAATTTGTCTATCGTCGATTGTAACCACACTGGTTGTACGATAGGTCTGAGCCTGGATCCTGTCAGTTATGAGACAGATGAGACCTTTCGAGAAATACTTTAGAGAGCCGGGCGACCGGAAATTTCTATCTGTCGCAGGTTCAGAATTCCGTTTTCGAGTAACCGAATACGGAAATAGCGTGTGGCAGCTGGGTTGGACGGAGACCAGATAACCTCATTCTGAGGAGCTTCGGAAGGACTTTTTCCGTCCATAACCAGGCGTATGACAGTCCAGATTTTGCCATCGGTAGACGTCTCGAATGCAAAGCGAATAAAGCGCCGGTTCCATCCGGAACGGATGGATATTCTAACGCGCTCAATGACAACCAGTCGGTCGAATTCGGCTTTCCACCAAGGGTATGACTCATTTTTGGAATGGATGCTGTAATCGTCTGCCCCTACGAAAAGAGACGAAGCTTCCACCTGTGTGTCATCTGATTGTGAGTAGGAGGAAACTGTACTCATGTCAGCTATGGCATAAGGAGACAGATCCTGAGTTGGCCCTAGCGGCAGCGACTGTGCTTTTAAAGAGCGTAGATGCAGGCAATCATTGGATAGACTGGTAATACGAAGAAAACGTGCTGAAGGCGGTGCTCTGAAGGTAACAAAAATCTTCTTGTCTGTAGGGTGATTGGAAAGTTCAAAAGATTCGGTACGCCATATTTCGCTATCAAGACTGGTTTCAATGGTGAAGTCATCAAATCGCTCAGAATGGAGATGACGGTTTTCAATAAGAAGCGATTTAAGAAAGGTTTTTTCCAGAAGATCGACAACAACCCAGGGATTATGTTCGCAGTCTGTATGAAATGAAAATTCACCTGTCCACCTAGGATTGGTCAGGTTGTCTGCCTCAGAAGCGATGTGAGATTGGGAAAAGATACTTAAAGAACTTGTCGCAACGGGTTTGTATTGGGCAACATTATTTTTGTCGTAAATATTTATATTAAAGTTTCTGGAAAAACTGCGGTAGCGGCATAGTCGGGTTCGTTAAGAGATCTGTTTATGATGGATTTTTGAACGTCCGCCTGATTTTCATGAAGCAGTGAAAGTTCGTTGCTTGGTAACTCATCTATAAAGTTGCGGATAGGTCGTGAGGAAAGCGTCAGATCGATGATTTTTTTGCCCGAGATAACTGAATGCACAAAGCCTCCAGGTTCGTTAACGACCGGATTATGCTCTGAGTATTTCTCCCCGAAATGGAAATGGCTTAAATTTGCGAAATCTTTAAGATCCGCAATTTTCAGTCCCGCGTCTCTTATGGTTGCAGGCACAACAGTTTCACAAAAGGGCCAGATGGTGCGGGTACCGTCCGCGTAATCCGCAGCCATCTTCAAACGTTGATTGGTTATGAGTTCGAGCGCTTTGTGTGAGAAAATCGAGACACAAAGAAGGCATCCAAGAGGATTATCGCTGACAGTTAAAGCGTCTTTATACCAGATCCACTCGGGCGTGGGCTTATGAATGAAATCAACAATGAGATCAATATTTTCTTCCTGCATTTTCTGACAGAGAAGAGAAATTGGTAAATTCACTGCAACATCGGACTCAGTAACAACGTAATAATCGTATTTTTCTTTTTTCCAAGAAAGAATTATTGGGCATATGTAATCCCAGTTATGCCAAAGGGCTCGGTCTTTTGGAACGATAGGAAGGCCAAATTCGGAAATTTCCGTTTCTGTATGTCCGATGCATTCAAAATCGGAGGTGGGAAAAGAACCTCGAGAAAAGTGGAGGGATCGAAGAACCATCAATTGATGTGCTTGGCCCGTGATTTCTGGGTTTTGGCGATTTGATTGACGGTTCTTTGGGGCGTTTTCTGTTTGCGTTTTGAGCAGATCGAGTGCTGTTTCCCGCTGGATGACTACGCGCTCGCGCTCAATCGTTCGAGGAAGAGAAAGCGGCGCATGTTGTAGACAATATTGGCCAGTCCGATCCTCATGGTGGCCCGGGTGATACCGACAGTTCGGATGAACAGTCCCGTCTGCGATTTCTGATCGGCAAAGACATGCTCGACACGAGATCGGATCACAGACTTTCCTGCATTGGATCTCTGGATATGCCGGGGCATCGGTTTGAGATGCGGTTTTTTTCTGTGAACCTTCGAAACAAATCCCTGCTTTTCCATGAAGTCTTCATTGGCTTTGGAGCGATACGCCGTGTCTGCCCAGACGCTTGAGGCCGTATTGGTGTTATCCAACAGCCCTTCTCGCAATCGCGCACCATCACTGGCGGCGGCATCTGTCGTCTTCCATTTCCGGATGAACCGGAACTTCCTGTCGATGGAGACATGGGACTTGTAGCCAAAGAACGGAATGGCCAGATCCGTTGTGGGGATCGTCCCGTCATCCTGACGCTTCGCCTTCGTGAACTTCAGTGTCCATCGTGCATGACGATCCTTATGCGACAGCTTTGCCGGCTTGTCCTGCCAGTCTTCGGGGGTACGTCCTGCCCGGAGGTCGGCTTTCTCAGCGTTCGTATTGCGCTGCTTTGGAGCGGCTACCAATGTTGCATCCAGGATCTGGCCCGACATCGGCAGATAGCCCGCGTTCCGCAGGGTCGCGTCAAACCGGTCAAACAGTCTTTCAATGGCCCCCGCCTGGGTCAGGCGTTCACGGAACAGCCAGACCGTTTTGGCATCAGGCACACGGTCCGACAGCCTCAGACCTAAAAAGCGCATGAAAGAGAGGCGGTCGTTGATCAGATATTCCGTCCGTTCATCAGACAAATTGTTCAGCGTCTGGATCACCAGGATCTTGAACATCAGTACCGGATCAAACGGCGGACGCCCGCCTTTACTGCCGTCTGAATAGGCCAAAGCCTGCTCCAGATCAGGGCGGAACACTTCAAAATCCACTGTCCGGGAGAACGCTTCGAGCTGATCGCCAAGCCCGCTCAAACGGGCAAGCCGCTCTTCAACATCAAAGAAACCAAGCTGTTTCATAGCGGCATTCCCTCAACCAAAACCAAAGAAAGGGAATCACATAGAAAGCATCAAAAACAGAGAGTTTTTCGAACCCTCCACCTGTAAGTCATGAGTTAAGACTGCATTCAGCATCAAGGTAAAACCTTTCTAGTTAACTCATATAGCCTATAAATTTTTACAGACTATATCCAGTGTCTCCATGCAGGTTGGGTTTTAAAAAATGTCTGGGGTCATATACCCCTAAGAAACGAAACACTTTCAACACACGCAGCAGCAGCTTCACGGCCTTTATTTTCTGCATCGTGGCGGGAGCGGGCAACAGCTTGAGCTTCTGTATAGGTCGTCAGGATTCCGAAAGCGATTGGCACTTCCGTTGCAAGTTGAGCCTGCATGATGCCGATGGTGGCCCCAAGGGAAATAAACTCAAAGTGCGCTGTGTCACCCTTAATGACGCAACCAAGGCAGATCACACCTTCATACTTTCCCGACTTTGCCAGCTTTTGCGCTAGAAGAGGCAGTTCGAAGGCACCGGGGGCATCATAAACATCCACATCTGTGATGCCGCGCTCTTCCATCCACTCAAGCGCGCCATTCTTCAGGCCGCCCGTAATCTCTGTATTGAAGCGGCTGACGATGATGGCCATTTTGGGTGCAGGCGAAAGGCGCAGGTCAGGTGCGACGGGGATATGCTTACTCATGCGGGCTGTTCCTGAAGAAAATGACCCATCCGTGTTCGCTTGGTAGCGAGATAGGCCCGGTTGAAAGGGTTGGCTTCGATTTCCAGTCGTTCACGAGACTGAACGTCAAATCCGAAGCGGACAAGGTTGGATTCCTTATCCGGGTTGTTTGTCAGAAGACGCAGGGAGGTTACGCCCAGATGCCGGAGCAGATCGGCTGCGGCGTCCCATTCCCGCGCATCCGCAGGCAGACCGAGAGCTTCATTGGCTTCGACGGTATCCATGCCGGCATCCTGTAATTCATAGGCGCGGATCTTGTTGGCCAAGCCGATACCACGGCCTTCATGGCCTCGCAGATAGACCAGCACGCCAGACTCCGCAGCGGAGATGCGCTCCAGAGCTTCCCGAAGCTGGGCGCCACAGTCGCAACGCAGGGAGCCAAGTGCATCACCTGTCACACATTCGGAGTGCAGACGCACAAGCGGCACCCCTTTGGACGGATCGCCCTTCACCAGTGCTACATGCTCCACGCCGTCAACGGCCCGGAAGGCATGAATACGCAGATCATGGCCGCCAAAAATGCTGGGCAGAGCCGAAGCCGCAATCATTTCCCCAGCGGCTGGAACAGGCGTGCTGATGAGTTGGGCGTCCTCTACAGGACCACGTCCATGCTCAAGGCACCATTCCTGAAGATCCGCGATGCTAACAATCGGCAGGCCGTGTTTTGCCGCATACCGCCGTAACTCCGGCAGACGCATCATACTGCCGTCATCTGCCATGATCTCACAGATCACCCCCGCTGGCTCAAGGCCTGCGAGGCGCGCGATGTCGATCGAGCCCTCTGTGTGCCCATTACGCGCAACCACACCTTCTGGATGAGCGCGAAGGGGAAAGATGTGACCAGGAGAAACAACGTCCTTAGCTGTTGCATCCGGATTGGCCGCGATCACAATTGTCCGGGCACGATCCGCAGCGGAAATGCCTGTTGTGACACCCGTGGCCGCTTCAATGGAAACCGTAAAGGCTGTACCGCGTGGGTCACGGTTGCGGCTGACCATTGGGGGCAGTCCCAAACGATCTACCTGCTCGGCTTCCAGAGGAAGGCAGACGAGTCCGCGCGCTTCGCGCACCATGAAGTTGATGGCTTCTGGTGTGGCGAACTGTGCCGCCATAACCAGATCACCCTCATTCTCGCGGTTTTCGTCATCCACCATGACGACCATTCCGCCTGCGCGGATTGCCTCAATGGCGGCTTTCAGCGATGGCTTCATGATGCAACCTTTCCAAATGCAGGGGAGAAGCGGAGCAGGTTCTCAACGTACTTGGACAGCACATCGACCTCCACATTCATCCGGGTACCGATTTCCAGGGAAGAGAGGTTTGTGTGTTCCCAGGTATGGGGAATGATGGTCAGACCCACCTCGAATCCCGTCTGGTTTCCCCGAACAATCCCGTCATGCAGGTCGTTGACCGTCAGGCTGATACCATCAAAGGTGATGGAGCCCTTTTCCACGACATACTGGCGCAGATCCTGAGGTACAAAAACGCGGAGGGCATAGGAATCTCCAGCTCTCTGAACACTGGCGAGGGTCGCTACATTATCAACATGTCCCTGCACGATATGCCCGGAAAGGCGTGTGCTGGCCGCGACCGCACGCTCGAGATTGACCTTCGAGCCGGCCTTGAGCTGATCCAGTGGCGTGCGGGATAATGTTTCGCCACTTAGGTGGAACGTCGCGAGACCGGTGGCATCGAACGTCTCGACCGTAAGGCAAACACCATTGATCGCCACGCTCTCGCCGAGTTCCAGATCCGGAAAGCCCGTTTCGATGGTCAGGTCCATGGCTTTGTCCCGGAGGGAGACGGAACGGACAGTGCCCAGACGCTCTACGATTCCAGAGAACATGTGTTTTCCCTCAGCAGTCGAAGCGGGCTCTCGTCCCGCGATTGAAGTGTGATGTGATCGGTGTCGCCATCCTTGCGAATGGTCAGCCAGTCGTCCCACAGGCCTGCATCCGAAACGCTTTTCAGAAGAGCGGGACCGGCTTCCACCATGGCCCAGTTCATGCCACGATCCGCCAGCATGGTGGGAACAGCCAGAAGGTCCGTACTGGTCAGAATATCGAACCCGGATTGCTCCATTTCAGCTTTCCAGTCCGCTGGAAGGCGCCTATGCCGGTCGCACACGACCAAGAGACGTTTTGCGCGATCGGCGTGGTCTCGTACCCGACGCACTGTGAAGCGCGGTCTGTCAGCAAGAACGGTGCCAACACCCGTGATGATAGCGTCTGTTGCGCGGCGAAGCCTGTGTGCAAGCGTCAGGGAGGCCACAGATGTAAAAGTTGTTTGACCGGCTGGCGGAATCATAGATCCGTTCTGATCCAGAGCCTGCTTCACGCTGATCCAAGGACGATGACGTGTCACACGATTTTGGAAAGGGGCCAATAAAGCACGGCAGTCTCGGTGAAGATCGGTCAGTTCTGGGACATCGTTCAGAAATGTGACGTTCCGTCCGCCTGGCATCTCCCGAAGACGCGCAGCCCCCCCGGCTGCCTGTGGTGTAGGATCGGCAACTCCAATCCAGACATGCTCAATCGGGCTATTGCGCAAAGCTTCGCTGCATGGTGGCGTACGACCCGTATGATTACACGGCTCCAGTGTCACAATTGCTGTTCGAGCTTGCTCAAGCACGCCAACATCCCGTGCCTGCGCAAGTGCCATGGCTTCGGCATGTGGCTGACCAGCTTTCGGATGAACGCCAACCGTCAGGATGCGGCCTTTGCCATCCAGCAGAGCACAACCAACGGAAGGATTAGGGGAGGTTGCTCCTAGCGTGTCTACCGCCTGGGCAATAGCCACACGAAAGCCGTCCCGGATGGTTGCGAGATTTGAAGATGCGGAAAAGGCGGTCTGTTTCAACAAGGCTGCGGTCTTCGGTCCCAATCAGGGACGTCCGCAGGGCGCACGCCGCCCTTAACCGATGACCAGTGCTGGAGAAGAGTGCAATACACACCCTCTCCTGCCTGACATTGGGCAAGCGCTGCGTTCTCTCTCATCCGGACTGTGACCGTCGGCTCCGGAATCTCACCGGATCTGCTTGACCCATCTTCCCTGAAAGAAGAAGGCGCTCGCGGGCTCAGACAAACCAAAGTCCATCAATACCGCCGGTGGGGAGTTTCACCCCGCCCCGAGAACGTCTGTTCAGATTGAGATATGAGACCGGGAAATGACGGATTACAAGTGGAATCACGTTCAAAGATGTTAAAAATCCCTCAAGTCTCAGATTTTGTGATTTTATGGATATTATAAGCTGGATATGAAAAAACCGCCGGCGAAGACCCCCGGCGGTTGATCAATAACCATTTCTCGTCTGAACGAATAAAGATCAGTGTGTGGATGCATCCGTATGGCGCTGGATGGCGTCCTGTGTTGCGTTTGCACCGCGAGACACGTTGTGACCCACAGCACTCACGTCCTGACCAGCACCATGAACAGTGTTGCAGGCCGAGAGCGAAACGGCAGCACCGGACAGCAGCGTCAGGGACAGTGCAACACGGGCGATGGACTTGATGGACATTCGGTATAACTCCTTCGAAAGAGCGTTCGGAGGCAAAACGCTTTTACAAAGAGAAAGTTCATCGACGGTAAGGATTTTGTGTGATTGGAATATTTCAAAATGAAACATAACAGATAAGGCAGTTTCATAACCTTGTGAACAAAAGGACCTGTCAGACGCTATCCCCTCTTCATAATAGCGAGGATCCAATGTCTGCCAAAGGTCACCAAACGCCTGCTTCTCCTGTCATTGTCTGGTTTCGGGAGGATCTGAGGCTGACTGATCATCCAGCGTTGCAGGCTGCTGCGGCAACGGGGCAGCCTCTGATCTGCGTCTATGTTCTTGATGACGAAACACCGGCTCTTCATAAGCTCGGAGGAGCTGCGCGATGGTGGTTGCATGGTGCTTTGACAGACCTCAGAAGGGCGCTGAACCATCATCAAGGCACGCTTCTGACGCTTGCTGGGTCGGTTGAGAAACTGATTCCAAGACTGGCTCATGATACCGGCGCACAGAGCGTTTACTGGCATCATCGGTTGCATCAGAAAGAGCGCGAACAGGATGCCCGGGTCGCTTCCACGCTTAAGAAGCATGGGATCATGTCCGAAGCATTCTGGGGCACGGTACTGCTGGACCCAACACAGGTACAGACCAAGGAAGGACGATTCTATCAGGTTTTCACAGCGTTCTGGAAAGGTTTTCAGAAGCATGATGTGCCAGAACCTCTTGATGCTCCGACCACTTTGTCGTTTCATCCTTTGGCAGACGATCTTTTGGGTGAGTACTGTCTTGATGAGGCGTCCCTTCTTCCTGCGCACCCGGATTGGGCGGGTGGATTACGGACATCATGGGAGCCGGGGGAGAAGGAGGCGCATGAGCACCTTGAGGATTTCGTTCGCCATGATTGTGCTCGGTACAGCAAGGGGCGTGATGAGTTGAGTCGGGAAGGGACGTCGCGGCTGTCTCCTTACCTTGCCTCAGGCGCTATTTCTCCCCGTCAGATTTGGGGCGCTCTTCAAAAGAAAGGTGTCCATGATGAGGGCGCAAGCCTGTTTCTCTCCGAAGTTGGGTGGCGGGAGTTTGCGAAATATACACTCTTTCATCAGCTGCGCTTACCTGACACCAGCCTTGGCCAAAAATTTGAGAAGATGCCCTGGCGTAAGAGTGAAAAAGACCTGTTGGCCTGGCAGCAGGGAAGAACGGGTGTCCCTGTTGTAGACGCTGGGATGCGCCAGTTATGGAAAACCGGCTGGATGCATAATCGCGCCAGAATGATTGTTGGCTCATTTCTGACAAAGCATCTGCTGATTGACTGGCGTGAGGGTGAGGCATGGTTCCGCGACACACTTGTCGATGCGGATTGGGCAAGCAACGCCATGAACTGGCAGTGGGTCGCAGGGACCGGCATAGATGCATCGCCATTTTTCCGAATTTTCAACCCGACGCGGCAGGGGGTAAAATTCGATCCGGAGGGGGATTACATTCGGCAATGGGTTCCAGAGCTTAAGAAGTTGTCTGGCAAAGACCTGTTCGAACCCTGGAATGCGAAAGAGGATGACCTCGAAAGAGCAGGCATTACGCTTGGGAAAACCTATCCGAGACCTGTTGCAGACCTGAAAGAGGGCCGAGACCGGGCCATGGCCGCATTTAGAAGTCTGTAATCTGGAAACTGTCAGCCGGGAAAAAGCCCGGCTGACAACGAAAGTCTCAGAGACCGCCGTTCAGGAAATTGGTTGCGTCGCTGCGGGTCTTCTTGCCGAGAGCATTCAGGCGGTTCTTCTGCTCCTGAGGGGCATTCTTCAGCGTCTGAAGTTTTTCCGTCTGCTCTGCGCGCGCGGTGTTCAGCTTGTCGCGTTCGCTATTGATCTGCTTCTGGATGCGAGCCTTCTGATTGGCCGGAGCATTCGTGTACTGATCCTTGAGAGACTGGATCTTCTGGGTACGCTGTTCCTGCGCAGCCTTGGACTGTGTCTGGTAGTTCTGAAGACGCGTATTCACGCTGTCTTCTTTCTTTGTCAGGTTTCCAAGAAAATCATTCTGGCTGGTGCTGCTCTGCGTGGCTGCTGCCGGATCTGCGGCATGCGCCTGAGAGACCACCATGGCGGAGCCCGTCAGAAGGCTGATGGCGAGCATGGAACGAAAGAAAAGACGGGATTTCATGAAGTCTCCTGTAAATGTCTGGCAGGAAGACACCAGTTCATCATGGCGGGAATGTGGCCTCACCTTGATGAGTCGACTATTCGAGGCCTTCCGCAATGGCAGAAATGCGCTCAGGTTGCATGATTGTAATGTGTGTGATGCCGCGAATGTTTATGAGACCTTCACGTTTGAAGGCACTTAGTACCCGGCTGACTGTTTCAATAGTCAGGCCCAGATAATCGGCAATATCTGTGCGGGGCATAGGAAGGTCGAATTCAACCTGGGAAGCATTTGCGTGGCATGGCGGGGCCAGCAGGTGGATACGTTCCATGAGAAAGGTTGCAAGCCGTTCCCGAGCGGTCTTGCGTCCCAGAAGCGTCAGCCTGGCCTGCATCAGGCTGAGTTCCCGCGAGGCCTCCTGTCGGAGCCGGTGTTCAAGGTTTGGGAAGCGATCTGTAAGTCTTTGCATGGAGGCATGTGGAAATCGACACAGAACCGCAGTGCCGAGCGCCTCTGCGCCAAATGCATAGCTCGTGGAAGCCGCCAGTCCGAGAAAGTCTCCACCTTCGGCAAACCCGGTAATCTGACGGCGCCCATCAGGAAGAAGTGTAAATAGCTTGACCCGTCCGTCAGTGACAACGAAGAAATCGTGTGCCGGAGAACCTTCTTCTATGAAAGATCGACCATCAGGAACGGTCATTCTCGAAGACTCGCTTGCCAGTATTGCAAGATCACAGTCTTCAATCGCGCTGCAAATACTGTGCTTCCGACCGATGCAACGTGAGCAACGATCATGAATTTCTTCCGGGTTGCGCGACGACGTCATGACTCTTTGTTCTCTTCCGGCATGAAACATTTCTTCTGGCCGCCACACCTATAACACATAATTCCCCAGACTTGATCCAGGTCAAGGTGAGGGACAGGGAGGAGTGCTTTCTGAGGTCAACTATTGTTGATGGAACCTCCCTTATGAAGACTTCCGCTTTCGCGCTGGTCGCTGCCCTGGGCCTGATGGCTACTCCTGCTTTCGCACAGACAGCAGCCCCGCAGGCTACCGTTTCAGCTCCCATGACGGCCGCTCCTGTTCCGCAGGTCAATATCGTGCCGCCTGCCTCTGGTCACTGCGGTCTGTTCGAAACCTGCGCGAACACGAAGATTGGTCTCGGTAAGGGGGACTTCCTGATCCGTCTGTCAGCCTTGGGTGTGCTGCCGCAGGATACGTCTTCCCGCGTGAAAGTGATTGGTGGCCGGGTCAAGGCAACCAATCAGGTCGCTCCGGAATTCACATTCGAGTATTTCTTCACGGATCATATCTCTCTTGATCTGATCGCTGCCAGTACCCGTCATGAACTGGCTGCTGAAGACACTGCTCTCGGTAAGGTTGATCTGGGAAGCACATGGGTTCTGCCGCCAACACTGACCCTCGCCTGGCATTTTCGTCCGCACAAGCGCTTCAATCCGTATGCAGGTGTTGGCCTGACTCTGGCCTTCTTCCACAACATCAGCCCGGCTGGCGGTGCTGTGCAGAAGCTTGATCTTCGTACGACTGTTGGTCCGGCAGCGAATGTCGGCTTCGATTATCAGCTCGTCGGCAACTGGTTCTTCAACTTTGACGCCAAGCAGATGTGGCTTTCTGTGCCTGCCTTCGTCAACGAGCGCGGTGGAGCTTCTGGTCCGTATATCCATGCACGCGACAGCCTGAACCCGACGACGGTCGCAGCGGGTATCGAATATCGTTTCTGATCCGGTGTTTTAAGGTGATCGGAAAAAGCGGTTCATTCTTTGAATGAGCCGTTTTTTTTATGTAATTTTTAAGTCAGAAGCATAAAATTTTTGCAATGCGTTGCAGAGAGGCTTTAGAAAATCCGAGTTTTCAGCTTCTAGTGGTTCCGATCTGATGGTGGCGGGATAATGTCCTGCCATGAAAACGTCGGGGTTCAGGAATAGCAGGGCGGTTTCTGCTTCTGTCGCCGTTGCGGCAGAGGCTGTCCAGCAGATACGGGGTTTTCAAAAAGTATGCGTGTTGCGCGCGTCAGCGCTCTGGCCGGTGGCCTGCTGATTCTTGTCCTTCTTCTTGGTTTCTTTCTGAGAACTCATCTGTTTGCCCCTTCGCATGTGGTCGCACCTGTTGCGTCCATGTTGACTCGGCAGAACGGCAGTATTGTTGTCAGGGACGGCAGCCCCCTTCAGAAGCGTCTGGTTATAACCCCTGTTGTGTCGGCGGACGACACAACAGCACTTGTGTTGCCAGCTCAGGTCGTGCCCATCCCTGATCATCAGGTGAATGTGCTTGCACCTGCGACGGGGCGCATCATGAGTGTGGCGGTTCAGCTTGGGCAGCATGTTTCCCGTGGACAGGTTCTCGCAACCATCGCAGCCAGCGATCTCGATCAGGCCTGGGCGGACGATCGTCGCGCCCGCGCCGCGCTGGATTTTGCGAAGCGTGCTTATGACCGCGCCCGTGGTGTTCTGGCTGCCGGTGGCAATGCTGTTAAAGATCTTGAATCTGCCCGTAACGATCTTTCGCAGGCAGAAGCTGAATCCCAACGCACACATCAGCGGCTCCAGGTGCTTGGTGCACGCTCTGATTATGCCGCTCAGGGGCAGGTTCCCCTCGTTTCTCCTGTTGATGGCGTTGTGGCGACGACGACTATGGCTGTCGGGGAGAATATTACTGATTCAACGGCTGTTCAGATGACGCTGCTGGATCTTTCATCTGTGTGGGTTGCTGCGGCTGTGCCGGAAGACCGTACTGATGATCTCGTTGGGAACGTTACGCTGGATATCACATTCCCTTCAATGCCCGGACGGCACTGCTCCGGGCCCATGGCGACCCTGGATCCTGCCCTCAAGCCAGACACACGGCGCGTCAATGCCTACGTGGTGTGTCCCAACGCTAATGGTACTTTGCGCCCTGGACTTTTTGCGTCAGCAAAGCTGGGGGTTCCTGCAAAAGCCTCCATTCTGGTACCGAAATCCGCATTGCTGATGAACAACGATCAGGTGTCCGTCTTCATCGAGACATCTCCGAGTGTTTTCAAAAGGCAGGACGTGACTATCACGTATGATGAAGGTGACGATGTTCGTGTCCTGTCCGGCCTTTCAGCAGGTGAGCGTGTCGTGACAAGCGGCGCCATCCTGTTGAACGACGACTGACCGGACAGGCCAGCCATCATGATCGAACGTTTCATTGCCTGGTGCTTCGTGCGCCGGAATATCGTTTTTTTCGCTGCGGTTCTGCTGGCTCTTATGGGCAGCTTTGCGTGGCGCATTCTTCCTGTTGAAGCATACCCGGATCTTGGGGCTGTCAGCGTTCTGGTCACGACCCAGCAGTCTGGCCTTGCCGCCGAAGAAATGGAGCAGCAGGTCACAATTCCGCTGGAACGGATGCTGGCCAGTGTACCGGGTGTGGCGGACAGTCGTTCCACCAGCACGTTCGGCCTCTCTCTCATCACGCTGATCTTCCGTGATGGAACAAATGTGTTCTGGGCGCGTCAGCAAGTAGAAACCATTCTGGCCAGCAATGCCCTTCCGAATGGGGCGCAGCCAACGCTGGGTCCGATTTCCGGCCCGACAGGCGAAATCTACCGCTATACGCTGGAATCAGATGACAAGAACCTGATGCAGCTTTCGGATGTGCAGAAGTGGTCCGTCATTCCGGCACTGCTGCATGTTCCGGGCGTTGTCAGTGTTGATAATTTCGGGGGCTTTACCCGTGAGTACCAGCTTGTTCTGACACCCTCTTCCTTGATGCGTTATTCAGTGGGGCTGGAAGATGTTCTGACCGCCATCCGCAACAATAATATCAATGCAGGTGGTGGGCGTGTCTCCCGCGGCGAACAATCTTACATCGTTCGCGGTATCGGCATGATCCACTCTCTGGCGGACATGGAGAACATCGTCGTCGCCCAGCGTCATGGCGTGCCTGTCCTGATCCGTGATCTTGGCACGGTCCAGTTTGGTCATCAGGTGCGAGAAGGGATTCTTGGTAAAGACCACAACCCCGATATGGTCGAGGGTGTTGTGACCATGCTGAGCGGCGAGAATCCGTCCGTGGTGCTGGAAGATCTGCATCAGACCGTTGCCAAGCTTCAGAAGCAGTTGGCTCCTCAGCATATCCGCATCGTTCCTTACATGGATCGGGACAACCTTGTCCTGTCCACGACCCATAAGGTCACGGAAACGATGATCGAGGGTATTCTCCTGGTTGGAGTTATCCTGACGCTGTTTTTGGGAAGTCCCCGCAGTGCCATCGTTACGGCTGTCACCATTCCGCTCGCTTTGTCGGTTGTGTTCACGCTCATGCATTTCTTCGGCATGGCGGCGAATCTGTTCTCGCTGGGCGCTGTCGATTTCGGCGTGATCGTGGATGGTGCCATTGTCATCATGGAGACGATCCTCCGCATCCGTGAAGAACGCCCGACCGAAGCTCTGAATGCGGATGATGTTCTGACCGTCGCCAAGCGGGCCGGACATGCGATCTTCTCGTCCACGCTCGTTATTATTCTCGCATACAGCCCGCTCTTCGCCTTCGAAGGCAGTGAAGGCAAGCTGTTCCGTCCGATGGCTTATACGGTCAGCTTTGCACTTCTTGGCGCATTGCTCTGTGCTCTGGCCCTGATTCCTTCCCTGAGCTTTCTGGCCCTTCGCAAACCACGTCATATCTGGCGCAACAAGCCGCTGGAATGGCTGCATGAGCGTTACACGCATTGGCTGGGTCATTTTATCGACCGGCCATTCATCGCGTATATTGGCGGTGCTGGCGCGTTGGTCGCGGTCGTCTTCCTTGGCATGACGATCGGGCGCGAGTTTCTGCCGGATCTGGATGAGGGTGCTCTCTGGATTCAGGTGCAGATGCCTACCGGCATTTCTCTTGAGAAAGGCGAAAAGATTGCCAACGAATTGCGGAATGCAGTTCGGGAGTTTCCGGAAACGTCTTACGCCATCACGCAGCTTGGCCGTTCTGATGATGGGACGGACCCATGGACGCCGTCTCATATCGAGATGCCTGTCGGTCTCAAACCTTATGATCAATGGCCTTCAGGGGAAGACAAGGCACAATTCGTCAAGCGTCTGCGGGCCAGACTTGCGCAGGTTCCGGGCATTGATTTCGGTATCAGCCAGCCTATTCAGGATAACATGAGTGATCTGGTGGGCGGTGCACATAGTCCGCTCGTCCTGCGTGTTTACGGAAACGACTTTCAGGAACTGCGCCGGATTGGCCAGCAGATCGTGGATGTCCTGCATCAGGTGCCGGGAACGGCAGAAGCGTCGATCTTCCAGGAACCTCGGATCCCGCAGATCGCCGTGACGGCAGACCGTCTGGCGGCCGCCCGTTATGGGATCAGTGTCTCCGATATTTCTGATATGGTGTCCTATGGCATCGGTGATGCGGCGATCTCTACGGTGTATGAAGATGATCGCTTCTACAACGCGACGCTTCGTATTCCCCGTAAAGATGCTCAAGATCTTCAAAGTCTTGCCCAGCTTCCTCTGCTGGATGCGGAAGGCGCCTATATTCCCCTGTCGCAGGTCGCACATGTGGGACTGCGGATGGGTGAGAGCAACATTGCCCATGAATTGAGCCATCGCCAGATTACGATCCGCGTGGATAACGGTCAGCGTCCCCTGTCGCAGTATCTTGCCGATGCACAGGCACAGATTGAGAAATCCGTCCACTACGACAAGGAAAAGTACACGCTGGAATGGGCTGGAACCTTCCAGCAGCAGGAACGCGCCCAGAAGCGCCTGAGCATTGCTCTGGGCATCATGTTTGCCATGATGCTGGTTCTGCTGTTCATCGAGTTCGGCAAGATCCGTCATGCCTTGCTCATTCTGAGCGTCGTGCCTCTAGCAACGCTAGGCGGCCTGATTGCCCTGCATGTGCGTGGAGAAACCCTTAACATTGCCACAGCTGTTGGATTTATCGCCCTGTTCGGTGTCGCGGTGCAGAACGGCATCATCATGATCTCCAGCATCAACCGGCATCGCGCAGAAGGTCATCCCGTTCGTTCTGCGACAATCATGGGGGCTGGAGAACGCTTCCGACCGGTTCTTATGACGGCTACGGTCGCCAGTGCCGGTATGTTGCCGGCTGCCATGGCGACAGGTGTTGGTACGGACGTACAGCGTGGACTGGCTACGGTTGTGGTGGGTGGTCTAGGAATTGCCACGCTTCTCACGCTCTTTGCGCTTCCTGTCTATTTCAGTGAACTCGAAATGTGGGTTGAGCGCCGGAATGCCCGTCGTGCCAAACCTGTTGAAGAAAATGGAGCCCCGTCATGAAGCGGCTTCTCAAAGGTTCGACGGCTTTTCTAGGGATTCTGGTTCTGGCGGGCTGTGCTGTTGGCCCGGATTTCCATAAGCCTGACTTACCAAAGGGTATGGACTATCAGTCCGCTCCGCGCACAGCCACGGCTGGCCATGGCGGTACTGGTGCTGGTGTGTCCCAGACATTTCAGACTGGCGTGGATATTCCGGGTAAGTGGTGGGAAATTTTCCAGAATCCATCGCTCAATACGCTGGTTGAGCAGGCACTGGCGAACAACCAGTCCCTGAAAGCCATGCAGACAGGTCTGAAATCAGCCTGGGAACAAAGGCGCATCGAAGGGGCCGGTCTGTATCCAACACTCTCGGCATCCTTCAACCCGACACGGAACAAGACGTCTCGCGTTTACTCACCGGTTCCGAACAACAATACCTGGCTCTATAATGTTCACACGGCTCAGTTGACGGTGGGTTATGTACCGGATCTCTGGGGCGGAACGCGCCGGGCCATCGAGGCCGCGGGTGCACAGGCGGAAATCCAGAAGTTTCAGCTTGAAGCCACAGCCCTGACAATGATCTCCGATCTGGTCAATGCCACGATTGAGGAAGCTTCCATCCGGGCTCAGATTGCCGCGACGCAGGATCTTATTGCGTCTCAGAAATCTACACTGGCCCTGATTACGAAGCGTCAGAAGTTGGGGGATGCATCCCAGCAGGATATGGTGTCCCAGCTTGCATCGGTTGCGCAGCTTGAAGCCACACTTCCGGGGTTGAATCTACAACTGGCACAGACGCGGGACCAGATGGCCGTTCTGGTCGGTGTGGCACCTAACTCACCGCTCCCAGAGTTCCGGCTTGAACAGTTCACTCTGCCTCAGACGCTTCCAGTGTCATTGCCGTCCGACCTTCTGAACCAGCGGCCGGACGTTCGGGCCGCTCAGGCTCAGATCCAGTCAGCCAGTGCACAGGTCGGCGTTGCGATCGCCAACCGCTTACCGAACGTGCAACTTAGTGCGCTGCCCGGGCAGGCCGTCGGCACAATGAGCGATTTTTTCAAGCCGGGCTATGGAAACTGGACGATTGCCGCCACCGTGATGCAGCCAATCTTTCAGGGCGGTTCCCTGCTTCATGCGGAGCGGCAGGCGCGCGACAATCTGATGCAGGCGAACGAGACCTACAAGGCTACCGTTTTGTCTGCCATTCAGGATGTGGCTGACAGTCTGCACGCGCTGGATTTCGATGCAGACGCTTTGCAGGCCAATCAGAGTGCTTATGACGCGACAGCTCAGAGCCTGAAAATCGCTCACGCGCAGCTTCGTCTCGGGGATGTCAGCGAACTTATGGTGTTGCAGGCTCAACAGGCGAATGCCCAGGCGCGGCTTGCTCTGGTGCAGGCACAGGGGGCACGCTATTCGGATAGTGTCGCTCTGTTCCAGTCTCTTGGTGGGGGATGGTGGAACCGCAATGATCTGGGCATGACGCCGGCAGCGCAGAAGGCACTCGGAAAGTCGCTTGTTCCGTGGTGAAGGCACAAAAGAGAGGCAGTCTCGTGACGTACAGGTCACGGGCTGCTTTTCTCAGAGGTTCTGAAAAGCCTGTGCAAGCTCGTTCTGAGCCTCTGATGGATCTCTGAAGCCGGCATCGACCTGCCCATTCAGCCAGCCATGGCAGTATGACGGAGATTTGTCAGACCCTGGTTCTGTTGTTCCATGGAAGCCGTCCAGATAGCCTTCCAGAATGTCGGCATCATCTAGTTTCCGGAATTCCGGTATCGTTCTGACTGGCTCGAACTCGGCCATCTTGGTTCCTCACATAATAATGGCTGCAAGATGCCTGACCGCAGGCCAGCCAGCAAATACTCTTGGTGTGTCCCACAACATGGAGCACACAAGAGATGTCTCTCAAAATTACCCCAATCCTCCAGGGTGCGTCGGTTCACACCCGATTGCCTCGACGGCTGAGCTCGCCGGATTATATCGCGAAGCTTGCGGTTGATCCTCAGACCCAAGAAGACGCATACCGTCTGAGGTATGAAAGCTATCTAAATTCTGGGTACATAGAGCCGAACGAGAGTGGTTGCTTCATCGATGATTATGATGGAATGGCCAACAGCCGCACGGTAGTTATTTACAGGGACGATGTTCCTCTGGCTTCTGTTCGAGTGTCTTTTCTTGTTTCCGGAAGTGATCTGCGCTCTCCGGGAGCCGATACGTTTCCCGAGGCCGTAAAGCGAATTCTCAAAGATGCGTCCTTTTCCCCCAGTGGGCCAGGACGAGGTCTTGAGCTCACCCGACTGGTTCGAAGCCCTGCGGCGCAGAACAATCAGGGGCTTGTGTTCCTGCTATATCGGATAGCCGGTTATCTGGGCATGATGTCTCATGCTCAGGTAGGTTTTGCCTGTGTCCGGAAAAACCATGTGTCGTTTTACAAACGGCTCGGTTACCAGCCTGAGACGGAACTTCGTCCTTATCCAGGGCTGAACTGCCCGATGCAGCTCATGTCATCGAACCGGCAACGGTATGACGAAATCCGGGCCTCTTTTCCTCTGATCGACCCATTCACGAGTGCTACCGACGGTCTCGAAGGTCTTCTTTCCGGCGACAGTGTCGCCCTTTGGCTGCGAGGAGCCGCATAATGTCCATTCTTGTTCTCATTCTCTCCGCCCTGAACTTTCTCTCATTCAGCTGGGGTGTGCGCGGACACTTTCAGATGGGTAATGGCATGCCCTTTCCGATGAAGGTCCTGTCTGCATGCAGCCTCGTTTTCTACGGACTCTTTCTGATTTCCCTGCGCTCTGTTCACGGAGATGTCTGGACAGTGGGAGGAACAGTATTTCTTTTTGTTTCCGCTTTGGCACTTTTCTGGTGGACTATCGCAATAACACGCAGAAATCGGCCAGATGTCGCCCATCATGATGCAGCTCCCCATCAGCTTTACTGCACTGGTCCCTATCGTATAGTCCGGCATCCTTTCTACTTGGCTTATCTCCTGTTCTGGACCGGTACGGCTTTGAGTGTTGGTGCATGGCAATGGCTGGGCATGATTCTGTTTACCGTTTGGTATGGTTTTCTGGCGTATCAGGAAGAACGTCGTTTTATTCAGTCAGATCTTGGTGGTATTTATGCAGATTATCAGAAAAAATCCTGGATGCTGTTTCCAGTTCCTTGGGTAAAATAAGAAAATAATGTCGGGCGATAGTAAATCGATAAAAATTTCATCTATCGAGTATCTGATAAATATCTGGAAGCTTTTCCAGATTGGTCAGGATGATGAAAATTTATCCTCGCTCCGTCATGAGCAGGCATCGGTTCTGTCGCACGTCATCTGGTTATTTTCCATTCTGGGAATCAGCAGTAGCACCCTCTTTATCCTGAGGTTTGGGAATGGGTTCCGGCTGCTGGTTTCTACGTTCTATATTGCAATTATCTGTCTTTATCTTGTTTTGATTGCTGCCAGCCTTCGATGGCGTCGGGACCAGAATCATGATGCATTGATCCGGACATCCATTCGAATTCTTTTCGTTCTGGGGGTCGTGTGGGGCGGGTTGGTCAATATCTTTGCGATGATGGTTGAGCATCCCAGTGAAGAAGGTGCTGTTTTCGGCCTCATTATGGGATTGGTCTCAACGCCGATGCTGGGTGTGCCAATTCGGGCAGCTCTGGCCTTCTTTCTTCCGGTCAGCCTGTTTTGTACCATTGCCGCGCTGGTAACGCTTCAACCGGTTGAAAACGTCGCATTATTATCATTTTTCGGGTTTCTGGCCTTCGCCTTTATTGGCATCGTTTATATGAACAAGACGTTCCTGGAACGATCCATCGGCCGTTTGAATCTGCAACGACAACACGAAACTTTAAAGGTCTTTCTGAGAGAGTACGAGCAGGTTGTATCGGACTCGCTCTGGGAAACAGATGAAAATGGTTGTCTGCGGGATGTTACTGCGCGCATGTGTCAGTTCTTCCAGGCTGTTCCAGCAGAGATTGAAGGACGTGCTTTGGGCACACTGGGGCTGGAGTCTGAACATCCGGCGCAGCCCGATATTGATGATCACATCCATCAGCGTAAAGCTTTCAAAGATCTTCCGGTTATCCTTCATCAGGACAGCGATGAACGATATCTGACATTCACGGGCTATCCTGTGCATGGTCGTAATGGCAGATTTCTAGGATTCCGGGGCGTTGTATCGGATATTACGGAACAACGGAAAGCCCAGAAGCGTATTCGTTATCTGGCAATGCATGACGATCTGACGGGGGCTCTAAGCCGGACGGCATTCCTGGAATTCATGAGTGACTGCTGCGTGAAGCAACAGCCATTTGCATTGTTGCAGGTTGATCTGGATCATTTCAAACCCATCAATGACGAATTCGGGCACGAAGTGGGCGACACGATGCTCAAGGCGCTTTCCGAACGGATTCGGAGTGTGATTGGACCCGATCATCTGATCGGAAGGTTGGGTGGTGATGAGTTTGCTGTTCTTCTCCGGGATGCCAATGAACAAGAAGCTACTGCACATAGTCAGGATATCGTTCGAACTCTGAATGAGGAGTTGAGTGCCGGTAAGGTTACGCTGGCGCCAAGTGTGAGTATCGGGATTGCAGTGTCTCCTGTTCATGGAGAAACAACAGATATTCTTTTCCGAAGGTCTGACCTCGCTCTATATGCCGCCAAGGAGAGGCGAAATATTTACTGTCTTTTCGAGCCGGGGATGGAAGTCAGTTACTTCAACCGGATCAGATTGAGAGATGATTTAACAAAATCTCTGGAGCGAAATGAATTCTTTCTCGATTATCAGCCTATTTTTGATACCCTCACACGCAGGCCGATTTCCGTGGAGGCGCTCGTTCGCTGGCAACATCCAACGGACGGCGTGGTTGGTCCAAATGCGTTTATTGCGACAGCAGAAAGTTGTGATCTGATTGAAGAGCTTGGCGCTTATGTTTTGTATGCGGCATGCAGTGAAGCGATGAACTGGTCTGTACCGTTGCCTGTGGCAGTCAATATTTCTCCGAAACAGCTTCGTTCCGGTCGGTTGCCATCTCTGATTGAAGATTGTCTTTTACAAACATCCTTTCCGGCAGAGCGGCTGATTCTGGAGGTCACGGAAAGTGTATTTCTTGCTGAGACAGCGCGGACCCTGACGCAGCTTGCAGCCATCCGGGCGATAGGCGTTCGACTGGTACTGGATGATTTCGGAACCGGGTATTCGTCTTTGACCTACCTGCGAGGGTTTGATGTAGACGGAATCAAGGTTGATGCGTCTTTTACAAGAGACATTGTCCAGTCTCAGAAAGTTGCAGCCATTGTACGGACGATTGCGCGTCTTGCCTGTGACATGAATGTTTACGTTGTGGCTGAGGGTGTGGAAGCGGATGAACAATTGAGCTGGCTGGAGCAGAACGGCATTGCTTTTGCTCAAGGCTATCTGCTGGGGCGTCCACAAAGCCCCACGAAATTACAGGCCCTTCTGGCGTCTTATCATAGCCTGGGTTGAAAGTCGGGATGGATAAAACCATCCCGACTGTGTCCTTAGCGCGGCGTGTAAATAGCGCTCAGGTAATCAGTGGTGCCATCGACACGTTCTAGATGAGGATAACGCAGACCCTCATGATAGGGGATGGAAACCATATTGATATGCTCTCCTGACTTCATAATTAGACGGATCGTCTGCTTTGGATCTTTCTGGGCGTCTGTAATGGCATGACGCAGACGTTCGCTGGTGTAGTCCATGTCATTGACAGCAAGAATGGTTTCCCCAGATGTCAGACCAGCTTTGAAGGCGGGGCTCATCCAGTGAACGCGAGCGGTCTTGCCGGACTTGGTGACGCTCATTCCCAGAGAGAATGTCAGGTCCAGACCGTGACGCATTCCTTCCGAGGCTTTGATGAAGGACGTTGGCTTGTCCGTATAAACAAGTTTGTAGCCACCGTTCTTCAGGCCATCGAGTGGAGCATGGGGCTGGATCGTGTCCAGACGGTCATGCAGAAATTTCGCCCAGTCATAGGGCTGGATGCTGTTGAGCGTCGCAGCAACTTCATCGAACTGATAGGGGCTGACAATGAAGCTGCCATTATTGGTGCCGAAGAAAGCTTTGGCGAAATCATCCAGAGACTTCTGTCCGTTCGACAGCTTGCGGATCAATGTGTCAGCGTCCAGCCAGATCAACTGGCCTTCGACGTAATAATCTTCTGAGCGTTGCCAGTCCCGCCATGACAAAGGGGCACGCTGGGCAATGACCGGATCATTCGTGGTGTCTTCAAGTGGACGCCAGAGACGGCCGGACTGATTGTCGTAAGTCGCTGCCATGTAGGCCAGTGCTTCGAAACCCTGATCTTTGGTTACGAGACCTGAGCGGGCTGCCAGAACATTGCCCCAGTATTGAGTTTGACCTTCATAAACCCAGAGTAGGGATCCGCGCTGCGGAACGTTAAAGTTCGGCGCCCACATATCAGCCGGGCGGCGATATTTTCCGTTCCAGGAATGGGTGTACTCATGCGCCAGAAGGTCGCGTTCGGGGAAGGTTTTGTCCCATTCTGTGAAATATCCCGGAGCCGCCGCATTTTCGCTGGACTGATGATGTTCAAGACCGATCATACCCAGCTCTTCCGTCAGAGCCAGCAGGAAGTCGTAATGGTCGTAATGATGGGAGCCAAAGAGCGTCGTCGCCTGACGGACCAGATTTTTATGCGCTTCGATCTGCGCGGGAGTGGCATTCAGGGAGTCTGGATCATCTGCTACGACATTCAGAGCCACTGGCACATGGTCCGGCCCTGTCAGGTCGATTTTCCGGAAATAACGGCCCGCGTAGATCGGGGAATCAACCAGTGTGTTGTAGGTTGTCGCGTTGAAATGGGTCTCGTCGCCGTAAGCAGGAGCGCGGAGAGCGGAGCCAATCTGCCAGCCATGTGGAACCAGAACGCTCGGCTTTACCGTAATGTCGCGCGTGAAATAGCCAGCCGGATAAAGCGAAACCTGATCCCACTGCACATTCACGATTGAAGGCGTCATGACAACGCGGCCCTGATCGGACGTCACGGGTGACAGAAGTTGGAAATGCAGATCCAGCGTCGGTGTGGTTGCGGAAACCGGAATGTGGAAAGCTGCGACATTGACGTTATCGCGCTTCCAGGAAATGGTTTTTCCGCCAGACTGAACCTTCAGGCTGCCAAGCTGTTCAATAACGCCGGTAGGAGAATGATCTCCCGGGATCCACATGGGATACAAAAGGATCATTTCACCCTTCTGTATGGCCTCTTTCGGAACCGGAACCGTTTCATGAATGGACATGATATGATGCGCGGTATCTGTTGCATCAACCGAAACTGATAGTGCGCCGGGGAAAGGCTTGTCCTGCGGGTCAGGCACCGCCGGAGGAAATGATAATGGTGTCGGTTGTGGTTGAGCCAGAGCTGGAGAGACCAGCCCGCTGAAAGCCGTTAGGGCAACCAGAAGACGTAAACGCGCCATTGGACAAGTTCCGGTATGTAAATCAAAGTCCTTTCTGGCCTAAATGTCTCCGACGATACACACAAGAGGCAAAAGTGCAGCAAGCACTTAAACGTATCGATTCCAATACGGACACTGAAAATTTCTTATTTCCCATATGGCGTTTAAGGCCCAGTCTGCCTTTACACTGTCTCCGGAACATGGGGCAGAATGGACCAGCCGGTTTCTGAAGGAGTCAGGTGGAGTGGAATGGCATTGGGCAGTCGAACATTCACAGGAAGGTTCATTCCGGCGCGCAAACTCCTAAACAGGGCACCATGCGCTACGAAAAGGGGTGTTCCGTTTTCTTGCAGGGCCTGATTTACGGCTCCCACCGCGCGCGCCTGAAGGGTCGCAAAGCTTTCGGCACCTTCGGGAGTGTAGCCATCTTCAATCCATGGGTCGTACCACTCTCCCATAGGCTGGCCTTCCTGAACACCAAAGCAGACTTCCTTGAGTTCTGGATCAATAATCAGAGGAAGGTTAGGGCCGCCGCTTGAACGAATGGCATCCCGGGTGTGTTCTGCTGTGACAAGCGCTCGGGAGAGGGGGGAGGCGACAATCCGGTCGAATGGCTTTTCGCCATTGCGGAACAAGCCTGCAAAAACCTGCCCGGCTCGCTCAGCCTGGGCAAGCCCGGTAGCGTTCAGGGGAATATCTGTCCGGCCCTGTGAGAGGCCACGGAGATTCCAGTCAGTTTCACCATGGCGGAGATACCAGTAAGGCTTGGCAATGATCTTCGGCATAGTGAAACCTTCGGAGTTGGGGAAAACTCAGTCGAAGAGAGAGGAGACCGAGCTTTCGTCTGCGACAGCGCTCATGGCGCGAGCCAGAAGATTAGCAGTCGTAATCTGGCGAATGTTTGGCGTATCGAGTAGCGCCTGGGTGGCTGGAATACTGTCCGTCAGGGTCAGCATGTTCAAGGGACTGTTTTTCACGCGTTCGCACGCATTGCCAGTCAGAACGCCGTGAGTGACATAGGCTTCAACGCCTTCCGCACCACGGCTCATCAGGGCATTGGCCGCGTTGCAGAGCGATCCGCCACTGTCCACGATGTCATCCACCAGCACACAATAGCGCCCGGAAACATCCCCGATGACGTTCATGACTTCTGAAACGCCAGCGCGTTCACGACGCTTGTCAATGATGGCCAGGTCGACGTTCAGTCGCTGCGCCAACTGACGGGCACGAACCACACCGCCCACATCCGGGGAGACGATCATCAGCTCACGGTCTGGCAGACGTGTCTTGAGGTCTCGGACAAAGAGCGGCGCTGCGTAAAGGTTGTCCGTCGGGATATCGAAGAAACCCTGAATCTGCATGGCGTGCAGATCCATCGTCAGGATACGGTTGGCGCCAGCTTCCGTCAGAAGGTTGGCAACCAGTTTGGCGCTGATGGGCGTACGGGGGCCAGACTTACGGTCCTGACGGGCATAGCCGAAATACGGCATGACAGCCGTGACGCGCTTGGCGGACCCGCGACGCAGCGCGTCCAGCATCACCAGAAGTTCCATGAGGTGATCGTTTGTCGGCATGCAGGTGCTCTGCACGACGAAAACATCCTCGCCTCGGACATTTTCCTGGATCTCGACAAACACTTCACCATCGGCAAAGCGCTTGACCACGGTTTTACACAGCGGCATCCGCAGTTCGTTCGCCACCGCACGGGCCAGCGGCAGATTACTGTTGCAGGCAACGATCTTCATGAAAACGGCCTCGTCCGGTATCCGTCAGGGGGAGAATTGCGCGCTTTCTAACAGTGTGCTTCCCCGCTGTCATCTGTTCTGCATCATTCTTTGTGCTGAGAGGTAGACTTGATGTGGAGGAAGATGCAGGCGAAACACATGAGAAGACTGTCTGTGCGGCCTTTTCGAAGGTCGCTCCATGCTACGGAAAGGTCAGGATATGCCCCTGAAAGACTGTACGGGTTTCGTTGGCAGAAAGCTTCTGATTCAGGACCTTCCCAATCAGCGGGAAGTCAGGAACGCTGTGTTCATTCCTCCCGGAAGTGGGCCGGAATGGGGGCTTTTTGACCCTTCAGGCCGCACAGTCCCGGAAGCCATGATCTATACGGGAGCAGGAGGGCTGCATACGCCGCTATGTGCACGGGCTACCCAGTCAATCCCGGAGTGCCCTGTTGTCAGTGAGGCTTTCGATTATGTCTTTGCAGGTAATCTGGATAAGTCATCCTGCGGCCATTTTCTGATCAACTCTTTTTCCCGTTTCTGGAGTTTGCCGCCTTATCGCAGAACTGGACTCCGTGTTGCGTTCAGCAGTCGACATTCCATCGCAGAACTGATGCAGGAAGATTACTTCCGGGATATCGTGACTGCGCTGGGTCTGGCGGAGCAGAATTTTTTGCGAGTTCTTGCTCCCGTTCGCTTCCCCAGAATCACCGTAGCCTCTGCTGCTTTCGAAGAACTCTCGTTGGTTCATTCCGTTTTTGCAGATCTG
The DNA here is from genome assembly GCF_058107395.1 of Gluconobacter sp. ESL1110. Lineage (NCBI taxonomy): Bacteria > Pseudomonadati > Pseudomonadota > Alphaproteobacteria > Acetobacterales > Acetobacteraceae > Gluconobacter > Gluconobacter sp. ESL1110. Next base: position 589,978 of record NZ_JBYLUK010000007.1, read on the forward strand.
ACCCATCACCTGGGGCGCCAGCTGCTCCCCGAAGGGGCACAGGTTCAGCCGGGGCGGGTCCTGTTTTTCTCACAGGAAGCCCTGAAAACGGGGAATGTCCGGGTTGAAAACGAAGCTGCATTGACGGCCATCCTGCGGGAACGGGGAATTGGGATCATTCATCCCCATCAGATGACATTCCGGGAGCAACTCAAGCTCTGGGCGTCAAATCCGCTTGTGATTGCCTATAATGACTCCTGCCTTCACATGAGTGCGTTTTTTCCGCAGCGCAGGGTCATTACCTTGGCTCATGGGCCTGATATGTGGGTTAATCAGTGTCTGATTGACATGGCCAATAGTAATGATGCCCGATATCTTTACGATTCTGTGGGATTGGAACGTATGGGGGCAGGCCATGGCTTCCACATGAATTATCGCATTCCTGACCCTGAAAGGCTTGCGGCCGAGTTGGTAGAGTTCGCCCTTGGGTAGTATCGGGAACACGGCGCACCACTACTTTGGATCGTGCGCCGTAGTCCTGATCAGAACTGATAAGCCAGGCCTGCATGCAATGTCACGTCATTCGACAGACTGCTGGAGTAGTTCTGAAAATGAGGAAGACTTCCCCAACTGTAAATTCCGATGCTGTTTGAAGTATTGGTAGTGCTGGCGTCAGCCTGCGCACGGTGGGTATAGGAATAATCTCCTCCAGCAGTCAGATGCAGATGCTGCGTCATACGATAGTCCACGCCTAATCCGCCCTGCCAAAGGGAATGTGCCGATGAACTCAGCCCATAGTCATATCCTGTGTGGCTTTTCAAAACTGCGGCCCAACCAAAGCGTCCGCGTAAAACGAGGCGTGAAGTCAGAGCGTAATCTGCTTTGAGGCCTGCTCCCACAAAGAAGCTTCCAAAGTCCCCAAAGTTGTCAAAACCATTGGACAGATAGCCGCCCTGAGCAAAAGGAGTCAGAAGCAGCGACTGGGAAAGCAGCAGGAAGCCCTTTCCAATCTCACCGCGCGTTGACGTCGCTTTTGCGTCGTCCTTGCCTCCAAAACGAAATGTGTAGGGAGCACTGGCAGTAGTGTGCGAAGCAAAATGATATTTGTAATTTCTCTGTCCGTCCTGCAGCCCAAATTGCGCAGAGGCGTAAAGATTGCTGATCCCGAAAGCGTCGAACATGACAGAACTGTCTGCACGAAAGCCCGGCGTCCATCCGATACGCCGACTGTCGCTGTTCCACCCGCTTTCATACGAGCGCGCTCTTCCGGTACTCGTATAAGTGGTTCCAACGTAGGATGTTGTGTCGGAAGAGAGAGCGTCCTGAAAAGATCCAGTGATGGAAAGACCGATCTCACGATTTACAGCGACCACTGGAGCCGTTTCTGCGAAGGCCGAGGAGCCAGTCAGGCCAGATAGTCCCAAAATAGTCAGACAAACCTGACCCCGTATCGAACGCATGCAAGAACTCCGAAGCATTTAAAAGCCACGAAGTCTTATCGGAGTGTTACTCTATGAAACAGAGATTTTTATAAGCGCCTCAGACGCTTTATTTTTTGGTTGTCGGATTGGCCACAGGCAAAGGCGTGTGATCGCGACCGGAATAGTTGGTCACGATGGTTCGTACGGCTCCAGCGGCTTCTTCGGCAGCCATGACTGCCGTATCTCCCCACGTGCTATCAAGAGAGTGCGCCGGAATATCGTGAAGCTGCGTAGCAGCGCCAGCTTCCTTGCCGTCTGGCGTCAGAACATGCCATGCGATTTCGATGTGCTGGGCTGGTTTGCCGTCAAGAGAGCCACCATCGGCGATTTTAACAACGCTGCGAACAGTGAAATCAGTCCCTTTGGGCTCTGTCTGAACCGAATTTGTCGCATCTGGTAGCGATGAATAAAAAGCACGCGCCAGAGACTTGTCTCCATCGCCAGGGGCACCGCTGACGCCAGCGAAATAAATCCGTGCCGCGCGGTGCATCAGGCTGTGTTGATCCTGCTGCATCATGTCTGCCTGAATGCCGGTCAGAAGATTGGCCAGTTCTGGAGCTTCCTGTGTTGCCGCGCCTTTGAGTGCCATGGCGTCCCCGGCACTCCACCCTGCCATATCGACAGCAGGCCCGTCGCTTTCCGCTCGGGCTTTACCGTCTGGCATCATGATCACGTAATGGGGAATGACGCTGCCATTATGTGTGTGCGCGCTCATCTTTACCCACCAGTCTCCTGGTTTCTTCGGCTGGGCAATTGCTGGAACGGATTGCGCCACCATGGCTTCGGCCAGAGCGTGCGCCCAGAGTTGAGCCGCATCGTCTGAAAGGAGTGAATCCGCAGGCGTAGGAACTGCCAGACGAGCGGGAGGAAGATTCGCTGTGGCCAATTGCCGGGCTTGCTGGCCGGGGTCCGAAAATGGATGGGGCATATCAAAGCACCCAGCCAGACAGAGTGGCAGCAGAACAGGCAGAAAACGGCGCATCGGGGCTCCGGAGTGGTAAAGGGACATCGGGAAGTTTAGGGCAACACTTCCACGATGTCGAAACAGTGGCTTAACGGCGGATCAGGATATAATTGATTGTCACGTCGATATCGAAGTGATCGCCCTTCATGTCCGGCGGAACAGGTGGCAGATGCGCGCCCTGGAACATGCCGGTGGTCGCGGCATCCAGAGAATAAGAGCCAGACTGACCCGTCAGACGGACAGTTTTTACATGTCCAAAACGATCCAGAACCACATGGACGGAAGACGGTCCATCCTCGCCAGCCCGGGCCGCGTCTTCCGGATAGTACATATGCGAGCGGATCCAGCGATCAATCTCGCTGCCATAATCTTCACTGACGCCTTTGACGCTGGTGCGGGTCTGATAAGGCGCGTTGATGGCACCATTCATGCTGAGTGGCCCGAGAGACATGTCGATCGGGCCGCCAGATCCTGCCGGACGCCCACGACGATGACGATAAGGCGAAGGTTGCTCTCCGAAGGAGTAGTCCATTGGGTGAGACAGCGGATTGTTGTTGCTCTGCCGGACGGAGCGATGGGCCCGATGACTATGTGGCGTCGTCTGCTGGCTCCGCTGGCTCGGCGCATTGCCGGGGGTGACAGGAGCCGGACTGGGCGCTGTCTTGGGAAGTTCGGCAGATGGTTCCTGCGGTACGGGCGGGGCCGACGGCGTTTCTGGCGTGGGGACGGCTGGCGTCGGCGCGGATTGCTGCTGATCCGGTTGCTGCTGCTCCTGCTGGGTTTCTTCCGGGCTTTGTGGGGAGGGCGGCGGCGGTGCCCCTCCTTCTTCATGAGCGCGCGGTCCCTGCATGCTACTCTTGGATGGTGGCTGATCGAACACCATCTCGACCTGCGGTTCGCTGCCAGCAGGCGATCCATGCATGGCATGATGCTGCGTGAGCAGAAGCGACAGAACTGCCGCATGAATACCGGCAGAAATACAGAACGGAATGACAGGTCCCGGCTCGACGATGGTCTGCGGCCGCATCATCGGCGTCAGAACCGGGCGAACGGCTGTTGCAGGCGGAACGTAATCCCTCAGTCGGGAACGAAGACCGGAAGGCGCATGAGCAGGCGCAGTGGCCGCGCGCGTTCTGCCCGCGAACAGTTTGGGTTCGCGGCGTCCTGATCTGGCGCTGTCAGAAGGTACGCTGCCGTTCATAGGGGGCGGGCGCACTCAGAAGAGGGAAGGTGGCGGCACGTCATTGCCAGGCTTTGTGCACCAGGGCGGGCGGGTTTGTCATCCGGCAGGCTGGTATCCGGTCTGGGGGTTGGCGTTGCGTCTGATGCTATCATGGCAGTAATGGGCCATTCACGAAAGAGACAAAGCGCCACAGACCTCGCAGGAAAAACAGCGTCATGACAGACCCTCTCATATCGTCTCTTTCCATTGATCCGGATGTCGCTGTAGCGATCAGAAGAATTGGGCCCTGTCGTCTGCGTGGAGATGACGGGCAGGACCCTTATGATGCGCTGTTACGAGCCATTGCCGGACAACAGCTTCATGGTGCGGCGGCCCGACGAATTTTCGGTCGTTTGTGCCTTCTTGGGCCCGCAGCGTCCGAGACTGGGCCGCCCCCAGCACCAGAGGTTTTGCTGGCCTTTCCGGAAGATACACTGAGGGCCTGCGGTTTATCTGCAAGCAAACAGATCGCCATGCGAGGCGTGGCTCAGGCTCGGCTGGAGGGTCTGGTACCGACACGGCTGGAGGCGGAAACGCTTGGAGATGAAGATCTGATTCAGCGCCTTGTGACTTTACGCGGTGTGGGCCGATGGACTGTAGAGATGCTTCTGATGTTCACGTTGGGCCGGCCGGACGTCATGCCAGTCGATGATTTTGGTGTGCGGGAAGGCTGGCGACGGATCAAGAAGATGGAGACGGCTCCTAAACCTAAAAATCTCAAGAACGAAACGCTTTGTTTTTCTCCGCACAGGTCTGCTCTTGCCTGGTATTGCTGGCGGGTTGCGGAAGAGGGCAAGAAAGCTGCCCTCAACACACTTACGGGCTAGACGTCCTGGCCGGTCAGAAACGCCATCATTGTCGCAATGAACGAGCGTGGCTGCTCCGCGTGCAGCCAGTGCCCGGCGCCTTCCAACGTCAAAATCCGGGCCTGAGGGAACAGAGCGTGGATCAGAGCGTGATGTTCGGGCCGGACGTAGTTTGAATTGCCGCCGCGTAGAAACAGGGCTGGCCCGTCATAGGGCGCTGCCTGGCTATCGGGCCAGCCTTCAATCAGACTAATTCCCTGCGTAATCTCATCAAATCCGATCGCCCATCCCGGAGCGCCATCCAGAGAGACATTCTGTGCCATCAGTTCGGCGACGGCCCGGCTTCCGGTAATAGGTTCGAGAAGGTCCAGCGCGCCACTCCGTGTCAGTTCTGAAGGAAAAGTGATCGCATCCAGTTTTGCAATCATGTCCCCATGGCCCTTCTGGGTCCGGGCTGGAGCCATATCCGCCACCATCAGACGCGTTACCCGGTCCGGGTCAGCAAGTGCCAGCATCATGGCGACCTTCCCGCCCATCGAATGACCGACGACCGAAAAACGCTCGATCCCAAGATCGTCAAGTGTTTCTAGAACATCCTGTGCCATCGCGGGGTAGCTCACGGGACCATGCGGGCTGTCCCCATGATTGCGGAGATCCAGGGCAATCGTCCGGAATGTCTGGGAGGCTTCCCGCTGAAGAAACCCGAGATTACGGGCTCTGCCAAACAGACCATGCAGGAAAACAACGGTTTCCGGCCCATCCCCACGTTCGATGGCATTGAGTTTCATGCATGATCCTTCCGTGACAGCAGTTGATTGAAAACAGCGTTGCGGCCAAACAGAACTACACCTGCCGTCGGGGAGACCACTTGTCCACCAGTCCCGCCCGTAACGAATTGCGTTTTCGTCTGAAGCGTCACATGCGCTCTCTCCTGCGTCATCCGGCTCTGGCCCCCGTGACGTTGCGAGCGATGGTTCGTGCCGATGAAATCTGGCTCGCTGTTCTGGCAGCGGTTGTTGGCGCGGTATCGGGCTTTTGCGTGGTGTTGATAACAACCGTGACGCTGTCTCTGCACAGTGTTCTGTTTGGTAGAGGCAACACCATGAATGGCCATCTGTCTGGCCTGACATGGTTGCCTCCCTGGCGTGTTCTGCTAGTTCTGACGCTGGGCGGTATTGCTCTGGGGCTGTTTGGGGTTGTCTTCAGCAAAATCATGCCCCGCCGGCCCGTCGATCCGATCGAAGCCAATGCCCTTCATGGCGGCCGCATGTCTGTCCGTGACAGTCTGATCGTCGCATTGCAGACCGTTATTTCCAACGGGGTTGGAGGGTCTATCGGGCTCGAAGCAGGCTTTACTCAGATCGCTGCTGCTCTGGGCTCCCGGATCGGACAGGCCTTTCGTGTCCGGCGTGAAGATCTGCGTGTTCTGGTTGGAGCTGCGGCGGGCGCGGCCATCGGGGCTGCTTTCAATGCTCCTGTTGCCGGGGCATTTTACGCCTTCGAACTCGTCATCGGTTCCTATTCGCTGGTCAGTCTGTCTCCCGTTGCGATTGCTGCGCTCGCAGGCGTCGGCGTCGCACATCTGTTCGGGCATATGCCTGCCGCCGTCATGATCGCGGACCCTGGCGTGCTAACATGGAATGGCAGTTTCAGCGTTGTCATCATCAGCGTACTGTCCGCACTCACAGCCATTGGCGTCATGTATTGCGTCACCCAGACGGAAACATTGTTTCGGCTTCTGCCTGGTCCTGTCTGGCTGAAACCTGCCGTTGGCGGATGTCTTGTGGGAGGGCTCGCCATTCTTCACCCTTCAGTTCTGTCTGCTGGGCATGATGCAATGCGTGTAGTGTTTGCAGGGTGGATCACACCTTGGATGGCTCTGGGCCTCTTGTTGCTCAAAGCTCTGGCATCCTGCATCTCAATTGGCTCCGGCTTTCGGGGCGGTCTTTTCTTTGCCTCTCTCTATCTCGGAACGCTGGCGGGAACCGTGTACGGGGCCCTGCTCGAATGGCTGGGTCTGGCGTCCGTTTCGCCGACAGCCTGTGCATTGATCGGCATGAGTGCCATGGCAGTGGCCATCATTGGCAGCCCCATGACCATGGTATGTCTGCTGCTGGAACTGACAGGTAGTATTTCCATGAGTGGTGCGACTTTCGTGGCCGCAGTGCTCTCGTTACTGACTGTCCGGCGCCTGTTCGGGTATAGTTTCGCAACCTGGCGCTTTCATCTGCGGGGTGAATCCATTCGCTCCGCTGTGGATATTGGCTGGATGCGCTCTCTGAATGTCCGTCGTATGATGCGCGGACAGGTCAGGACGATCCTCTTCGACACACCGCTCAACAGGGTGCAGGCTCTTTTTCCTCTTGGGTCGGCGCAGCGGATTGTTCTTCTGGATCGGGATGGGCGTTATGTCGGAATGGTCAATGTGGCGGAACTGCAAGCTGTTCCGCCAGCCGCCACACCCGTCATGGCCTTGGCACACTTCGAAAATGCCATGCTCACACCGCTTTTGACGGTCCGCGAAGCTGTGGAACTGTTCGAGCGTGCAGAAGCTGATGCCCTCGTCGTCGTCGAAGATTTCCAGTCACGGCAGGTGGTGGGTATCCTCACGGAACAGCATGCGCTTCGCCGATACGCCGAGGAACTGGAGCGCAGTCGTCGTACGCTCGCCGGGGAAGAAGGTGCTTCAACGTGAAGCACTCTTGGCATTATGGCTTTGGCGCTTCAACATGACAGCCCATTCACAGGAGAAATATCCATGTCCAACACGCCTGAAGATCGTCTCGCCGCTCTCGAAATCACCCTGCCGGAGGCTGCTGCACCAGTCGCCAATTATGTGACAACCGTTCTGACGGGGAACCTGCTCGTCGTGTCCGGCCAGCTTCCGCTGGTCGATGGCAAGTTGCTCATCACGGGCAAGCTGGGCGATGAAGTGTCCAACCATGCTGGTGTGGCTTGCGCCCGCGCCTGCCTGATCAACGTCATTTCTCAGGCCAAAGCAGCGCTGGGCGGTGATCTGTCGCGCATCAAGCGCGTTGTGCGTCTCGGCGGTTTCATTGCCTGCACGCCGGAATTCACCGAGCACGCTGTTGTCATGAACGGTGCGTCTGATCTGGCTGTTGAAGTCTTTGGTGACGCAGGTCGTCATGCCCGTTCGACGATTGGTGTTCCGAGCCTGCCGGTGAATGCACCGGTTGAAGTCGAAGCTCTGTTCGAAGTCGTCTGAGGCTGCCAAGGTGGGAGGCTCTCAAGGCTTCCCACCATTTAGAGGGCTGAGGTTGTTTTTCCTCATCTGAGCCACACGTTTATCCAGATGCGTCAGACAGATTTGCAGGATCAGCCCTCATGAATAACGCCTCGGAGCCGGAGTGGTCTCTGACGCTACACGCGTCCATTCACGACATTGGTTCTGTTGAATGGGACGCCTGTGCCGGAGATGAAAATCCCTTCGTCTCATTCGCGTTTTTATCTGCACTCGAAGACAGTGGCTCCGTTGCGGATCGAACGGGTTGGCTCGTGCGTCATGCTGCTCTCCGTACCCCGGACGGAACCATTCTGGCACTGGCTCCTCTCTATGGAAAAGCCCATTCCATGGGAGAGTATGTCTTCGATCAGTCTTGGGCGCGGGCCTATGAAGCCGCCGGGGGCCGGTATTACCCTAAATTCCAGTGCGCTGTTCCCTTCTCTCCTGTCCCCGGGCCACGTCTTTTGCTTCGGAAAGACCTGCCAGACCCAGACGCTGTGGGGCAGGCTCTCGCAGCGGGGCTTATGCAGGCTGCGTCCCAATTAGGTCTGTCGTCCGTTCACGCGACCTTCTGTAACCAACAGTCCATGGCGGCTTTCGAAAGAGCAGGATACCTGACACGGCTTGGCGTACAGTATCATTGGCACAATCAGGGATATGGCAGTTTCGAAGACTTCCTGAACGCCTTGTCTTCCCGTAAACGCAAGGCCTTGCGCAAAGAAAGGAAGTCCGCGCAGTCCTGCGGACTGACCTTCGTGACGCGACGTGGACAGGATATCACGCCCGCTGATTGGTCCGTGTTCTATCGCTTTTATCAATCCACGATCGACCGAAAATGGGGGAGCGCTTACCTTTCGGAAGCGTTTTTCCCGCTGCTTTCGGAGCGATTGGGGGACCGTGTGGTTCTGATGATGGCCGAGCATGAGGGTAAGCCTGTGGCCGGGGCGCTGAATCTGATGGGCCGGGATGCGCTTTTCGGCCGGAACTGGGGATGTGAAGGGGACTGGCCATTCCTGCATTTCGAGCTCTGTTACTATCAGGCCATCGACTTTGCGATTGCTCATGGTCTGAGCCGCGTTGAGGCCGGCGCTCAGGGGGAGCACAAGATCCAGCGTGGCTATCTGCCAGCCTTTACACATTCTGCTCATACCATTGCTGATCCCGGCCTGCGCAATGCTGTAGCTGCTTTTCTGGAGGAGGAGCGTGCGGCCATTCGCGATGAAGCAGAAGCCCTTGCGGCTTATTCTCCATATCGTCAGGACGACTCGTCCTGATCATGCTGGTTAACGATTGGGAAAGGGTCTGACGGGTAAGCTCTCCTGACAGCGGGATGCCGGAGCTTCAGTCTTGGAGAACAGTACCTATATTGCCCTTTCGCGCATGGATGCCCAGCAGCGCGCCATGTCAGTCGTTGCCGATAATATGTCGAATGCCTCGACAGTTGGTTACAAGCGCGAAAGCGTCCTGTTCAGCGATTATTTGTCTAAACAGCATGCTGCTGACCAGCCCACGGGTTCTGAGACGCAGGCTTATACGCAGGACCGTGCAACCTATCGGGATTTCCAGCAGGGCGATCTGCAGCAGACCGGGAATCCGCTTGACCTTGCCTTGGGCGGAGAAGGCTACTTTCAGGTGCAGACGGCCAACGGTGTGCGACTGACGCGTGCCGGGCGCTTTGAAAAGCAGCAGGATGGAACAGTCGTCGATGAAGCCGGTAATGCACTTCTGGACCGCGAAGGGCAGCCCATCGTCCTGCCAACAACCGATCATCGGCTAACGATTTCATCGGATGGTGTGATTTTAACTGAAACCGGCGAGGCGGGACAGATCGGAATCGTAACCGCACGGGACAACAATACGCTTCAGGCAGAAGGCAGCCATCTTCTGCGCTCTGACCAGCCAACCAATGCTGTTGATCGCCCGCAGGTCATGCAGGGGATGCTCGAAGGCAGCAATGTGCAGATGATGTCTGAAGTCACGAAGATGATGGATATCCAGCGCAATTTTGATTTCATGGCGCAGTTCGTGAATGCCGAAGCGACCCGCCAGCAGAACGCAATCGACAAAATCGTTCAGGTTTCAGCCTGACAGTTTTCCTGACGGGACAAGGATACATTTCCCATGCGCGCACTCGACATCGCCGGAACGGGCATGCAGGCCCAGCAGACCAACGTTGAAACCATTTCCAACAATATCGCGAACATGAGCACGACAGGCTACAAGCGCTCGCGTGCCGAGTTTCAGGATCTGATTTATCAGAACATTCGCCGTGTCGGCACAAGCTCTTCCGATACGGGCACGACGGTTCCGTCCGGTGCACAAGTTGGCCTCGGCGTAAAAACTGCAGCAATTTACCGCATCAATGATCAAGGCAGTCTGGAGCAGACCAGCAATTCTCTGGATCTTGCCGTGCAGGGAAAAGGTTATTTCCAGATCCAGCTTCCGTCAGGGCAGTTGGCCTACACCCGGGACGGTACGTTCTCGATGGATAATACAGGGTCGCTTGTCACAGCGGACGGCTATCAACTTAGCCCGACCATCACGATTCCCAACAATGCCCAGAGCGTCAGCATCGATCAGTCCGGGCAGGTGAGTGTAACGGTTGCCGGGCAGAATAACTCCACGGTGGTTGGTCAGATCCAGCTCGCGACTTTCACCAACGAGAACGGTCTGGATGCCATGGGGCAGAACCTGTTCACGCCAACCACTGCATCTGGGGACGCGATGCTGGGAACACCAAACACGACCGGCTACGGTAGTGTCATGCAGGGGTATGTTGAGAATTCCAACGTCAATGTTGTGACGGAAATTACTGATCTCATTACAGCGCAACGTGCTTATGAGATGAACAGCAAGGTCATCACTTCCGCTGATGACATGATGCAGACCCTTAACAATCTGGGTGGTCGTTAATCATGGGGCGTGGGTTGTCGTGCCTACCCCTGTTGGCGTTGCTCGCCTCTGGGTCTGTGCATGCAGCAACTTTGCGAACCAATATTCGCGTCGACCATCCACGGGTTCGTTTGTCCGATCTGTTTTCTGGTCTGACCGCCGGGCAGGATGCTGACATTGGCGATGCGCCCGCGCTGGGAGGCAACTACGTTGTCGGTGGACCTCAGCTTACAGCGATCGCTGCTCAATTCGGGGTGGACTGGCCAGACGCTTCGCCTCTCGTCTCCACAACCGTAACGCGCGCAACCCGGATGATTGAAGAAGACGATGTGCTGCCCGTGTTGAGGCAAAGCTTCGACTTCCCGGAAGATGCGCATGTTGAAATAACCTTGGCCGGCTTTAAACCGGTTCCTGTCCCTGCTCAGGAGACAGCGGCTCCGACTATTTTGCATCTTGATCGCCCGCCTCATGGGGGAGGACATTTCAGTGTTCGTATGGAAATCCCTTCAAGTACAGGTGGGAAAGGCACCGCATTTCCTGTTACCGGCACGGTGACGATGGAAGTTAAAGCTGTTGCGCTCCGGCATTCCGTTCGGCCGGGGCAACCCATTCTCCCTGAAGATGTGAGTGTAACCTTGGTGAGGTCTTCGGACGTTCCGGATGATGCGTTGCAATCGATAGATGATGTCGTGGGGTTGGAAACAAGGAGCAGCCTGTCTGCCGGACAGGTTCTCGCCTCTTCGCAGCTTGTTCATCCGCAGCTTGTCAAAAGAGGATCACAGGTCGTTCTGTCCTACTCCCAGTCAAGCCTGCACCTGACTGTGTCAGGCACTGTCATGGAAGCAGGTGGAAAGGGCGACATGGTGCATGTCTATAATGCAAGCAGCCGTATGGTTCTGACTGGGCGTGTTATTGGCAGAACGGAAGTAGAAGTCATTCCAGGTATCACGCCTCTCTCTGCTGACAGCCGGAACCGCCCGGAGGCGGTAAGCCTGCCGACACTCTGAAAAGTCAGGCTTTCTCTGGTTGGGAGCTGGAACGGCCCAGCCGGTGAATACGCTGTACGATCCTTGCACTCAGTCGGCGCATCCATTTCCCAATCGCATCCATCCAGAGATAGACAATAGGCGTCGTATAGAGCGTGAGAAGCTGGCTCACGATCATTCCGCCCAGCACGGACACACCCAGCGGCGCACGCATTTCGCTACCATACCCATGCCCGATAATCAGCGGTACGGCACCAAGAGCAGCAGCGAGGGACGTCATGAGAATGGGGCGGAAGCGGGTGATGGACGCTTTGAATATAGCATCTTTGGGAGACAATCCTTCAGAGCGTTCGGCATGGATCGCAAAGTCGATGACCAGAATGGCGTTTTTCTTCACGATACCTGTCAGAAGAATAATCCCTATGACCGCCACGACGCTGAAGGGCAGCCCAAAACACCACAGTCCTATGACCGCGCCAATGCCAGCGGAGGGAAGCGTTGAAAGAATGGTAATGGGATGGATCAGGCTCTCATAGAGAATACCCAGAACGATATACATGACAGCAATCGCGGCTGCGAAAGCGATCAGAGCATTGATCATGACCTTGGTCGTATCACCTGCAGTGCCTGTAAACTCGCCCAGAATACCGTCAGGAGCGTGCGTTTCCTTCATGGTGTCCTGAATCAGTTTGACACCTTGGGCATAGGTGACACCCTGAGCCAGATCGAAGGAAATTGCTGTCGAATAATAGCCGGAACGATGGGTAACATCGAGTGGCTGCTGCTTCCACAGAACGGAGGCCACATTATCCAGCGGGATCATGGTTTCTGTCGAAGACGAGACGGCTGAACCGCTCGATTTGTTGCCAGAAATCTGGTTGGCAAGAGAGTTCTGGATAGATGAGGAAGCAAGGGACGTGAAGGTGCTTTCCGTAGCAGTGGTAGAGGCTTTGGCCCGGATCAGGTTTGATGCTACGCCACCGGCAGCCGTCCCAGCCGAAGTCGAAATCCAGATCTGATGCAACGTATTCGGGTCTGTCCGATATTTGGGATCAAGGACCATGATGACACGGTGTGTCGTGAGGGGCAGGTGAATGGTGGAAACAATGGCCTGACCGTAAGAATCATACAGGACATTCTGGATAAGCTGAGGCGTTACGCCGTATCGCGCTTCTGTGTCCCTGTGTACGGTAATATAGGCAGCGACGGACTGGCTTTCTGTTGCAGATGAAACATTGATCATCTTCCCTGATGCGCGCAGGGCCCCCAACATCTTTGGCAGATAGCTGGTCAGGCTGGCAATATCTTCGCTGCGGAGCACATAACGGTAGGCGCCGGTGTTTTTCTGACTGCTGCCGCCCTGGCTGTTTCCACCGACATTCCAGAACATGACGTCTGCGCCTGGCTGAACCGGAACGGCTTTGCGAATACGGGCAAGGACCGTGGCTACGGGAGCGCGCTCGCTCTTTTCCTTGAGGTGAAGGTAAAGTTCACCCGAATTCTTGTCGTCGCTGAAAATCGTGGTTGATGTAATGTCCGGGTCTTTCTGGACGATGGCTCCGACAGCGCGCAATCGGCGATCAATTTCATCAAAGGACATGGTCGCATCTCCTTTGATGCGGCCACCGATCAGGGAAATGTCCTGCTCAGGAATGAACTCCTTTGGCATGATGATGACAGACCCGACCAGCAGGATGAAGCTGAGAGGAAGGGTCAGTCCCATCAGGACCGTATGGCGAAGGCACCAGTGCATGGAGCGTGCATACAGGCGGACCATGCCGTCCAGGCCTGCTTCCGTAACGCGGATGATCGCACCGCTCAGGCCCGTGCGAGGACCTGTTCCATGGTCAATCTCCAGCATACGTGCACACATCATGGGCGTCAGCGTAAGGGACAGCCACATCGAGATCACGATGGCGGAAATCATGGTCATGCAGAACTCGAACATGATCGAGCCTGCGGTTCCCGGAAGGAAAAGAAGCGGGATGAAGACAGCTACGAGGGACGCGCTGATGGACAGGACCGTGAACCCGATCTCGGAAGACCCGACAATACTGGCTTCATAACGGTCCATTCCGTTTTCCATGTGACGGGCGATGTTCTCCAGCACCACGATTGCATCGTCCACCACAAACCCGACAGCGATTGTCAGAGACATCAAGGACAGGACGTCCAGCGTAAAGTTAAAATACGCCATGGCGGCGAGTGTGCCTGACAGGGCGATCGGTACCGTGACGGCAGGAATGACGGTCGTCATCACTTTCCGGAAGAACAGCAGGATGACCAGAACCACCAGAATAACCGAGATGACAAGGGCTTCCTTGGCATCGTCGAGGGCGGCCCGGACGGAGCGAGACGTATCCAGCCCTACAACCAGTTTTACGCTTCCTGGTAGTCCAGCTCTCAGCTTGTCCAGATTGGCGTTGATTCCGTTGACGATTTCTACGGTATTGGCATGAGGTTGCCCTGAGACGACCATTGTAATGGCGCGGTGACCATTGATGTAACTGGTCTGATAAACGTCCTGAACGCCGTCATAGACCTTGGCAACGTCTTTGAGGCGAACGGGGTAGAAGCTGTTCCGGTAGCCGACGATCAGATCCTGATACTGGTCCGCCCTGACCGCCTGATCGTTGGTGGACAGCAACATCCGCTTGCCGTGACTGTCGATGAAGCCTTTGGGGGTGAAGGCATTGGCCGAGGCGAGCGCGGTCCGGATATCTTCAAATCCGATACCCCATTTGTAGAGGGGGCCGGGATTGAGTTCCACGCGAACAGCAGGGTTTGATGATCCTACGACTTCTACACGACCGACGCCCTTGACCTGAGCAAGGTAGGGTTTGACCTGAATATTCGCCACATCATACAGCTCGGCCTGCGTCAGCTGATCGGTTGTGATGCTGAGCAGATAAACCGGAAAGCCACTTCCATCGAGTTTGAACGCCTGAGGATCGTCATCCAGAGTACCGGAAGGCAGGTCACTCCGTGCTGCTCTGAGTGCGGCCTGAACGTCTCGCAGGGCTCCATCGATATTTCGGGAAGAAGAAAACTCCAGAAAGATCTGCGCTTGCCCCTGACTGGTATCGGACTCGATGTGTTGCAGATCGGCAATTGAGCCGAGACGACGCTCCAGTGGCGTCGTGACGGAGGTTGCCATCTGTTGTGGGTCGGCGCCTGGTTGGGTCGCCACGACCATAATGTTGGTCGTCGTTGCATCGGGCATCGTCGCAACAGGTAGTAGAGGATAGCAGATGAGACCCGCCATGAAGATGGCGATGGACATCAGGGTCGTCGCGACGGGGCGATCAATGAACAGGCGGCAGAAATTCATGCCGACAGCTTATCCTCGATTACGGCTTTTTGGTCATTACCATTAGGACACGAAAAGTCATTTCGTGCGATGAGAATGATCAGTAATCTGGCATTCCGTGGGGTTGGGCCGAGGGTTGGCGGCAGTAATAGAGTTCTGTCAGTCGTGGCGGCAGAAGATCCGTCAGCCTTGCGCCAAGAACAAGCCATTTCGGGAAGGTGATACGTCGCTTGCCACGCAGTGTTCCCCGGAGAATCTGGCGTACGGCTGTGTCTGTTGAAACCAGCCCCGGCATAGGGAAACGGTTTCTTCTAACCATTGGGGTATCTACAAAGCCACAGCAGACGCTGGTTAGGGTAACCCCGGATTTTTCCAGTGTTGGAGCGGTTGCCACCGTAAAGCGGTCAAGCGCTGCCTTGGAAGCAGAATAGGATGGGGTACCGGGATAGGACACAAACCCGGCGACGGAAGCGACCACGCAGATCCGGCCCCGTCGGCCGCTTGGATCAAGAGCCTGCTTCTTCATGACGTCCATGGCTGGGAAGAGCGTGTTCAGGGAGCCTAGAAGATTGGTCTCAATCATGAGACGGGCATGCTCTTCGCGTTCCACAGTAGGAATGGCCGTGTGTGATGGCGGAAGGCCGCCTGTAATGCCAGCGCAGACAAAGATCATGTCCAGTCGGATGATACTTTCTGCATGAATCCACTCGGTCATGCCCTCTCGGTCCCGCGTATCAAGAATGCGGGTTTTGACAGTGGCGCCCAGGTCTTCGCAAAGACGTCGTGTTTCGTTCAGACCCTCAGGGTCACAGTCTCCCAGTACAAGGTGCTGATCTGCTCGGGCCAGACGGCACGCCAGCCCTCGACCAATGCCAGAAGCCGCACCTGTGATCAGGATTTTCACCGGGCGGGACAACTGCTGGGGGGCGTTTGACCTGACATGAGAGTCCGCACAAACGTATGGGCATCTGTCGTTACGGAACTGAGTGTCCCGTTATGGCTTGCGCCGCCATAAGTGTGATGGGTGACGGATGTCCCGGCCGCACAGAGGGCAGAAACCAGACGTTGTTGCTCATTGGGGTAAGAGTGAAGGTCCTGTGTCCCTGTTGCGATCATAACAGGCGTGGAAAGTGACAGGGAGGGATATTCTGCCCATTTCAACGCAGGTGTCAGAACCGCTTCCGCACCGGGACGCAGCATGGTGGCCGGCGTCAGGCCAGAACGGTGGGCCATGGGAAAGAAGTCTGAACTGCATGTTGTGGCAGCGTCGTGCATGAGCGCCAGGGCTCGCGTCGTGAAGACGGCGTTCGGATCAAAAGATGGATCGGCTTGCGATAGGGACGCACCCAGAGACAGAAGTTCGGGCACGACTGGCGAGAAACTGCGCGGATTGCGCGGACGGAGAAGATCCTGCACACCCTGCGCGTCAAGATAAGGCGGCGCGACAGCGACGGTTCCGACGATATGCAGTTGCGGTGCATAAGTTGTGGCTATGGCGGAGGCTGCAAGGGCTGCTTGAGCGCCCTGTGAATGGCCGCTGAGAACGGTTGTCAGGGAGATATCCGGGAAGCGGGCATGGGCGGCGCGAACAGAGTCCAGCATGCTCATGCCTTCAGAACGCGCATTGAGCAGCAGGGCATCCCCCGGTTCTCCGAGGCCCGGATAATCCGTTGCCACGATCGCAAAACCCTGTTGCAGCCATGGCGCATAGAAATGCTCCTGCACCGTTCCCAGACCCATGACTGAAGGGGCACAGGTCAGGTGAAGGCCACTCTCTCCGTGTCCCCACGCCAGAACAGGCCAGCCGCCAGCGGGAGGTGTGCCGCGTGGGATCAGGACTTCAGCAGAAACGCGTACAAGCTGGTTGGGATTTCGGGCATCCGAGCTTCGGTATGTCAGACGCCAGGCCTGTCCCGGCATATGAGAGATCATATGATCGATCTGAATGGCCTGCCCGGCGGCGACCGGTGCGCTCAGCGAGTAGGAATCCCCATCGTCCTGAGACGCGCACGCTGAGAGAAGGGCGAGGGACAGTGCGAAAAGAGTCGTTGTACTGAGTGTTTTGCAAAAACGGATCAGGGTCATGGCTGCTTGTGATCTCCAGCGCAGGAAAACGCATCATAGCAGCGGAGGTTGTCTGCGGGGAGCCTTCCTGACTTGGAGGACTGGCCATCCGGCGCTACAGAAGAGGCACAGTAAGAAAAGGATAGACCATGAGCGATACCCCTCCCGATCGTCTGTGCGCCAGCCCGGACAGCCCGTACTACAATGAAGACGTTCTGATGCGCGGTGTTGGCGTTCGTCTGAAGGGCGAAGAGAAGACCAATGTTGAGGAATATTGCATCAGCGAAGGTTGGGCTCGTCTGTCCGTAGGCAAGGCTGTTGACCGTAAGGGCCGTCCGATGACGCTGAAGGTCACTGGGCCGGTTGAAGCCTGGTTCAAGGACGACGCGAAAGACGCATGATGACGCAGGTCAGCCCACGCCGGATCATTATTGACACGGATCCGGGACAGGATGATGCTGTGGCGATTCTGCTGGCGCTGGCCTCGCCAGAATTGCAGGTGGACGCGATCACGACCGTCGCCGGTAACGTACCGCTTTCACAGACGACCAAGAACGCCTGTGCCCTGCTTGAACTGGCAGGACGCGAGGAAGCCCCTGTCTATGCCGGAGCGGCCCGTCCGCTCCATAAAGCGCCCATCAGCGCTGAGCATGTGCATGGGGAAACGGGAATGGGGGGGGCAAACCTGCCTGAACCCCGGCTTCGTGCGCAGGCGATTGATGCGGCAACGCATCTTGTCGATGTGCTTCGGAAAGAGCCCGCAGGCAGCATCACGCTTGTCTGCCTGGGTCCGATGACCAATCTGGCTCATGCCCTGACGCATGCCCCTGACATTGCCCCGAAAATTGCCCATCTCGTGGCGATGGGCGGTGCTCAGAGGGAAGGTGGTAACATCACCCCAACGGCTGAATTCAATTTCTTCGTTGACCCTCATGCCGCGAAGATCGTGATGGGGGCAGGTATTCCCACAACGCTTTTGCCGCTCGACGTGACTCATCGTGCCATTGCTACGCCGCGCAGACTTGCATCGATTGCAGACCTGAAAACGCCGATTGGCGATATGGTCGTCCGGATGCTTGGAGCGGAAGACCGCTTTGAGAAGATGAAGTATGGCTGGGAAGGCGGTGCTTTGCATGATCCACTGACAATTGGCTGGCTTTTGTGGCCAGACCTGTTCAGCGGTCGGGAGTGCAATGTTGAAATTGAGGTTGATGCCCCGCTCTGTCTTGGACAGAGTGTTGTTGACCTTTGGAAAGTAACCGATCGCCCTTGCAATGCGTTGTGGATTGATCACGTTGACTCCGACGCGTTCTATACCCGTCTGACGGAAAGACTGGCCCGTTTGACCTAGGGTTTTCTTATCGTCAGTCCCGTGACTTTGGAGCATCGAACATGTCAGACCCGACCCCACAGGATCGCTTCTCCGTTGTCATTGTTGGTGGTGGTGCCGCTGGCATCACAATTGCTGCTCAACTGAAGCGTCAGCGCCCCAATCTTTCGGTGGCGATTATCGAACCCTCAACGACGCATGCTTACCAGCCAGGCTGGACGCTCGTTGGTGCAGGCGTCATGACACTGGCGGAAACGCTGCGCCAGGAAGGTGGGCTGATCCCGAAAGACGTTACCTGGCTTCGGGATAGTGCCGTGTCATTCGAGCCGGATGCAAACACTGTCACGCTGGCAAGCGGGCGTGTTGTTGAATATCGCCGCCTTGTCGTCTGCCCGGGTTTGCAACTGGACTGGGACAAGATCGAGGGCCTTCCCGAAACGCTTGGCCGTAATGGCGTGACGTCCAATTATTCGCGCGAAACCGCTGCTTATACCTGGGAGTGCATTCGCCATCTGGATGGCGGGAAGGCTCTGTTTACACAGCCTCCGATGCCGATCAAATGCGCAGGTGCGCCCCAGAAGATCGTGTATCTGGCCAGCGATCATTGGCGTAAGGAAGGGTCACTCCACCGTACGGAAGTTGATTTCTCAATTGCGGGAGATGCCCTATTCGGGGTGAGCTATTTTGTCCCATCTCTTCAGCGCCAGATCGACTTTTATGGGGTCAACCTTCACAAAAAGGAAAATCTCATCAAGGTGGACGGTGAGAAGCGGGAAGCGACTTTCCAGATCGTTGGAACGGACGAAACTGTCATCCGTAAATTCGACATGCTGCATGTCGTCCCGCCACAGAGCGCACCGGATTTCGTGAAGAAAAGCCCGCTGGCCAACGCGGGCGGCTGGCTGGATGTTGACCCTTCAAGCCTGCGCCATGTGAAATACGACACCGTGTTCGGGGCTGGAGATGTTCTGGGCACGAGCAATGCCAAAACGGCTGCTGCAGCCCGTGAACAGGCACCAGTTGTCGTGACAAACCTCCTCGCTTCGCTGGATGGTCGGCCGCAGACAGGTGCCTATGATGGTTATGGTGCTTGCCCGCTGACGGTTGCTTACGGCAAGGTTGTGCTCGCAGAGTTCCTGTATGGTGGGAAGGTTGCTCCCAGTTTCCCATACGACCAGCGTAAGCCGAGCCGCTTTGCCTGGCTGCTGAAAACAGAGATTTTTCCGCGGCTGTATTGGCAGGGAATGCTCAAGGGGCATGATGTGAAGGTCAAGCACAAGGTCAAAGAAAGCACCTGAACCTTAATTAGGTGTAGAAACAAAAAAGGCCGGGAGAAAACTCCCGGCCTTTTTTGTTGGCTCTCTGAGGAGGGGTCAGAGAGATACATTCACACCGAAGTGGAAAGAGCGCAGGACAAGGCCCTTCTGGCTCCATGCAGAGTTGTACAGATACGAACCATACGTTGCGAAGTCGTATGGGGATTTGAAGCCAAGCAGGTTATAAACGTTTGCATAAACGTTCCACCGATCGTTGATCCGATAGTTGACGGTCAGATCCACATCCCAGAATGCTTTTGTATGGCACTGGTTGGGCGTATAGGCCTGCTGAATGGAGGCAAAGCTTGAGCAGGTGTTGCGGGTACCGGCTCCGGTTTGGTCTTCAGCTACTGTTTTATAGCCGCTGGTGTAATAAACGGTCGGTGTAACAGCTAAGCTTTTGTAAATGAAGGTGTTCGACCAGTTTGCGCGCCAGCGAGGCGTGCCGGATGCTGAAACGGCACCATAAGGACCAATTGTTCCAGCGTAATGCTGCACCTGCCCGTCAGGTGTTGTCAGATTAAAGCTGTGCACATACGTAGCGCTCCCAGTGCTGATCCAGCGCACATCATGCAGGACACCTGGTAGACGGGATGTTGCAGAAATTTTGAAATCTACACCATCTGTGACGACCTTATTGGTATTTAGGTAGCCAAGATTAATGAGGGCAGGGCGTGGTGGCGCACCCGGATGCTGGGTGTCGACAATGTCAGGAGTGACGCTAACGCCGGGTGGTAGAGATTCACCAGCTAAATAGGCCTCAGCAACAGAGGTCGTGCTGACCGGGTTTGGTGCGATATAATTTGATTTCTTGATGTAGTAGTAATCAAAGCTGAGGTTCAGCCAGTCGGTTGGCTTGATGAGTGCACCGCCAGTGAAGTTGGTGGCAATTTCTGGTTTGAGGTTCGGGTTGCCAGCAACGTTTGATCCAATGCTGTACGATTGAGCATAGGTATCCGGTGTCCCGTTCGGGTTGAGATGCTGGTTAAGCCAAGCCTGATTACGAGGCTGATAGGTTGTATAACCGACGTTGGAGCCGCCCGTTTCCGCAAAGCTTGGAACGCGGAAGCCACGAGAGAACGTGCCGCGCAGTGAGAATTGCTTGACGGGTGTGAAGATCAGTCCTGCTTTTGGTGTGTAGTGGCTGAAGCCTTCCGAATAATGATCGTATCGACCAGCAATGTTGCCAGACAGCATTTTATGGAACGGAAGGCCCAACTCGAAGAAGCCGGATTCAACCCAGCGGCTGCCCTGTGCATTGAACGGATTGATCGCACCCGTGTACTGCGCTGTTGGATCGGACGGATCATAGGGGTTAGCGCTGGGGTCGTTAAGAGACTCGTAACGGACGTTTCCACCAATCGCGAGATCGACCGTTCCGCCAGGTAGTTTGAACAGGCCCTTACTAAGCGACATTTCGCCAGAATATTCCTGCGTACGGGCATTCATGACGTTCGGCGGCGCAATGGCTTTGCGAACGGCATTCGTATTTTTGGACGGATCGACGAAGTTGTAGGTGCCATTGGTGATGGCCTCTTGAATTCCGCGAATTGTCGGGACGCCAAGAATGGTCTGTTCAAGCGTTGTGTTCATGCCGACGAAATTAACGTCGTAATTCCAGTCAGACCCCCAGTTGGAGGCAGCGGAACCATTGTAACGGGCGGATCCGCGGAAGTTCTGGCTCAATTGGGTGTTCACGCGCTGAATATCGCTGAACATGCCAATAACCTGTGCCGCCTGACCTTGTGCTGCAAACGGGTTGTTCGGGTTAAGCGATCCATCCGGCAGATACACGGGCAGAGGTGTGCTAAGGGTATTCGCTGCACGAGCCTGAGACTGTACACGAATACTGACAGGTGTACCGGTGTAAGTGGAAAGCGCCTGAGAATAAGTGAACATCGCGGTCAACTGGGAACGCGGGGTAACCTGCACTGTTGTATGGATTGTAGCGTTAATACGACGCAGGGACGGAGAGACCTGGGAATAATCGCCCACAGAATTCTGGGTGCAGGCCTGACTAACAGAACCTGTAGGTGTTCCAGCTACATATCCGCTGACTAGTGAGCCAAAAGAGCCACACCCGGCAGACGGGTTCAATAGCTGATAAGGTCCAACACCACTGGTGCTACCGTTACTTGGACGGACTACGGTTGCGGGAGTTGCACCGAAATTCGAGATGGAGCCATCAGACCCAAGAACGTTGGTGTTTCCGTTCTCGCCACCAAGTTTGGTCAAATCTCCGGTTTTATAAGGGTACCCTAGCTGACGGTTATAGAGGGCATCATCCTGCTGGTATTCGGAGTTGATATAGACGTTATATCCATCCCGCCGCAGATCGCCGAAGCCATAAGTTGCATAAAGCTTCTGGTGGCCGGAATCGCCGCGTTGAGACAGGCCGCCTTCGGCATTGCCTTCAAAACCCTTGATTTCTTTGCGAGTTACGTAGTTGATGACGCCTGCAATGGCATCAGCACCGTAACGGGTTGCCGCGCCGTCTTCCAGGACATCTGTGGATTCCATGATGGATGACGGGATCCAGTTGGTATCAACGAAGTTACGCTGGCCATCGTCAGACAGCGGATAGTAAGACAGGCGTTGTCCATCCATCAATACCAGCGTGGAATCTGAACTCAGACCACGAAGCGAAGGTGCAGAGGCACCGCCCGCAAAGGCGCCGTTCGCGGAGAAAGCGTTGGTCAGGCTACCCGCACCATTGGAAGACAGCGCCTGTAGCGCGTCGGTTACGTTAGCAAACCCGCGCCGCGCCATGTCTGCCCGGCTGATATGTGTGATGGGTGACATGCTGTTGACGTTGGGATCGTGTAACAGTGAGCCTGTTACTGTAACGTGTTCAGACCGGGCAGATTCGACCTGTTGCAGATCTTTTTTCTGTACATGCTGTGCCGTCAATGTCGTAGCGACAGGAGCCGACTGCTGAACAGGTGCAGTAACTTTGGATAAAGTTTTTTTGTTTGTTGAATGATGTCTGGTGGGAGTCTGTGCTTTGGCTTCTGTAACTGGGATTGCGCAATATGAAATGCCTGCCAGAAGCGTAATCTTTAGAAAGCCTGTTGAAACACCCCAGAAAATCCCGGAGCGACCTTGCTTGGGTGGAGACTCTGACATGAGAATCGGTTTCCTTGCGCGTAACGTTTCAATTGTATCTTCGGTTACAAAATTGAGAGGAAACGTCACTGATCCGCAATAGAAACAAATAGAATAAACATCAATAATTCATGTGTGTGTCATAATGAACACATTTATTTCAAAGTGTGTTAATTGCTCATGTTTGTGTTTCTTAAGTATAGTTCAATCCTTATGTAAAATATTTTTATGTATGAGAATTTTTCGATATCGTTTTGATAAAAACTCTTTGATCTTGGGGGTTTTTGTTGCGCTTTTTCTAGTGTAACCTAAAGGCACGCGGTGCCAGATCTGGATGACTTTCTGATCTTTCTGTGAATATTATAATATCTGCATTGCGTTTGTTTTTACGTTTATGAAACGGGATTTGCTGAAAAAACGCGTAATTTGATTGCGTATTGAGCAGTTTTTCTGTTTTGAAGATCTTGATATGCTAAATATCTATGATATGTACTGTTTTTAATGTAATGGATTAATATTTTTGATATTAATAAGGTATTTTAAATTTTTATAATTAAAAGTTTTTGTAAATATTTTGTATGAATATTGAATCACTTAAATCGACATGGTTGATCCACGGTTGGGGTTTCGTCCGTTTGAATAACCATCAAAGTAACGGAACCATCACCGACGTTGCCTGCAAAATGGCCGACATGACCTTTTAAATCCTTGCGGCTCATCTGGTCTTCTCCGAGCGACACATCGCCTGGTCCCATCTCGACACGGGTTCCATCCATGGCCGTAACGTACCAGGTTCCTCTGAGGGGAATAATCCATTGAACTTTCGGATCTGGGTGCCAGCTTCCATTCCAGTGAGCGGGTTGCACCGTGGAGATGACCTGTGCCTGTCCTGCTTTGAGGTGATCCTGCCATTGTGGACCAGCCGGTTTGGACATGGTTTTCAGAACGTAATTATGAAATGGACAGTGTGTCATGTGACTGACGCCATTATGGTCCGTCCAGTTGTGCCAATAATAGGTTGTAGGAGGTGGCGGATCTGCCGCCAGTGTTTCGTGTGTGTAGGTTACAAGTGCAGATATAGCGGTGAGGGAAAGCAGAACGCGTCGCATGCTTTATGATTCCTCATGGCGTGGAGGAGGCTGATACCGTTTGGTGGGCGCAATATCATCGAAGCGTTCCCGGCTGGGGGTGGAGAGAAGTTCGATGATCATGCCCCATGGAGCACGGCCATAGCAGAACATGTTTCCTGGACCAGCTTCGAGGGAGGGTTGACCTTGTGGGTCGGTGAGGAGCTCGCCACCGGCTTTGATGAAGCGAGCGCAGGCAGCACGGATATCATCAACATAAACTGCAAAATGTTGAAGTCCGAAATCATTGGCACGAAGCGCTGTGCGCTGATCGGGACCGTGCATTTCGAACAGTTCGATCCCTGGTCCATGACCGAGGGACATCATGCACATTTCCCACACGACTGTTCCTTGTGGCAGGCCAAGAATGGCTTCCGTCTGGGAACCTTGTTGAGGCGTGGCATGGGTGACGTTGCGATAGAGTGCAACGGCTCCCAGTGCGGCCTCTAGAAACCTGATGGCAAGATTGATGTCTGGAACTGTGACGCCGACATGATCTATGCCGCGCGGAAGCCCCGAATGATCTGGGGTCATGGAGAGATCCTTCATTGATGTGAAGATCTCAACAGAGGGACGAGGGTCATGGTTTCCAGGACCCTCAAAAGTTTATGACGGAATGTTTCTGTTTTTAGGCTTCGTCGATAGGGCGTTTGGGCAGCAGGGCTGGAACGAAGAAGAGTGTGCAGATCAGTGTGCACCCCAGAGACATCAGTAGCAGTCGTCCCATGCTGGCTGTCCCCGGATGGGCTGAGGTTGCCAGAGAGCCGAAGGCCGTTGCGGTTGTCAGGGCGGAGAATAGGACTGCGCGGGCTGTCGGGGACGTCAGGGGGCCTTTGATCCCTTCACGCCAGTTCATCACGAAGTAGATATTGAACGATACGCCGACGCCCAGCAGCAGTGGCAGGGCAATGATGTTTGCGTAGTTCAGCGTTTCAGGAACTGTGACGATCAGAATGACAGTCAGTAGCGCGGAAAGCAGAAGCGGCGCCATCACAAGGGCTGCGTCGAGGATGCGGCGCAGGACAGCCAGCAGGATGATGCTGATCATAATGAGCGCGGAAATAGCAGCCACAGTGAACGCATGAACGATCGTATTGGCGCTCTCTGTAATCTCCATGGCCGGACCACTGATATCAGGATTGACCGAACGCAGTTGGGACACGAACTGGTGCATCACGGGGGTTTCAGAGATCTGTCCCTTCGGGTGAATGGTCAGGCGCTGGCGACCATCAGGGAGGGCATAATCCTTGCGAATGTCTGCGGGGATGTTGTCGATTGTGATCGCCTGAGGCTGCAAGGCAGTACGCAGCATGGACAGCTGGTCAGGCAGGAAGCGCGTCAGGGTGTGGCTGGCGTTGATCAGTGTGGCATCCGGCGCGGTTGAGAGAGCTGTGAGCGCCTGACGGATCTTTTCCAGCGGCGCGGGAAGCTGTGCTTTGACGTCATTAAGTTTGACGGAGGCAGCCAAGGCAGCAGCACGAATGGCGGCGGCATCCGGTTCTGGCGCTGGGGTTTGAACAGTGATGGTGGGCAGAAGGATCGAAGCTGTATCTTCAATCATGGCCAGTTTGTCGGTCTGGTCATCAGGGACCAGAGCTCCCAGCCACAAGACATCATGCACGCTGGGCAGCTTCGAAAAAGCTGCTGCGTTTTTTGCTGCGTCCTGACTGTTTGGCACCAGAAGCTGTGCGAAATACGGAGTGGTAATCGGGTTGTCTTCCAGAAGGTGAAGCGCATGCATTCCTTCTGTGTTCGGGTTTTTCGTGTGCAGAGGGTCTGCATCGAATTTCAACAACGGCATGAGGGCGACGCCGACAACACCGAGAAGCGCGAAGATACCGACAACTTTCTTCCGTTTATGGCGTAGCAGATGATCGACTGGCGCCATAAATGTGAAGCCCGGCTCCCCGGCACCGAGCTTCGCCCGGAAAAGGGAAAGGAGTGCCGGTAGAAGTGTCATGGTACAGAAGAACGCGATCAGCATCCCAAACCCGGCAATCAGGCCAAGTTGGGCAACACCAATGAAGCTGGTCGGCGTAAAAGCGAGAAAGCCCGCCGCAGTTGCCAGAGAGGCTACAAGAATCTGGGCTCCACTTTCACGCCCGGTAAGAACAATCGCGTCGTGGAGGGTGGGCATTGTGCCGTCGTCATGACGTTGTCCGCGAAAGCGAACGCAATACTGAATGGCAAAATCCACAGCGATCCCGACGAACAGGATCGCGAAGGCGACAGAAATGAGGTTCAGTTCCTTCACCGTCAGAGCCGCAAAGCCTGTTGTGAGGAGAAGACCGGAAATCAACGTGAGCAGAATTGGAACAATGACGCGGATCGAGTGAACGGCCAGAACCAGCCAAAGTGCGACCAGAACCAGTGAAATCACCAGCCCCAGAACCATGCCATGCGCGACGGTCGAGAATTCCTCGTCGTTCAGTTTGACCTCGCCTGTAATGGCGCCTGAAGCCTGCCCGGACTTCACGAATTCGAGGTTGTCGATAGCCCGACGCATGGCGGTTGTTGCGCCCTGTCCGGGCTGAAGAGAGCTGTAATCGAGCTTCGGTTTTGTAACGACGAACTCATACCGGCTGCCCAGTTCAGCAAGCCGTCCAACCAGAAGATTCTGCCAAGAGAGATCTTGAGGATGGCCTGTTGCGGCTTTGGTCAGGGATTCTGCAAATCCATCCAAAGCACCATTAAAACCACTGGGAATACCTTGACCTGCCTTGATACCGTCTCCGATCAGGCCCAAAGCACCAAACAGCCCCCGGGCTGATGGATCTGCGGCCAGAGTTCCAAGGAAAGGTTGGGCAGAGACGATGGAGTCAAGCAGCGGTTCCAGATCTTTCTTGTCAAGGAACAGAAAGCCATGGCTGTTGTAGAAGGGGTTATCACCCGGAAGGCTGACCAGCTCAAAATGGTCATGATCCTTACTCAGTTCGGCGGCGAGCGCCCGGGCCGTTGCCCGGCCTTGTTCCGGAATCTGGCTGTCGATGATGGCAACAAGCTGATTGTCATCCTGCGGGAAGAGACGGTTCATCTCGTCTGTCCGCTGTTTCCAGGGCAGACTGCTGGCAAACATCTTGCCCGTGTCAGTTGTTACACTGAGGCGCGTGATACTTAGTGCGACACATCCCGCACAGAGAAGCGCAAACAGAACCACCACCAGTGGCGCACGACGTGCACAGGCGGCATTCAGCCGGCCGATCAGATCCGAAAACATGGGGCCTACCCTTAACAGAACGGGCAGCATTTCCCTACCCCAACCTGACATTTCCGCCATCATGAGGCACAATGGATGCCATGACGTGGACTCTCGATGGCATGGCTGAACATGAAAGTGTGATCAAGGGAAGTACTTTCCTTGCGCGCGCTGCTCCTGTGCCTGATGAAACAGCGGCTTTGGCGTTCTTCAACGAGGTTGCGGTGCCGGATGCTACACACAATTGCTGGGCTTTTCGGACCGGACAGCGGTATCGCACGAGCGATGATGGAGAACCTTCCGGCACGGCCGGACGCCCGATCCTGTCTGCCATTGAGGGGCAGGATTTCGATAATGTGATGGTCGTTGTGACGCGTTGGTTCGGGGGCGTGAAACTTGGGGCCGGTGGACTTGTCCGGGCGTATGGTGGGGCCGCCGCCGCCTGCCTGCGTGAAGCGGCCAAAATCGAACGTATTGAAACGCTGCCTCTGCGGTTTCATTGCCCTTTCTCGGTCTATGCTCAGGTTGAAGCCAAGCTGCCCGGATGGCGTGCTGAAAAGACCCTTTGCGATTTCGATGCGGAAGGAGCCTGGCTAACGCTGGCTGTTCCTGTTGAGGATGCAGATACAGTGACGGATTATCTCCGGGACCTGACGCGCGGGCAAATGGTCATCAGTCGACCGGACTAATAATAACTATATAAAAAAGTTATAAATAAAATTACACTTTGCATAATGTGTAATATGAGGCTCACTCATTGTTCTGGTTCATTTTCGCCGATCCGTGGGTCTCAATGGTCTTTTCTGTTCCCCGTTACCGTCAGGAAAGGCGTCTTTCTGCCGGTCTGTTCGTTCTGGTCGCAGGGCTTGGGAGTCAGGCACACGCTCAGACGGCTATCCTGAAAACTAACCCATTGGAGCAGCCACCTGCCGATGAGGAATGGATCAAGGTTCCATCAACCGAACGGCCAATCATTCAGGATTATCCTCATGCCGGTGTCGTGGGGCAGCCCCGCCGGATCACGGCAAAGCAGAATCGCGCACCAAACGGTCATCAGGGCCCTTGGGGCGATTTCAACTATGGGAACGGTGAAGCGGCAGGCTTTGGTCCGGTTGGTCGCTACGGTGCGGCGGCTTGGGCAGAGGACTGGAGTTATTTGCGGGATAAGAGCAAACGCACAGATTTTTTCGATCCCCTGAAATTCATCGCGCTGAATAACAGCCGCACCATTTGGCTAACCCTGTCTGGAGAGTCGCGTCTGAGAAACTGGTATGAGGAAGACCCATTTCTGGGGCGAAGCGGCAAGGCGAATTCAGGACGTTTTGGTGTCCGCAATCTTTTGGGGGCCGATCTTCATTTGGGTCAGCATGTGCGGCTTTTCGGGCAGCTTATCAATGCGGATGCAGGCGGTTGGCGAGGATATGGGTATGGTTCGACCTATCGGAAGAGGTTGGATCTGCAACAGGGCTTTATCGAATTAAAAGGCAAAGTCGCTGGGGCACAAAGCGGATTTATGTTTGGGCGCCAGCAGTTTCTCGATGCTCCGTCTTACATGCTTTATAATCGTGAAACGCCGAATGTTCCGCTGTCATGGAATGGCGGTCGATTTTATGCGCTTTGGCCCCGTATTCGTGTAGACGCGTACGATTTTGTCCAGACCAAAACTGATAGCCGTCTAATGTTTCACAATATGGAAGATTACGGAACGCGACTTTATGGTGGCAATACTACGATAATTGTCCCGTCCT
Organism: Gluconobacter sp. ESL1110; assembly: GCF_058107395.1. Classification (NCBI taxonomy): domain Bacteria; kingdom Pseudomonadati; phylum Pseudomonadota; class Alphaproteobacteria; order Acetobacterales; family Acetobacteraceae; genus Gluconobacter; species Gluconobacter sp. ESL1110. The sequence continues at coordinate 618,748 of NZ_JBYLUK010000007.1, forward strand.
TTGCGGTTGGCGGAGAGAAGGTGCACTCCTTCCTGGATCTGTTCTATATCCGATATCGCTATAACAGCGGACTTTCTGCCGTGCCGACGGCTTCTCGTGCTCTTAAGGGAACATCGTCCCGAGGTAATCTGGGGTTTCGCTGGTACGGTACATCGGCTTCAGTCGAATATTCGGTGGGCGCGCTTTATCAGAGCGGTACATTTCAGTACGCAGGCACTGAACGGAAAAGCAGTGTGCGGGCCTGGGCCGTGAATACGATTGTGGGATACCGCCATACGCCATCACCGTTGCACCCTTTTCTGGGGATGCAGGCAGATGTGTACTCTGGTGGGTCAGACGGTCAGAACGGCACAATTCATACGTATATGGCACCGTTCAATCCACAGACGAACTATCTGGACACGACAACCTATGTTTCGCCATCCAATCTGGTGAGCCTTTCGCCTGTTGTGAGCATCACGCCATGGAAAGGCTTCGCGTCTCTACGGTTGAAAGCGCCTTTCATGTGGCGGCAAAATGCAAATGGAGCCATCTGGAGTTCGTCTGGTCCCTACACATTCGCCCGGTCTTATCGGGGAGGGTATGTGGGCGTTGTGCCGCAGGCTTCTCTGACATTACAGCTCAACCATCACCTGACGTGGCAGGTTTATGGTGCGCGGTTCATGGCGTCGAAAAGTCTGCGGGGAGCGGGCGCACAGAGTGGCAGTTACGCGCAGTCCAATGTGACGTTCAGGTTTTAAAAGAAAATCAGTTCAGAACCGTTTTGGACGTATCTTCTGGAAGAGGACTCACGTCCTCCATAACAGGAGGAAAAATATCTTCCAGCAAGGTCTGAATGACAGCATCCGAAAAGCGTTCGCGTAGCAACTTCCGGGCCGCTGTAACCTGTGCTCTTGCTGCCGCGGGTTTCAGGAATTCTACAGTTTTTTGGGCAAAGTCCTCGGCTGTCTCAGCAATTGCTTTCCGCCATACAGGATCATTGCTGTCGACCAATCCCTCGGCTGCGATGGGTGTCATAACGATTGGCAGGCCCGCAGACCATGCTTCCAGAACCTTACCCTTGATGCCTGCGCCGTAGCGGAGAGGGGCGACACAAAGAGAGACATCTTTCAAAGCCTGCTCAAGACACGAAACATGCCCGACGATTTCTACGCCCTCCTCCGCCAGCATATGGACGGCATGGGGCATGGTGCTGCCAATCAGACGGCAGACAAGATTCGGGACGTGCTTTTTCAGCCTAGGGAGAATGTCCAGCACCAGCCATTTGGCTGCATCCGTATTGGGGGCATGACCAAAATGCGCGACAAAGGCGATGATGGGTTTTTGGGATGTCTGACGTGTGCGGGGTTTGACGGGAACGGCCCAGGGAACGACATGGACATTGGCTGTTGGGACAACGCGCTCCAGCCATTCGGCTTCAATGGGAGAATGCGTCAGAACATGATCGGCAGTCCATGCACACATGTTCTCGCGCACTTCGAGATGTGTTGCCACCCGGTCAAGTTCTGGCCGTCGTTCCACGGTAGCTTGTCGATGGAGGCGCAATGAGGCCAGATCTGCGATGCTCCAGATCAGTGTGGTTGTTGGGGCAAAGGCGCGCGTTAAAGCGGTGTAGCTTTCAGCATTGTTCAAGCGGTGCAGATAAACGACTTCCAGACCCGTTCCGAGGCGTTTGAGCGCCTCTTCCGGTCCTGTAAAAACAGGGGGCATAAGGCAAGTGATGCCTAATGCGGCCAGTCGTATCCGATCCTGTTCTGAAGGGGGCTGTCGGGAAGCAATAAAGTTGCAGATATAGCCTAGAGCCTGTGCAGCCCGGATATGAGACAGCAAGGCGACGGAGCCTGCGTCAAACGTCGGATCAGGTGCGCGGTCATCAATGAAAAGGGCGCAAGGGGCGATGGGGGCGACTGTTTCCTGGCGGCGTGTAGCCCGTTGTTTCAGATTTCGTTCCCTGAGGCTGACGAGGTCTGCCCCACTCTTGCTGCGGAGAGTGTCAGCGGTTGAAGTCAGGAAGGATAGAGCGTCACTGCGGGCTTGATCCGTTGTCAGGTTGTGAATCAGTGTCGAGAAATGGCGTTTGAAGGACTCGTCCAGCATCTGGGATCTGGGAATGTGGATGGGTGTGCCAAAGCGTTCCTGACCGTGGAACAGTTGGATATCGTGATCTTTCAATGGGTCCAGCGGCGCACTGAAGACGTAGTCGAAGCCGTAGCGGCCGGAGTCCAGACCCGCTTCGCGCAGGTCTCGTCGAAAATGGTTGGCTGGGAAACGGGTGGTTGATTTTCCGTCGATGACGGCTGTCAGCCAGACTGTCCGTTCCGGGTTGAGGTCATCACGGACCCAGCCGGCAATATGGAGCCGATCGGTCTTGTCGATTGATCCTGCAAGATTACTGGGGAGAGGCTCAATATAGAATGGAGATCCCGTGACGGGTCGATCAAGAAGGCTGTCCAGGACTTCTATCATGCACCCTTCATGAGGGAGGGGCTCAGGCCATACACATTCAAAAGCGCATTGACCTTGCCTTGGCATGTGAAGCAGGTCAGCCCGAAACGTCTTGGCGTCACTTTCGTCAACAAGGTGGCCGTCCATCAGAATACGCAGGCGAACGGGATGATCTTCTGCCGCCAGGTCGACAACCCAGCCTGCGACCCGCTCCCGGTCACAGACATCAATATAACCGACCAGAGGCTTCGACACAGTTCCGGCTTATCCTTTGCTCTTCACGCGGCACTTTGAGAAAAATGGTGGTACGCAAAGTTTTTCAGGCGTTGATGAATGTGGGCTAGTTCTGGTCCATCTTCCAGCCGTGGGGCACAATATTGCGCCCGAAGAACGGGGGCATCCGGGTAGAGTTTGCTGTATTCCTGAGCGTTGTGAAACATCCCGCGTGAACCGTCATCCAGAAAACTTTCCGAAGGCGCACCTTCCGCCAGAAGAATATCGTGGGTTTCCAATTCAATATGAATATAACTGATCTGATCGGGTTTTTCGATCTGGATGATGGATAGCCCATTGACCAGATGCAGCGCGGGGATGAGGTAGCCGTCCACGAACATCGCATGCAGGGGGGAAATAGTCAGATCCCGACGCGGGAGATTGTTTCCCAGAGAGCCTTTTCGGAACAGAATTGGCAGGACATCCCTGTTCCCGTAGGTGAAGATTGGATCATATGCACGTCGTCCAATCCATCGGATCGGGCGAATCTTTCCTGATGCTGTCTGGACCCGTGTTCCGATCTGGAGGTTTTCAACAGGGATTTCTCCCTCTTGGGTCGCGATCAGCGTTCCCGGACAGTAGCAGGGGGTGCCAAATCCCATTTCAAACGCGTTTCCTGATGCTGCGCGGGTAAAGTATAGGGGAGATGAAAAGTCCCCTTGGACATCAATTTCCCTGATTGTGGCGCCTGCGGAAATAACCTCCAGCGTTGCAGTCCCTGCAGCATCATCGCTTTTGGAAACAATACTGGCACTGATTGTGTTACTGGTATTGTCTGTACCATCAAAAATAAAAATGGCGCCGCTCTGTACGGAAACCGGATCCACGATTGTGCTACCCGCATCGACTTCGAGAGTTCCGCCACTACTGACAGAGATTCCCGAGAGAGTACTGCCTTTTTCTGCGGCAAGCAGGCCACCACTTGAAATGACGACCTGGGTAGCTTCTCCTGCGACTTCCAGTAGCCCGTCAGAAAAGATGGTCACTCCCGTCGTACTACCAAAAACAATCTGTGCGCCTTTGATATGAACTGTTTTGGTGCCTGCATTCTGGTCAGTTGTGGAAGTTGCCAGAAAGAAATGCTCTGTGCTTCCACTCAATGTTGTGGCGCTCGCCACACCGCCAGAATTTACAATGGAAACTCCACCGCTCTGAACATGAATGCCACTGGCCATGCCTCCACTTTCCACAGTCTGAAGTGCTGAGACAGTTTCCAGTGAGTATCTTCCACCCACTCCTGGTGTCATGGTTGTCGCATCTCCCGTCAGGGTCGTATCGAAGGCTTTGCCCCCGCTTTGTACGACCTGAGAGGCAGATGTTCTGTTGGAGTTAAGGAGATGGTAGTAGTTGTAGAATTCAGATTTGACTTCCGTGTTGGAAACCACACCCCCGGACTGAATGATTTGTGTTCCTGATTGGAAATAAGCGTTCCAGTCACTGGGGTCCGTCTGATATTTTCCTGTGACAATCGTATTGACGGCAGATCCTGCCACATACTGAGTAATACCTGAGGCTGTGATTCCCGAAACTGTTGTCCCAGCAGAAATTTCTGTTGGGTTCTTGGTCTCTGAAGAACTTTGAATTATCCCGCCTGAAAAGACTGTTATATTATTCGGGTTGGTAGAAATACTGGAAGATATCGACATGAGAATTCCTTGTTGTGTGAGAAGGAACAGTCGACAGGTCAGCTTCGGAATTGCTGCATGCCAGAAGATAAGTGTCTTCCGGATTGTTAAATCATAATTATCTTTGTTTGGTTCGGTAATAATTCGTTAAATTTAGAAATTATTACGTTTGCTTATTGGGAACTTTTCTTGTCTTCCGTCAGCATTTCTACAAGATCAGTCAGGTGACCGATCTCATGTAGTCGAAGGCCAGTAGGAGGCTTCGCGCGTGCAGATGCGGTCGATACACGTCTTGGCAGGATGGCTTCCCCGAAACCCAGCTTGGCGACTTCTTTCAGGCGCAGGTCAGCCTGACTGACTTGCCTGATCTCGCCAGAGAGTCCGACCTCACCAAAATAAGCTGCTGTCGATGAGGTCGGTTGCCCAGTTGCGGCGGAAATCAGCGCAGCGGCAACAGCCATATCCGCTGCGGGTTCATTGACGCGCAGGCCACCTGCAACATTCAGGTGAACATCCATGTTGGCTAACTTCAGGCCGCATCGTGCATCCAGAACGGCCAAAAGCATATTGAGCCGGGATGTTTCCCATCCCACGACGGCACGGCGAGGAGCACCATCACCCGCTTTGGGAGACAGTAGCGCCTGAACTTCCAGAAGAACCGGCCGTGTCCCTTCCAGTCCGGCAAAAACGGCAGAGCCAGCGATATTGCCCCGTCGCTCTGCAAGAAACAGGGCAGAAGGATTGGGAACCTGCGTCAGGCCGGTGTCCGTCATGGCGAAGACGCCGATTTCGTCCGTTGCGCCAAAACGGTTCTTGGCGGCACGCAGGATACGGAACTGATGCCCACGGTCGCCTTCGAAATACATGACCGCATCAACCATGTGTTCCAGAACGCGCGGGCCAGCGAGAGACCCTTCCTTCGTGACATGTCCGATCAGGATCAGAGCAAAACCAAGTGTCTTTGCAAGCCGGATCAGTTCAAAGGCGCTGGCCCGAACCTGCGCGACAGAGCCGGGGGAGCTTTCTACGCTCTCAAGCCACATGGTCTGGATGGAATCGATGACGACGACCGTGTGAGAGCGATCGTTTTCCAGTGACCCTACAATGTCCCCAACATTGATGGAGGCTGCGAGATCCAGTGAGTCCAACGTTTTACTATCTTTGGCCAGCTCCAGTCTCTGCGCCCGGATACGGATCTGATCCACGGATTCTTCGCCTGAGACATACAGAACCTTGTGGCCGCTTCGGGCCAGGGCGCAGGTTGTCTGGAGCATCAGGGTGGATTTGCCGATCCCCGGATCGCCGCCCACCAGCACGACGGACGCTGGCACAAGGCCGCCACCAAGAACACGGTCCAGCTCTGCAATGCTTGTCGTAATGCGCGGCGGCGGTTTGGCTTCCCCGTCGAGCCTGACTGTTTGTAGCCGGCCTGAACTCAGTTTTCCGGTTTTGCGTGCTGTTGGTTCAGCCGCTTCCTCAACCAGCGTATTCCATTCCCCACAGGCTTCGCATTTTCCCGCCCATTTGGAGTAAACTGCTCCGCAAGACTGGCAGACAAAACGTGCTGTAGGTTTCTTGGCCAAGGGATGTCTCGCTGGATGGGGGGCGGGATGCCCTCCCGATATAGGGAGTGTTCCCGTTATGATCCAGTCAGCGGGGGCGTTAATCGTCCGAGCGGATGATGAGTCTTGCCATGATCCGGGCTGCCGTGACGATCAGCAGCAGCATCAGCGCTTGGATGAGCAGGTTCTGGGTCTTGGGCGGATGCATGAACAGGATGAACAGCATCGGCAGCGCGATAAGATAGGTCAGACCAAGGCGCTGCCAGACTTTTTTGGAAATCGGTGGACGGCGGAACGTGTTCACTTCCGCAGTTCCATGGTGATTGGCCCTTCCCGGCGGCCATGGGTGAACTGGTCCACCATGGCATTACCGGAATTCATCAGATCCGCAGCCAGCCCCTGCCAGACCAGCTTGCCATGATAGAGCATGGCCGCCCTGTTCCCGATGCGCTGGGCGGAGGCCATGTCATGCGTAATGGCAATGGCGGTTGAACCGAGTTTCTGCACGCAATCCACGATCAGGCCATCAATAACTGCCCCCATAATCGGATCAAGTCCGGTGGTTGGTTCGTCAAAGAAGAGGATATTGGGCTGGCCGGCGATGGCGCGCGCCAGCCCAACACGCTTTTGCATGCCCCCGGAAAGTTCGGACGGGCTGAGTTGGCCGACAGACGGGTCGAGACCCACCTGCTGAAGGATGCCTCCTGCCAGTTCACGTGCCTTGGCGCGGGACGGGACTGGGCCATCACGATCAGAATGCTTGGCGCGCAAACCAAACGCGATGTTGTCGGCCACGCTCATGCTGTCGAAGAGGGCGGCATTCTGGAACAGCATGCCGATCTGTCGGCGAATGGCTTCCTGTCGGCTGTGAGACGCAGTAAGGATATTCTCGCCATCGATCTCGATCGTGCCGGCATCCGGTTGGATCAGGCCGAGGATGCAGCGCAGAAGGACGGATTTTCCGGAACCTGAGCCACCAATGATGACCATCGAGGTGCCGGTTTCGACGTCGAGGTCGATCCCATCAAGCACGACCTTGGAGCCGAAAGCCTTCGAGAGGCCGCGGATGCGGATTTTTGGTGTGCTCATTGGGAGAAAAACAGATCTGTCAGGAGATAATCGAAGAGTAGAAGCAGGATGGAGGCTCCTACCACCGCAGCGGTCGTTGCAGAGCCGACGCCTTCTGCGCCTCCACGGCTGTTATAGCCATGATAGCAGCCCAGCAGGGCGATCAGGAAACCGAAGACGGCGGCTTTGACCAGTCCCACGACAACGTCGATGGTTTTTAGCGAGTCCAACGTGGCTGTGATGTAGGTAGAAGGCGAGAATCCGAGCTTTGCCACCGAGACGGTGAAACCGCCCAGGACACCCAGAACGTCCGCCACGATGACGAGGCAGGGCAGTGCTATCGTTCCGGCGAGCAGACGCGGCGTCACCAGATATTTCATGGGGTTTGTCGAAAGCGTCGTGAGTGCGTCGATCTGGTCTGTGACGCGCATAGTGCCGATCTGGGCAGACATGGCCGCGCCAACACGCCCGGCGACCATCAGGCCTGCCAGAACGGGACCAAGCTCACGGGTGACAGCCAGCACTACAATTCCGGCAATCGCGCTCTGCACATGGTACTGCCCGAAGCCAACATAGGACTGTAGGGCGATGACCGCTCCCGAGAACAGGGCCGTCAGCGCGACGACCGGCAGGGAGAAAAATCCCGTTTCGATCAGCGTGGACAGGAAGATGCGCCAGTAGAACGGCGGTCGCACCAGATGCGACAGCGCCTCCAGCGCAAACATGGCAAGAGCGCCCGACTGGCGGACGAGGCCGAGGACGGCACGGCCAAGGGCCGCTATGGGATCAAGAACGGCATTCACCCTTCTGCCCCTACCCTGACCAACCGCCTACGTCAAAGTCTGTCTTGTTCAAGCCGACCGCTCCAGGTCCCGGAACTGCCGTTCCAGAGCGAAATCCGGAGACGTGACGAACTGTTCCATTCGCGCGAGCCTTGGTTCGAGGCGCGAGAGCCGGTCGTTCAGTCGGATCAGCGCCGGGCTGAGGGTTACAGTATCTGGAGTGGCAGGACCTGTCTGGCTGGCATGACGCTGCTTCTGTTCACGAGCGGTGTGAATGATCTCTTGATAGAGATCTACGGCTCGGCGGGTATAATGAACGTGGGGCGGCTCGACGGGTGTATGGGCTTCTTCGCCGCGCCGTTCCCGCATCCGTGCTTCCCAGTTGCGAACGAACGAGGCGTAACCTTCGGCAGCATTGGTCCAGAGAGTTGCGAAAAACGACTGGCCGGTGCGTTCGCGATAGCGCCGCGCATGGCGCAGGATCAGCCCTATGATGACCAGTGTGAGGATCAGTCGCAGAAGGCTGTGATGATGAGACAAGTGGGTGTTCAGAATGATCGGGGAGTGGCTGAGATCCGTATTTTCCAGTCTGCTTCCGACGCTGGCCAGAACATCCCTGGCAATAGCGTTTCCATCTATCCTGTTCGGCGCCTCGACGCGTGCGCCGGGATCTGTCTGAACATTCAGGCTGCCACTACCGTAATGTGTTTGGGACACGGTTTCCGAGACATGATCGACCGTGACGTTTCCGCTTCCGTAAACGGCTACATGTGCAGTCTTTGCACGGACATGGGCTGAGATATCTGACGAACCCATATCGCGGATCGAGAGAGCGTCAACCCAGCCGCTTTTTATGAGCAAATCGCCGCTGGATGTGGCTGAGAGGTCGGTCTTGGGAGAGCTTAGCGATCCGATCGAAAGATCGCCATTAGAGAAATTCTGGATTTTGACAGTGCCGACGAGGGTATTGATCGAGACATTTCCCGATCCGGTCATCCGGAGTGAGACGTCACGGGCCTGTTCAATCTCAACGTCACCATTTGCTGTGAAGCCGCTGATGTTCCCCAGAATGCCTGTGGCTGTGATCTGCGTTTCATTGCCCCGAAAGCTTAGACTTGTTCCCTCTGGAACCTGGATGTCTGCACTGCCCTCCGTATTGCAGGACTGATCTTTGAGACTGAGTTCCAGAGTGTCCTGACCTGTGTCGGTCAGAACAGCGTTTCCGCTCAGGACGGACGGCGTAAGGCCCGCGCGGATATGAAGGTCCGTGAGGCAACTGGGAGCCAGATCAAGAAAGGGGCCGGACGACGGCGTACTCTCTGTAGGTGGTGCTGGTGGCTTGGGAGGCGCAGGTGGCTCAGGAAGGGTCTGTGCCAGAGTGGAAGCCGTAAAGGCTATTATCAGGGCAAAAGCTGCGCTCCCCTGACCGAGACGGAGCAGGAAAGGGATTCTGGCCATTCGTCAGCCTCCTTGCTTGCCTGCCTCATCCGAGGCTGGCTTCGAAGCGGTCGGAGGAGGAGCGGATGGAGCCGGATCGATATGCGGCGTTTCGGACGGAGCAGAAGCCGTGGATGGAGAGGTGGTAGGTGGTTGGGGGGGAGAAGGCTCCGACTGATTTACGACGGGGGGTGTAATCGTTGGGGCTGCGGGTTCAGGGGCGGGAGCTGGACTTTGAGGGGCAATAGTCTGGGAGGGCAAAGAAGGGGGTTGCACAGGCTGGGACGGGGCTGGGGTCAGTCTGTTTGATGACTGAGAATTTTCCTGTGTCACAGGAGGCGCACTGGGCTGCGATGTATTGGTTTGAGGAGCAGCGATAGGCGGGGGTGGTGCGACGGGTGCCGCTGGAGTGGGAGTGGGAGTGGGTTCGGGTATGGTTACTGGCGGTGGTGTCTCAGGTACGGCAGGTGCAGCGTCAGTCGGACGATAGACAACGCCGTTTTGTGCGCCGACACGCACAGACCCGCTACCGGACCGGACGATCGGGCCTGAGACACGCTCAATATTTACGGTGCCTGTGCCATTGGCCGTGACTGTGGCAACGGAGGCATTGCCCAGAACGGTGGCAGAGGCATTATCCGCAGTGACGATTGTCAGGGCCTCGATGTCGCCTTGGGAAATCGTGAACGAGGCCTGATTGGTCAATTGTGCCGAGAGCGCCGTTAGCTGGGCAGAGTCGGCTGTGAACGTCGAGGTGCCTGACGCAACGATTTGCGCGGCTCTTTCAAGAGAGCCGATATGGACGTTGGAAGAACCATGCATGCTCAGGTCCAGAGACTGGGTATTCTCAACGTCCATGGTGTTGGAATCGAGACTGGCATCCAGCGAGGCAAGCTTTCCCTTTATCACGAAGCTTGTGTCATGGCTGTCATGGATGGAAACGCCAGTATAGGGCGAGACGCTGATGGTCAGCTTGCCATTGGGCGCGCAGGCTTTGGTGGCGATGGAAATGCGGCTGTCCGCTTCTTCCTTGCCTGTTCGCATGGTGACCTGTGTGGCGCTGCTGCTGTCGAGAGTCGCGCCATCTTTCATTGTGGAGTCCACGACGATCCGCACCTGACCTGTGCACGGAATCGCCAGATCCAGGTCTTCGCCGGACATGGAAACGCGCGCGGCCTTGGCCGAAGGGACAGAAACTGTCCCTGCCAGCGTGGCCAGCAGCAGCATGCGCAGGGCGGTGCGGGACGTCATCGTGAACTCCTAGCGCGCCAGCCCGGGATATCCTCGTCGAGGATGCGTTCGAGCTGGTCGATCCTTTCTTCCAGACGCGTAGCATGGGCTTCGGCCTGTGTCAGGGCAGCCTGAAGATGTGGGTCTGGTCTCCCTTGTTTCACAGGTCCACTTGCGCGGGCGCGCAGCAGGCGTGGCCCGAGGATAAGCGCCGGGATGAACCCCAGGGTCAGGACGACGGCGACAAGGCCAACAAAGTCCTCATTCATAAGTCAGACTTTCTTCCTGCTCTCATCAGGCATCACGCTTCTTTTCTGAAATTTGGCGCTTCAACGCTTCAAACTCATCTTCTACCGCAGCATCTGTTTCAAGCGCAGCGAGTTCTTCGTGAAGAGAAGGGCGACCGGATCTGCGACCCAGATCGTAAGCTTCTGCCTTGCCTTCCAACTCATCGAGCGCACGTTCCACCTGCTCGAAACGACCCAGCGTATCGTCAATGCGAGTATCGTAGAGCTTTTCGCGCGTTTTGAGGCGACCTTCTGCCGTGCGGGCGCGCATGGTCAGGGTCTTCTCGCGGGATTTCGCATCCGCCAGCTTGGCCTGAAGTTTGGCGATATCGTCGTTCTGGTGCTCCAGCCCTTCCGTCACCTGGGCGATCTGACGTTCCAGTCCTTCACGGGACTGTTCGACCGTATGACGGGCGGCAAGAGCGGCCTTGGCGAGATCGTCACGGTTCCGTTCGATGGCGAGAGCGGCCTTGCGGTGCCATTCGTCTTCTTCATGCATCATGGTGCGCACGCGGCGTTCAAGCTGCTTGCGTTCCGCGATGGTGCGGACGGCCTGGCTGCGGACTTCAACCAGCGTGTCTTCCATCTCCTGGATCACGAGACGGATCATCTTCTGCGGGTCCTCAGCCGTGGCGAGAATCGCATTGAGATTGGAGTTCACGATATCGGCGAGTCGAGAAAAAATACCCATGACGCTTTCCTTCCTGAGAACTGGATTAGAGCACAATGACCTGTCTTGTCAGCGGGCTCGTTTTGGGGATGTTATGGTTGTGACAATCTGAAGTGGCGAATGAGGCTCAGAAATGGCGAGATCCACCCAAGCGGACGAAGTTCCGACACCCATCGGGCGGGCTCCGGCATTTCTGGCGATGCTGGACCAGATCTCCCGTCTTGCCCCGTTGAAGCGCCCCGTTCTGGTGATCGGGGAACGTGGGACAGGCAAGGAGCTGGTGGCCGCCCGACTTGCGCTCCTGTCGGAGCGCTGGGACGCGCCATTGGTGAAGCTGAACTGTGCGGCGTTGCCGGAAGCCCTGCTGGACAGCGAACTGTTCGGGCATGAGGCTGGTGCGTTTACCGGTGCGCAGAAGCGGCGTCTCTCGCGGTTTGAACGTGCGGACGGCGGGACGCTGTTTCTGGACGAAATTGGTACAGCCTCGCTTGCCGTTCAGGAAAAACTGCTCCGTGTTATTGAGTACGGCAGTTTCGAGCGTGTTGGTGGCAGCGAGACGATCCGCGTGGATGTGCGTCTGATCGGTGCGACCAATGCGGATCTGCCTGCCATGGCGCGTGAAGGGACGTTCCGGCCCGATCTTCTTGATCGGTTGGCTTTTGATGTTGTAAATGTCCCACCTTTGCGCGCACGCAAGGATGATATTCCTTTGCTGGCGGATCATTTCGCCACGAGGATGAGCGCGGAACTGGACCGTAAGCTCTTCGCCGGCTTTTCCCAGAAAGCACTTCAGTGTCTTCTGGACCATGACTGGCCAGGCAATGTGCGCGAGTTGCGGAACGTTGTTGAGCGCAGCGTGTACCGGATGGAAAATCCTGATCGAAAATTGGACGGGATTGTTCTTGATCCATTCGTGACGCCGGACTGGACTGTCTCGGCGCATGCCTCTTCCATGGTCGTTCCGGAAGCTGTCGCCGATTCTCCTCAGACTTTCCCGGTTGATTTTGCCGAGACGGTCAAAAATCATGAGCGTGCTCTTCTGGAAGGGGCCTTGCGTGAGGCGCAGTTCAGCCAAAGGCAGGCTGCCGACCTTCTGGGACTGACCTATTACCAGTTCCGGCATCATCTGCGCGTCCATGGACTTGCGGACAAGGAAGCCCGGAAAGCTCTGACCAGAAAAGGATAAAACAACGTTCATGCCAGAAAGGCATGCAGGATCTGTGCCAATTCCGGTTTCTAATGGAATACTTCCTGAAATCTTCAAGGATAGATAGTTTTCAGTGGGGAAACTGACACTGGATTGGCCAAAATGACCAAAATTCGGGTCGAATAAAAATCGATAAAAAATATAAATATGGACTATTTAAAATAGTTATACAAAATAAAATAGTTGAATAATGGTTGTTACGCGCCTATGTGTCCTTCACACCGTGCTTATGGTGCGGCTGAATATGGATATGGGTGCAGTCAATGCCACTTTCACAATCCGAACTGCGACATCTTCTGGATACACCGGAAGCACACGCGCTTGAGGAAGCTCTTGAGAGTCTGAAGGGGCGGGTTGCGGTCATTTCCTCGTTCGGTGCGGAATCAGCTATTCTGCTGAATGAAGTCGCCCGTCTTGATCCTTCCGTACCAGTTTTCTTTCTGGATACCCGGCGGCATTTTCCAGAAACGCTAGCCTATCGTGATGAGCTGACTGACACGTTGGGTCTTCTGGATGTACGGACCATTTCACCCGCGGCGCGGGAACTTGAAAACCGGGATCCGCAGGATCAGCTTGCCGCGTTCGATCCCGATGCCTGCTGTGCCCTGCGAAAAGTTGAGCCGCTGGAACTGGTGTTACCAGAGTTCGACGTCTGGCTGACGGGTCGCAAGCGCAGTCAGGCCTCTACACGCGCTGCGCTCCCGGTGGTGGATCCGCAGTCGGATGGGACCGTGAAGCTCAACCCCCTGGCAGGTTGGGGACCGGAAAAGATTGAATCCGAGATGCGCAGGCGGAATCTGCCAAGGCATCCTTTGGTTTCACAAGGATACCCTTCGATCGGTTGTGCGCCCTGTACGCGCCCGGTTGGAGAAGGAGAAGACGGGCGGGCTGGTCGTTGGGCCGGTCTGACCAAGACAGAATGCGGCATTCATCGGCCGGCATGAATATGGAGCGGACAATGACGCGGACACACACCCTGGCGGAACCGCGCGTCATGGATGATCTTGACCAGCTCGAAGCTCAGAGCATTTTCATCCTGCGTGAAGCCTACCGGAAACTGAAACCCCTTTCGCTGCTGTGGTCTCTCGGAAAAGACAGCAACGTCATGGTCTGGCTGGCGCGCAAGGCGTTCATGGGGCGCGTGCCGTTCCCGGTCATGCATGTTGATACCGAGAAGAAATTTCCGGAAATGTATGCTTTCCGGGACGAGTACACCAAGAAGTGGAATCTGGATCTGCTTCTGGGCTACTGCCCGCCGGTTGAAGAGATTGATCCGTCCCTGCCGCCTGCCGCGCGCTCTGCGGCCCGCAAGACGGCGGGTCTGGCGGCCATGATCGACAAACACAAGCTGCGTGGCGTGATTGCCGGTATCCGTCGTGACGAGCAGGCTACGCGTGCCAAGGAACGTGTGTTCAGCCCACGTGGCGCCGGTCATCGCTGGGATGTGCGCAATCAGCCGCCCGAATTCTGGGATCAGTACGCAACGCCGTATGAAGATGGCATGCATATCCGTGTGCATCCGCTGCTGGCCTGGCGTGAAATCGACATCTGGCGGTACATCGAGCGCGAGGGCATTCCCCTTGTGGACCTGTATTTCGCCAAGGATGGCAAACGGTATCGCTCGCTGGGCGATCAGGACATCACAAGCCCGATCGAGAGCAATGCGGCCACAGTGGCCGAGGTGATTGCTGAACTGGAAAGCAGCAAGACGTCCGAGCGTGCCGGGCGTGCCATGGATCATGAGTCGGAAGATGCGTTCGAGCGTCTCCGTGTGGCGGGGTATCTGTAAAATGGGTGATCATATCGCAACCCAGACTCTTTCTGCTGCACACCGCGCAGCAGCCACGCCAATCGTGATTGTCGGACATGTCGATCATGGAAAGTCCACGCTGATCGGTCGTCTGCTGTACGACACGGACAGTCTTCAGGACGGCAAACTCGCGCAGATCGTCGAGAGCAGCCGCAAGCGTGGTCTGGCGGTGGAGTGGAGCTTCCTGCTCGACTCCCTTCAGATCGAGCGCGATCAGGGCGTGACGGTCGATTCCACCCGAATTCCGTTCCGTCTGGGCTCGCGTGAGTTCGTGATCGTGGATGCGCCGGGCCATCGCCAGTTTCTGCGCAATATGATTACGGGTGCTGCTGATGCGGAAGCTGCCGTTCTGGTCGTGGATGCTCAGGAAGGCGCGCAGGAGCAGACGCGGCGTCATGCCATGTTGCTGCGCCTGATCGGTATCCGACATGTCATCGTGCTGCTGAACAAGTCGGACGTCCTGGGCTTTGATGAGTCGAAGATTGTTCAGGCCGAGTCTGATGTGCGTCAGTTGCTTGGACGTCTGGAAATCGAGGTTGAAGCCGTTGTTCCGGCGTCTGCGCGCGATGGTGATAATATCGCCAGCCGTTCCGAGCGGTCTGCCTGGTACAAGGGGCCGACGCTGATTGAGGCTCTGGCCAATGTGCCGCCTCCGGCCTCTCGTCTGGCGCTGCCGTTCCGTATGCCCGTTCAGGACATTTATCGCTTCGATGGCGTTCGCTATGTTGCAGGGCGGATCGAGCGTGGCACGGTGCGTGCGGGTGATCGCCTGACGATTGGTGTTCAGGGGCAGATTGCAACGGTTGCGGAAGTTTGCCGCTGGCATGCGCCGGAACTGCCGGTTGCTGGCGCAGGTGAATCGATTGCGCTGCGTCTGGAGCCGGATCTGGTTCCGGATCGTGGGGATTTGTTGTTCCCGGCGGATGACAAGGCTGCGGCACCGGAACGCTCGGCGCGGATTCGCACCCGTCTGTTTTGGCTTCGTGGCGAGCCGCTGCGGGTTGGAGAGAGCTTCACGCTTCGTCTGACGACAGCCGAGCATGATGTGACGGTTGCTTCCATTGATGCGGTTGTGGATCTGGATGATCTGACGCTGCGTCAGGGCGATGAAGTTCCGCCAGACGGGTTTGCCGAGATCACGCTGGCAGCCTCCCATGCTGTGCTGTTTGACCCGTTCTCTCCGGGCTTTGGCGATGGCCGAGGCGTGCTCGTAGATCGTCATCAGCGCATTGTCGGCGGCGCACCGCTGATTGGGCCAGCTGATCTGGAAGACGGCGTTCATGCCATCCATCCAACGGCCAGCCGCATTACCGCTGGGCAGCAGGCACAGGCTCGTGGACACAAGAGTGGTGTGTTCTGGCTGACGGGTCTGCCGGGTTCCGGCAAGAGCACCGTGGCGCGGGCCGCGGAAGTGTCGCTGGTGGCTCAGAATGTGAAAGCGACTGTGCTGGACGGGGACACGCTTCGCGCTGGCCTGTGCAGTGATCTGGGCTTCTCGCCGGAAGATCGTCGGGAAAACATTCGCCGTGCGGCGCATGTCGCGAAGATCCTCTCCGAGAGTGGTCAGGCAGTTATCGTGGCACTGGTTTCACCGTTGCAGGCAGACCGTGATCTGGCCCGGCAGATTGTGGGCGAGGGCTTCCATGAAGTGTTTGTGGATACGCCACTGGCAACCTGTGAGCAGCGTGACCCGAAGGGGCTGTATGCGGCGGCACGCGCCGGAAAAATCCCTGAATTCACGGGTGTTTCAGCACCGTATGAAGCGCCTCTGTCTCCTGAGCTTCGTCTTGGAGCGGACCAGACGGAGGCTGAGACTGTTAGTGAACTGACCGGGTTTGTTCTGCGGGTTGTTCAGCCCTGAGTTTGGGATGATCTGACCTCAAAAAGACGGCGGCCTTTTGGCCGCCGTTTTTCGTTTCAGGGCAGAAAGCCCGCCTTGCGAAACCAGTTGATTTCGTCCGTCAGTGTTTCTTCGAGAGGCCTGAAAGTAAGTCCCAGATCATGATGAAATCTGTGGGCACTGAAATGGGAGCGGTCATCTTCCGAGGCGAGGGCCTTTGCTGTGGCCCAGCTCATGAGGACGGGCTTGCGTGTGAGACGAGCCTGCACTTCGCTGAGGGCTGCGATGACATAAAGCAGCGGCATAGGAATCCGGCGTGATGGCGCTTTGCAACCAGTCAGCTTTGCAATCAACGGAATGAGGTCAGCCATTGTCTGGTGCCTGCCCGCTGCCAGATAACGTTCCCCGCGCTTCCCTTTGCTGAGACAGGCAATCATTGCCAGTGCAACGTCCCGTGTATCGACAAGACTGACCGAACCGGGTGGAATGCCCGGAAGTTTTCCGCGAGCGACATCAAGGATCGTCTGTCCGGCTGATGTGGGGCCACGGTCACCGGGACCGTGCATCCAGCCCGGAAGGACCATGCAGGCCCAGAATTCCGGATACTCAGCCAGGAAATCGTTCAGAACTTTCTCGGACCGGATCTTGCTTCGGAAATATGGGTCGGCTTCGTCTTCCCGCCGAAGCATTGTTTCATCGACGGTCTGTCCTTTCGCACCCTTCAGGACAGCAATGGAGCTCGCATGAACCATGCGGCGAATCCCTGCTTTCCACGAGGTATCCAGAAGCTCTTTCATGGCTTTGACGTTGATTGCTTCCAGATCCTGGTCATGGTTGCCGCCCGTATAGGAATCCCGGAAGTAGGCTGCCGTATGGAACAGCACATCCACGCCGGACAATGCTGCGTTGAAGCTTGAAATGGACTGAAGATCTCCAGTGATGATCTCGACAGGTAGGCCATCAAATTGCTGTTTAGCCTTGGTTTCCGATCGTGCGAGTGCGCGGACCTGAAAGCCTTCGGCCAGAAGGGCACGAACAAGGTTATTGCCGAGAAGACCTGTAGCGCCTGTTACGAATGCGATAGGGGCAGGAGCATTTTTGCTCTGTGAAAGGGCGGTCATGAGAATGGCTCCGTCAGACATGGAGCATTGTCTATAAGGCTGGACCTTGGTCCATGGTCAAGGAAGAGAGACGGTCATGTTAATTGGCGAATTCGCTCGAAGAGCGGGCTTAAGTCAGGACACGGTACGGTTTTATGTCCGCAAAGGATTGCTGCGGCCTCAGACAGGCTTGCGCGGGGGGCGGAATCCTTATCAGGAATTTACGGAGCGGGACCTGCAGACGGCCCGGATCGTTCGTTTTGGGCAGTCACTTGGGATGAGTCTGAAAGAACTGACAGCGATTAATGATGAGATGGTGCAGGACGGTCTTTCCGATGAACGTGCTGTGATGCTCATGCAGGAACAGATTGATCGCCTTGCCGGAAAAGCGTCTGAAATTAACACGTTGATTCAGTATCTTTGGGCGAAATGCCAGTGGATCCAGTCCGGAAAGGAGGGGCCTGAACCTTCGTTTCTCTGCATTGCTAATAATGAAAAATGAAAGAAGGCTTCACGGAATTGCGTTTACGGGCAGGGCCAAACTGGAGGTAGGGTCAGTGTGTTGTGATTTTCATGGCCATGAGGCTGTGATCTGCGTGCAGGATTAAATGTCACATCCAACGAGAAAATAACATTAATATTATCAAAATACGAAAATACTCACTTTTGTGATGTGCGTTTTAATGCTGTAACGTTAAAGAAGATTTCAGAAAACGTATCTGCTCACATGCGGAAGAAGGCCCCTATGACGCAGTCTCTTGATGTTTCACGAAAGCTCAGCGGAGATGCGCTGACGAATTTCATCGCGACCATCTCCGCTACGGGTGGCCTCCTTTTCGGGTATGACACGGGAATTATTTCGTCAGCCCTGTTGCAGATCCGTGAGCAGTTTCATCTCGACACGATTGGCTCCGAGATTGTCACGTCTGCGATTATTCTCGGCGCTCTTCTGGGGTGTCTTGGGGCTGGCGGTGTTTCTGACCGGTTTGGTCGTCGTCGTACTGTAATGATTGCGGCAGCACTTTTTGTTGTTGGTACCATTCTGGCTGCTGCAGCTCAGAGTGTTCCGGTTCTGATCGGTTCACGCTTGGTCCTGGGATTGGCTATTGGTGCAGCCTCGCAGATCGTACCAATTTATATTGCTGAAATATCCCCGCCTCATCGTCGTGGACGGCTGGTGGTTGGGTTCCAGCTTGCTGTTGTGTCTGGAGTGACTATTTCCTTCCTGACGGGGTACTTTCTGCGCGATAGCAGCTGGCGGATCATGTTTGGCATTGGCATGTTGCCTGCCCTTATTCTTTTTATCGGAATGGCTTTCCTGCCAAACAGCCCTCGGTGGCTTGCCCTTAAGGGGAGGACAGACGAAGCATTGGCTGTTCTGTGTCGCGTTCGTTCTTCGGAAGATGCAGCACGAAGCGAGCTTCAGGATATTATCGATAATCATGACGAACAGGCATCGTGGTCCGAATTGGCCAAGCCTTGGGTACGGCCTGCACTGATTGCGTCTGTCGGTATTGCGCTATTGTGCCAGTTCACGGGTATTAATGCGATCATGTACTATGCTCCGGCGATTTTTTCGGATGCAGGTTTTGGTCAGGACTCGGCTCTGCTGACTTCCGTGGCTGTTGGTCTCTCCATGGTTTGTGCAACGATCTTTGGCGGCTGGGCCGTTGATACCTGGGGACGTCGGACACTGATTTTGCGACTTCTTCCGGGTGCGGTCATTTCTCTGATCGTTTTGGGAGCAATGTTTGCTCTGCATATGACAAGCGGTATTGGGGCCTGGATCACTGTTCTGGCCATCATAGGTTATACTGTCTGCAACACAGGAAGTCTGTCCGTTGCGGTCTGGCTGGTTGGTGCTGAGGTTTATCCACTGTCCTGCCGTGGTAAGGGAATGAGCCTGGTTGCAGGAAGTCACTGGGGTGCAGACCTGATTATTTCTCTCACGACGCTGTCGCTGGTGCAGGGATTGGGCGCGCACATGACCTTCTGGCTGTTTGCGATCGTCAATGCGTTTGCGTTCTTTTTCGTGCTTCGCTACGTGCCGGAAACGAAAGGGCAGTCTCTGGAGCAGCTTGAGAGAAGCCTGCGTGACGGAACATTCGCTCCCGTTCACAAGTCATGAAAAAGGGGAGCTTTGGCTCCCCTCTGCAAGAAAAGCCAGCTCTCAGGAGCTGGCTTTTTTTATGTATTCTCAGCAGCGCCCGATTGAACTGTAATCAAAGCCAGCGGCGCGCATGATGTCAGGATTCCAGATATTCCTAAGATCCGCGATGGCTTTACCGCGCATGGCGTTGCGCAGCCGCTCGGGGTCAATGGCGCGGAAGACATTCCATTCCGTCAGTACGACGAGAATATCTGCGTTTGTCGCAGCCTCCAGTGCGTCCGTGCAGTATGTAATCTCTGGAGGGAGAAGTGCACGGGCCGGTTCCATGCCTTCCGGATCAAAAGCCTGAATAATGGCGCCAGCTTCGTGCAGATGGCTCAGGATCGGCAGAGAGGCGGCTTCGCGCATATCGTCCGTATCGGGTTTGAACGTCAGGCCCAGGACGCCGACGGTCTTGCCCTGAACACTCCCACCGATCTGCGTAATGATGCGTTCTGCCATGCGGCTCTTACGATCTTCATTGACGTCAACAGTTGCTTCTACCAGACGGGAGGGAGCTCCGGCGTCTCGTGCGATGGCGGTTAAAGCGCGGGTGTCTTTGGGGAAGCAGGAACCGCCATAGCCGGGGCCTGCATGGAGGAAGCGCTTCCCGATGCGTTGATCCAGCCCCATACCCAGAGCAACGTCATGGATATTACCACCGACCTTCTCGCAAAGATCTGCCATTTCGTTGATGAAGGTGACCTTCATGGCTAGAAAGGCGTTTGCGGCATATTTTGTGAGTTCAGCAGTTTCCAGATCCGTCATGACGATGGGGGCTTCGATCAGATGAATCGGGCGATAAATCTCGCGCATGACTGCGGCGGCGCGTTCGCCTGCGTCTGGTCCGGACGTATCAATGCCGATAATCACGCGATCGGGCTGCATGAAGTCCCCGATTGCGTTGCCTTCTCGCAGGAATTCAGGGTTGGAAGCTACGTCAAACGTCAGTTCCGAGCGTGTCTCCTTCAGGATACGGGCGACTTCGCGGCCTGTCCCTACGGGTACGGTCGATTTGGTGACAACCAGAAGCCCTTCCTTGGCTGAGAGGGCAATTTCTTTTGTCGCTGCATAGACATAGGTCAGATCAGCATGGCCATCGCCACGGCGGGTGGGGGTGCCGACGGCAATGAAGACGGCGTCAGCACCGTCTATGGCTGCAGCAAGATCGTCTCCAAAGGTGAGGTGGCCGGTCTCAACGTTCTTGCTGACAATGGCGTCCAAGCCTGGTTCATAGATGGGAATGCGACCATCCCGGAGAGCTGCCAGTTTTTTGGGATCCCGCTCGACAATGGCGACGTCTGATCCGAATTCGGCAAAACAGGCGCCGGAGACCAGTCCGACGTAACCACCACCGATCATTGCTATACGCATAACAGAACTCTCCTAGCGCTATAATGTCTGCATAACCGGCGCACCGGGTGGGAGCAAATATCCGACCACAGACCGTGTGGTCATTTCGTGGGGCGGGCACAGGGGTTGGAAGCGGCGAAAGAACGCAGAGCCGGAGGCAGGATGGTCAGTTCGTTGGAATCGGCCAGCAGTCCACGCCCGCGTTTGGACCATCTGGCAAGGCTGAGGTCTGGGTTATCGAACCGTCCGCTGACGCGCACAGGAATATCAAGTGCAAAGAAACTGGTTGAGAAGGGTCGGCTTGCAAAAACAAGGTCCAGCCAGCGTCGGTTGAGGTCGACATCCGCTTTTGCGGCGATGATTCCTGCGTTTGTTCGAATGCGGAGTGGTGCGACTGTACCGATGCCCTGATGCATGTCCAGAACACCCAGCATACAGGTGATGGGCGTGGTGCCTTTGGCATGCCGAACCAGCAGGCGCAGGTCCATGGAGGCCGTTTCAACGATTTCTCTAGCGATTTCGCCTTTCTCCATGCTGACAGCGGCCACCAGATCTGCCTTGCGCGTGGCTTCGTTCAGGGTGCTGACGTTTGCAGCTTTCGCAATGATGCGGATGGACAGGGAACCTTTGACGGGAATGGGAGCCAAGCCTGCTGTGCGGCGCAGACGATCAATATCACCGTGAGAAAGGGCGATGGAGGCATTGATGCGGGAGCGATTTCCATCGCCCTCAATCTGGCCATTAACCTGAAGGTTGGCCCCCAGATAGCCAAGGGTCAAAGTTGAGACATTGATCTTTCCAGGTGTTTGGGACGCATTGAACTTCAGTTTTGAGAACGTCAGGGCATTATAGAGAACGTCTTCAGCGGCCAGTTTGACATGCAGGACAGGGTCGGGCTTGGCAGGTGCGACGAGAGGAATGTCAGTCTGGCCAGAAGATTTTCCGGATGAGAAGGCTTTGGTCAGGCTGTTGAGGTCAATGTGACCAAATGTCAGGTCTGTGTTGATGATGTCCGGTGTTCCTTTGCCTCCTTCTTCAAGATTAAAGGTCCCATCATTGATCTGGCTGTCTTTGAGGGCACCTCTGGCATGGGTGAAGTGCCAGTTGTCTCCGGCATGACTGAATGTGCCTTTGAGTGAGAGCGGAAGGACTGGGTGCGTTCCGGACAAACCGGCAAGAGAAAATACAGGTGCGGACGTGGCAGTTGAAAGAGCGACCTCGCCTTGGACGCCCTCAAAGTTCAGAGGGTCTGTCAGCGTTCCGTTGAAATCGAGCGTAAGGTCGCCAGACGTGATGTGAGCTGTGGCTTTATAAGGATCTGGCACACGGCGTAGAGCATCAAAAGACTGCATGGAGGCGTCAAGCGTGATGCCCGTATCATTATATCCTCCCTGGAAAGACATTTTGACTGGGGAGGCATCATCTTTTGACTGGAATGTCACCTGCGTCA
Organism: Gluconobacter sp. ESL1110; assembly: GCF_058107395.1. Classification (NCBI taxonomy): domain Bacteria; kingdom Pseudomonadati; phylum Pseudomonadota; class Alphaproteobacteria; order Acetobacterales; family Acetobacteraceae; genus Gluconobacter; species Gluconobacter sp. ESL1110. The sequence goes on from NZ_JBYLUK010000007.1 coordinate 641,036, forward strand.
TCGTCACTTGATAGGATGCGCCTTTGGCGGATCGGTAAGTGACATCACTATTTTTGAGGGTTAGGTTTCGAAGGCCCGGAAAGTCATGAAGATCAGGTTTTTCCTCGGATGCTTTGACCGGGCGTGGGCGCTTCAGATCTTCAAAAGGCACGAATCTCCAGTTCGGGATACGTTCAGATGTGCGTTCGAAGAGGCCGGAGAAATGATCAACGATAACGTCACGGGTTTCGATTGGTCCGTGCAGAAGCGACATCAGGCGCAGTTTGACGTGTATGGTTCCGGCAGTGATGATATCGGGCCGGCTGCCTCCGGGAATATTGGCAATGTGCAAGTCTTCTCCGTCCACTGTTATCCATTTTCCAGGGTGGATATGGAGATGGCCGATGTGGACGTTGCGATGAAGTGATTTGGAGAGCTTTGCAGAGGCCAGCGCAGCGAAGTCCTTGTGCTGGATCCAGAACCATCCACCAGTGATGGCGGTACAGAGCAGAACAAAAAGCGCAAGTAGAGATCCAAGAAACCAGCGAAGCAAGATTTGTTCTTTCCGAAGATCAGGGAAGAGAAGTCTTAATAACGTGCCATGTTCATAAACGGGAGTGTTTCAGGAAGGAAAAATATTCGCTGTGATTCTGGGAGTGTTTCAAAAAGGTGAGTATTTAGAATGCGGCCTGAACACGCCCGACGACTGCATCTCCCGTCCGGCCATTCTGATTGACGGTTGTGGTGCTGCGGCTGACAATGAAATGGTTATAATCCACCATGAATTTGAAGTGACGGTTGGGATACCAGTTCAGTCCTGTTGCCCACACTGTCTGCTGGCCTCCGCGAACGCCATCTGGCCTCTCGAGGCGGCTGTTCAGGTCAGCCACACTGTAACGTGCGGCGATTTCAAGGGCTCCCCATTGATTGCGGGCGGGATCGAATTCGCCATCCGGGGAAACACCAGGAGCCAAAAAGCCGCCTTCCTGAATGCTATAGCGGCGCGGATTTCCGAAGAGCGTATAGCCAATGGCGCTATACCATCCCTGAAAGGCGAGGGAGGGCAACCCGCCTGATCGTTCGATCCCAATGCGGTAATATTCTGCTTTGAGCAGCAGTCGCTTCCAGCGCAAGGCAAATTCAGGACCCGCGGACCAGACCTGAGCGACATTCTGGATGGCACCTGTTGTTTGCAGAACAGATTCCCCAATGTTGACTTCGGGGCGTTGGATAAAGGTGTAGCTGCGTCCGTCTTCCGTCTGGGCGACCTTGAAAGACGCAATGGAAGAAACGCCTACATGCAGATCCACGTCTTTGGTGACAACCGGACGTCCAGCCACGCGGAATGTCCCGCCGGTCTGGCTGTCCGTCACATGTTTGCCAATGGGAAGGTAATACTGGTTTTCGGCGCGGTTACCCCAGCTTTGTCCAGTAAAGTAGCCGCCAATCCACCAACGGTCTGCATAATGTAAACCACCGATGCTGAAGCGGGCGTCATTGGCGGCAATAGTGCGTACCATATCTACGATGGCAGGACGCTCCAACAGAAGGAAATCGTTGGAGCTTTCGGCATCTTCTTCCGTGACGCGTGGCTGAAAATAGCCGACTGTCAGGATCGTATTATGCAGGCCGGCGTAGTTGATGTTGGCTTCATACAACCCGACCTGGCCATCAAAATTTCCATGTCCGAAGTCGGGAGTGACGTTCGCGATCCAGTCCTTGTAGCGGAAGGAGAAAGGGATTCGCAGTCGGCGACTGTTGGATGTGAAGGAATTGAAATTGCCCCGGCTTTCTCCATTGCGTTGGGATACTCCGAGGAAGCCTCCAAAGTCTTCCTGGAAGGCGAGACCGATGGACAGGGCATAGGCACCGTCCGCAGTTTTGAAGGTCGGTCTACCATTGGGGAATCCGATTTTCATTCCGCCGATTGAGACTTCCTCGTCCTGGCTCGAGGCCTGCTGAAAATCTTTCCATGATGATACGATGCCGCGGTCTGACGGTGGTGTATCCTGCGCGAGAGGTGTTCTTCTCAGAAGTGAGATCGGGGCGGCTGTCTGGAGAAGAGGCGGCGGAGGTAGGTACCCGGCTCGTTGGCGATAAGGATTGGCTTCGGTTTCTTCCCGCTGTCTCGCGAGAAGTGCGCTGGTACGTTTGTGTTCGGCGGCACGCTCTTTCTTTAATTCCTGAACTTCAGCCTGCATGGCACGGATCTGTCGTTCCATGAGTTCCAGACGATCTGCGGCCGATGCTTCTTCTTCTGGCAGGCAAGAAAGAAGGAGTGTCGTTGTAGCAAGCAGTGTCAGTCGGGAAAGGAAGACAGGCATCGTGTGAAAAGCGTCCTGATAATACTCAAGTGACTCTGACAGCAGGCTGTCAGAGTGTGGAACGCTCAAGAAAGTGAGGGTTTCCTCTGAGAGCGCAGAGCCTACTCTCTAATCACAAACAAGGAAGGTGTGCGTATCATTGTGCGACACCGTTGCTTGAGGTTTGGAGTGCGCGGTTCGCTGCACGGTGAGGGGCATAAAAAAAGCGGAAACAGCTCGCGCCATTTCCGCCTGAGAGAGACTGGAAAAGTCTTAGAAGCCAGCCTGGATACGGGCTGCGATGGAGTTGCCTGTCCGACCGTAGAGGTTGGTTGCCTGCATGCTGCGGGACACGATGAAGTGGCTGTAATCGAGCATGAGACGGAAATGGCGGTTCGGATACCAGTTCAGGCCGCCGGTCCAGACGGTTTGCTGACCGCCACGAATAACGTTCTTGGCGTTGGCTTCGTTCAGACCGCTGTTCAGGTCGATCACGCTGTAATGACCAACGACTTCAAGCGCTCCCCATTGGTTGAGAGCGGGATTGAATTCTTCCTTGCTTGACACGCCCGGTGCTCCGAAAGCGCCAGCTTTGTAGTTGTACATCCGCGGGTCGCCGAAGATCGTATAGGCAGCCGACCCATACCAGCCCTGGAAGCCGGCAGATTTCAGGCCTGGGCCAGAGCGCTGTACCCCGACGTGATAATATTCACCCTTCACAACCAGGCGGTTCCAGCGAACGCCAAGCTCAGGACCAGCAGCCCAGACCTGTGCGGCGTTGGAAATGCCACCTGTGGCTGCCAGATTGGCTTCACCGATATCGAATTCAGGACGCTGTCCGAAAGACGTTGATCGTGAGCAGTGATTGGCGTCCGTTCCTGTGTTGCAGGCAAGGCGGAAAGCTGAAATTGCAGACGCGCCCAAATGAACGTCCCAATCCTTCGTAGCAACCGGACGACCGGCAACGCGAAGGGTGCCGCCGGTCTGGCTGTCAACGGTACTGCCGCTGCCACCACCGTAATAGGTGCTGCTGCTGTCAGAAGCGTTACGATGGCCCCATTCCTGACCGGTGAAGTAACCGGCTACCCACCAGCGCTTCTCATAATGGAGACCGCCGACGCTGAAACGGGCATCGCCAGCAGCGATATTGCGGACCATATCGGTGATGCTGGGGCGTTCAAGTGTGAAGAAGTCGTTGGAGCTTTCGGAATCTTCTTCGGTGACGCGCGGCTGGAAGTAACCGACTGTCAGAATCGTGTTGCGGAAGCCTGTGTAGTTCAGGTTGCCTTCGTATAGTCCGACGTAACCATCGTTATGGTTTGCGCCGAAATCAGGCGTAACGGCTGCGACCCAGTTCTTGTAGCGGAACATGAAGGGAATACGCAGGCGACGCATGTTGGACGTAAAGCTGTTGAAAGCACCGCGTGTTTCGCCGCTGCGGGGACCGGAGTTGAAGAAGCCCCCGAAGTCTTCATGGAAGGCCAGTCCGATCGAAAGGGCGTAGGCGCCGTCAGACGACTGAATGGTGGGACGTCCTTTCGGGAAGCCGATTTTCACGCCACCAACGGTGACTTCTTCATCCTGTGCCGTTGCACGCTGGAAGTCAGACCAGGACGTGATGTCTGCACGATCTGAAGCCGGACGACCGGTATCGGGGCCGCCGGTTCCTTTTCGAACAGTAATCAGAGGAGCATTGGACTGAGGATGGGAGCCGATATAGCTGTTACGCTGCCCATATGGGTTGTTTTCTGCCTCTTCACGCTGGTGGGCGAGAACGGCGCGGGCGCGTTTGATATCCTCGTTGTGTTCCTTCTTCATGGCGGTCAACTGCGCCTGCATGGCACGGATCTGGCGCTCCATGATTTCCATCTGGTCTGCGGCATGCGCATGGCCAGTAAGAGCGCCGAGAGACATCAGGGTTGAAGTCGCTAGAAGAGCGGTTGTTCTTCGGAAAGAGAAAGTCATTGCCGCGGTGCATCCCTTGCGTGAATGGCAGGTTGTCCACGGCGGAGGTATCTGATTCCCCTTTTTGAAGAATGGGAAGGTTTGATGACGACTGAAAGACTCTTTTATGACAAAAGGTGTCAAGCCTTTGAAAATATGTGTCTTTCTGGAATTCTGTTTGTGACGGCCTGTTTTCTGAGGATGCAGGTCTGGAAAATGTGTGTCATTTTTGCATCAATATGCCTTCATGTCTGTCATGAAACTATCATGTGCATGCCTCTGTTTCTCCTTACGGGCTGGGTTTAGTAGATAGTCCGGTTTTTCAATGCCCGATGAGGGATCATCATGATTAAGAGCAAGCTTGCGCTTTTCGGCTTCGTCGCAATGACAGCCTTGGGGTCAGTTTCCCTGTCATCCGCCCGCGCTGCGGACATCACGGGAGCGGGCTCCAGCTTTGCCGCTCCGATCTACGGAGCATGGGGCGAAGGGGCCAAGCGTCAGATTGGCGTCAACGTGAACTATCAGAGCGTTGGCTCGAGCGCCGGTCAGGATCAGGTTGTGGCTCGGACGGTTGACTTCGGTGCTTCTGACAAGCCGATGGCTGCGGCCCGTCTGGCGTCCGAGCATCTGTACCAGTTCCCGACGGTCATGAGTGGCATCGTTGTTGTCGTGAACGTTCCAGGTATCGAGCCAGGTACGCTCCGCCTCGATGGCCCGACCCTGGCTGCGCTGTATGACGGTGAAATCACGGAATGGGACGATGACCGTATCAAGGCTCTCAATCCGGGTCTGAAGCTGCCAGAAACGGACGTCGCTCCGGTTCATCGCGCTGACGGTTCTGGCACGAGCTTCGTTTTCACGTCCTATCTGTCTCAGGTATCGCCTGAGTGGAAGCAGAAGCTGGGCGCTGGCACATCCGTAGCCTGGCCGGGCGGTTCGGGTGCACGTGGAAACGACGGCATTGCAGCTATGGTCAAGCAGACCGAAGGTGGCATTGGTTACGTTGAGTATTCCTACGCCGCCCAGAATCACCTGAATATCGCCCAGATGAAGAATCATACGGGTGCATTTGTTTCCCCGACGCTCAAGAGCTTTGTGGAAGCTGCAAATGCTGCGGATTGGACACACGCCGACCATTATGCCGTCAACCTGCTGGATACGGCGGGTCCGGGTGCATGGCCTATCGTGACGGCTACGTTCGTTCTGGTGCCGACCAATCCGAAGGATGCTACGACGGCCAAGGCTGTTCGTGATTTCTTTGCCTGGGGTTTCCAGCATGGCGATGCGGATAATACCCGCCTTGATTATGTCGGCCTTCCGCAGAATGTGAAGGACGCCGTATTGGCAGGTTGGGGTAAGTAATCTTCCTCGTTTGCTGGTCTGATCGGCTGTTTCTCCCAGTTGGGGGATAGTCAGGTCAGATAAAAAGGCGTTGAGTACGGAAGCGAGCTTCTCCGGATGTGAGAAGCCCGCTTTCCTGTTTTTGCCTTGCCCAGACATGGTGCGATTTTGTCCGCTTTCTCCAAGCCTGATACCCCTGTGGGGACTCTTTCCCCGATTGTCCGAATTCTGATCGGATTGATTTTCATTCTGGGGCCTGTTTCAACAGATATGTATCTGCCTGCATTTCCCATGCTGGAGCACGATCTGGGGGCAGGGGCGGGCTCGGCACAGCTTACATTGACGGCGTGGTTGGTTGGGCTGGCTATCGGACAGTTCACGCTTGGGCCACTTTGTGACCGATATGGTCGGAAGTTGCCTCTGCTGCTCGGACTGGTGGTTTATGTCATTGCTTCAGCCCTGCTGGCTGTCGTTACAAACTTTCATCTTTTCTGCGCTCTGCGTTTTATTGCTGCCATGGGAGGCGCAACGACGTCTGTCGCGCCACGAGCTATGGTGCGCGATGTTGCGACGGGGACTGCTGGCGTCAAGCTGATGTCTCAATTGATGCTGATTTTCGGACTGGGGCCTTTGTTGGCACCCTCAATTGGCAGCTTTCTTCTTGATCTTGGTGAGTGGCGTTTGATTTTCTGGGTGGGCGCCGGGTTTGGCATTTTTCTTTTTCTGGGGACATGGTTCCTGCTGCCGGATACCTTTCCACCTGAAAAGCGCTTTGCACTTCCTTTTACGGGGGTGATTGCCCGTTACAGGGATCTGATTACCGAACCTCTATTCTGTTCAGCGGCCATGGTGGCGAGCTTCGGTACGTTCACCATGTTTGCCTATCTTTCCAATGCACCAGCCCTTTTTGAAGGGATACTGCATTTTTCGCCGCGTCTCTTTGCCATGTTTTTTGGTCTGAATGCGGTTGGATTTGTGCTTGGGTCGCAAATCAATGCGCGGATGGCGCACAGATTCCTGTTCACCAGGGTGATGGAATACGGAATGATGGCCGTACTGACCTTCACGCTTCTTGGTGTGCTTGTGTGTTCTCTTGGGGTGGTTGGCCCGCAGAATCCTTGGCCGCTGTGTGCGCTGATTTTTTGCACGACGACGTGTCTGGGATTTGTTGGGCCGAATGCTGGTGTTCTGGCTCTGACACATCACGGACATCAGGCTGGAGCAGCGTCTGCCCTGATCGGGACATTGAACTGGACCGTTGCCGGCTGTGCAGGCGTTTTGATGGCTCTTCTGCCGTCACATTGGGTCGGGTCCACGTCAGTGGGAATGATGATTGGAATTCTGGGCTGCTGGGTCAGTGATATCTGGCGACGCAGACTGGATCCAGACTCCTATCTGTCAGTGCATCACTGATTGTGGCAGCGAAAGAGCTGAGCGTGAGACATCAGCCTTTGGAAGAAACGCGGTCAGCAGCAACTGTAGCGATCATCAGAGCGCCGATCACAGGCACGAAAGCAATCATTGAAAATTCGGCGAGAAGGCTGGTTGGAAGGCCGATCAGGTGGATCAGTGTCATGGACGTCATGGAAGTTATCTCCGTTTTACTTGCCGTTGGTGGCGTGGGACGGGAGAAACTCCAGAAGTGCCCTGCAAGGCAATAAATGAAGATGCAGGATCAGCTCTGCGTTTGACGCATGAACCTTTGCCAGAACTTTTCCACATTTGGCGAGAATGGACTAACTTCTGTTCAAAGATGACTATTTCGTTATCATTGGAGATGTATTCTATTCCACTTATTCTGGATTTCTCTGACACCAAAATCCAGAAAGGGCTCTTATTTGCGCAATAAAATTGCGTCTGGTCTTATTTTGCGTTTGGGTGCGGGAGAGAAAGCCGGTCTCTGCGGAGACCGTGCCAGCTCAAAAAAGTGTCTGCCAGAAAGAAGGAAAGTGCCCCGACAGTGCAGGCGAGAGCTATGCCGAAAAAAGCTAGCAGCCATGTGGATGTGCTGGCATCACGTAAAGAACCAACAAAAAGAGCCATTGCTGCTCCGCAGGTCGAGGCTCCGCCGATTGCATTCAGCATGATGGCGGCATCCAAAACGAAGATTCGCCGGTGGAGTCTGATCTCATGGGCTGCCAGACGCTCGGGCGTATAAAACGGATCTGGCGTGTCTGTGTCAGAAGGGGGCGTCGACAGTCGTTTGCGCACGTCTTCCAGGTGGTCAGCCACGCGTGCCAAGCGTGTATTGAACACGTTGATCAGTGTACCGATGCCTGAAAGCATGAAAACAGGCGTCAGAGCGATTTGGATCAGATGGGCGGCGCTATCGACCGCGTCCGGGTCGTAGGAAACAGGAAAGGGCATGGCGCCTTTTATACTGTATCTTCCGACAGCGAAAAGACGCGGTGCTCTGGAAAACATCCCCCGACATGGAGTAGGGAAAGACAGCCATTTTCAGAGATGCCGACTTCATGCCTGTCATTGCCCGTTTGTTTCGCCCGGTTTGTATGATGCTTGGGCTTGGAGTGATCGCTGTTTCTTCTGCTTTTGCACAGGATGCTGGTCACTGTTCCGGGACTGCGCGGCAGGTTGAATTTGCGTGCCAGACCTGGACTGAGATTGACCGTGCCGTACAGGCTGGGGTGGATACCATTATTATTCCCGTCGGTGGGACCGAACAGAGCGGTCCTTACATGGCTGTGGGCAAGCATAATGTTCGTGCACAGGTTCTGGCTGACGAGATTGCCCGACAGGCAGGACATACTTTTGTGGCGCCTGTCGTGGCCTATGTGCCGGAAGGATCAACGGACCCACGTACCTCTCATATGCGTTTTGCGGGAACAATTTCAGTTCCTGCTGCTGTATTTGAAGGGCTGCTTAGAGGAACTGCGGAAAGCTTTCGGGTTCAGGGCTTTCGGAAGATCATTTTGCTTGGAGACCATGGCGGCTATCAGGCGTCCATGGCTCACGTTGCGCAGGATCTGAACAAACGCTGGAAAGGTCAGGCGGCTGTTCTGGATCTGCGCGATTACTACGAGGTTATTCCCCATCAATATGCTGACGCCCTGAAAGCACAGGGCCATGCGGCAGAGGTGGGACTACATGCGGAACTTAGCGATACATCCCTGATGCTGGCGGTCGATCCGTCTCTGGTACGTCAGGGTGCTCTGGGAACCGCACCGAAACCCGGTGCCGCCGATGGTGTCTATGGCGGTGACCCCCGGCAGGCTACAGCCGCGCTGGGGCGTATCGGCACGGAGATGCAGATACGCACTGCTGTAACGGCACTTCAGTCCTTCAACAGGAGCCATCCATGAACTTCAAAAATCCCCTGCTGGCGGTGCTGACGCTGCTGGGAGCCTCTGCGGCTCACGCCCAGACCACGGCTCCTGCGGATGCAAGTGCACCGATTTCTGTGCCTCCGGCACCGGCTGCTCCTGCTGCTCCGCCTGCGATGGTGCCGGCTTCGACCCCTGCAGCGGCTTCAGCAGTTGCTTCAGATGCGGTGCAGACCATTCCGGGCATGCCGGCCGTGATTGATCCGCACAATATCTATAGTGAGACCACGCCGTCCCACATCTCCCCGGCTATCGCTCATGATCCGGCGCGCGTGTATGTGCCGAACCTGCGTGGAAACAGTGTCTCCGTTATTGATCCGGTGTCCTTTCAGGTTGTCGACACTTATCCGGTTGGCCGCTCGCCGCAGCATGTCGTTCCGTCCTGGGATCTGCGGACGTTGTGGGTGACGAACAACAGTGAAGGCCGCCCGGATGGCTCTCTGACGCCGATTGATCCGGCGACGACCAAGCCAGGTCCGAATGTCGCTGTTGATGACCCGTACAACATGTATTTCACGCCGGATGGCAAGTATGCCATCACGGTTGCTGAAGCGCATAAGCGGCTTGATTTCCGCGACCCGCACACGATGGAACTGAAGGGTTCTGTCGAGACGCCAGAGTGCAAGGGCGTCAATCACGCGGACTTCTCCATTGATGGCAAGTACGCGATCTTCACCTGTGAGTTTGGCGGTTATGTTGCCAAGGTCGATACGGTGAACCTGAAGATGATCGGGATGCTGAAGCTGTCCAAGGGTGGAATGCCGCAGGACATTCTGACGGCTCCGGACGGACACAAGTTCTACGTTGCGGACATGATGGCCGATGGTGTGTTTGTCGTGGACGGTGATTCCTTCACGGAGACTGGCTTTATCCCGACGGGGATTGGCACGCATGGTCTGTATCCGAGCCGTGATGGCAAGGTGATGTATGTGGCGAACCGTGGGTCACACCGTATTCATGGCAAGCGCGGCGGGCCGGGTGGCGTGTCCATCATCGATTTTGCGACGGATAAGGTCATCAAGACCTGGATGATTCCGGGGGGTGGCAGCCCGGATATGGGGAATGTCAGTGCTGACGGAAAGCTGCTCTGGCTGTCCGGTCGTTTCGACGATGTGGTGTATGCCATTGATACCGATACGGGGGCTGTCCGAAAAATTCCGGTTGGTGCTGAACCGCATGGGCTGGCGGTCTGGCCGCAGCCGGGTCGTTATAGTGTTGGTCACACCGGTATTCTTCGGTGATCTGAGAGGGGAGGCTTCGGCCTCCCTTTTTGTTTTCAGGGTGCGATCTGTCTGAACTGACTTCTTTATGGTGTGGTGGGCAAAGACGGATTTTTCAGGACGTCGATGAATGCTCTCAGGGCTTTCGGCATCTGTCTGCGGCCTGGGTAGTACAGAAAGAATGGCTCTGCGGAAGGAAGCCAGTCTCGCAGGATTGGACGGAGTTTGCCCTGCATCATCGCTGGTTGTGCCAGAGCGTCATAGACATAGGCGCATCCTGCTCCCTGAATGGCGGCAGCGAGCATGAGGTCGTCATCATCAACCATGAGGGATGATGGGACCCTGATGCTGAAGGGGCCGCTCTTTTCTTCGAACTCCCAAGCATAGCATCGGCCACTTGGAAAACGTCGTCCGATACAGAGATGGTCTTTCAGGTCACGGGGGGAGGCGGGCGTACCCTTGCGAGCCAGATAGGCGGGTGAGGCAACGACGACGAAAGGTTGGGGTGGCCCGACGGGAAGGGCAATCATGTCGGCGGCTACGCTGTCACCAAATCGGATACCGGCGTCGAAGCCTTCTGCCACGATGTCGATCAGGCGTTCTTCCGTGACAATCTCCAGACTGATTCTGGGATATCGAAGGCTGAACTCCGCAAAGTGCAGTGCAAGCAGACGCGCGGCAGGGCGCGGGACATTGATCCGTAACGTGCCTGTGGGTGTGTCCTGCAGGATGCGCAGGTCCTGTATGGCTTGATCAATATCCTGGAAGGCGGGCCGGAGCGTTTGGAGAAGGTGTTCTCCTGCCTCGGTGGGCATCACACTGCGGGTGGTGCGATTGAGGAGACGCAGGCCCAGCTTTTCTTCCAGCGCTTTGATGGCGTGGCTTAAGGCTGAGGGAGAGACGTTGCGCAACTCTGCGGCTTTGCGAAAACTCCGCTGTCGGGCGACGTCAATAAAAATATCTAGTTCATGAAAATCTGGTTTCATTCATGAATGGTATTCATGAACCCATGAAAGAGACAATGGCTTATCAGGACAGTGGGTTTTGCAGACAGTGACGTTCGAACATAAAACGGAAGCCTGTTATGAAACGCCGCTTACTCGGAACGTCCGGATTGGAAATCTCGGCCATTGGCCTTGGTACCTGGGCGATTGCTGGTCCTGGTTGGGAGTTCGGCTGGGGCGCACAGGATGATGCGGATAGTCTGGCAACGCTGGAATATGCCGTGGATCAGGGTGTGAACTGGATCGACACGGCGGCTGTATATGGTCTTGGCCATGCGGAGACAGTTGTCGGGCAACTGCTGAAACGCTTTCCGCCTTCCCGTCGTCCGCTGGTTTTTACCAAAGGTAGTCTGGTTTGGGACGAGAAGACTCGGGAAATTACGCATTCTCTTTTGCCAGCATCGCTGAGGCGGGAGGTTGAAGACAGTTTGCGGCGACTGGGAACGGAAGCTATCGACCTGTACCAGATTCATTGGCCCTCTTTTCCACCGAGTGGACCAGATGAAGGTCTGGAAGATGCTCTGCTGGCTTTGCATCACCTGAAGGCCGAAGGAAAAATCCGGGCGATTGGGGTTTCTAATTTTGATGTGCCGCAGTTAAACCGTGCCTTGGCCGTAACATCCATTGCCTCCCTTCAGCCACCTTATTCAGCGCTGATGCGGGATGTGGAGACGGAGATTCTGCCGTTCTGCGCAGCCATGGATATTGGTGTTCTCCCTTATTCGGTTCTGCAATCGGGTCTTCTGAGCGGCAAGATGACCAATGAGCGGATTCAGGCTCTTCCTGATGATGATTGGCGAAAGACGAGAAGTGCAGATTTTCAGGAGCCGCGTCTTAGTCAGTGTCTTAAGTTGGTAGATGTCTTCCGCCAGATTGCTGAGAGACATCGGGTCACACCTGCAGCCATTGCCATTGCATGGGTTTTGCGTCGAACCGAGGTTACGGGAGCAATTCTTGGGGCACGGCGCCCGGACCAGGTTGATGATCTGCTTCGGGGAGCGGAGATACAGCTTACGGCTGCTGAAATTGCATTGATTGTGCCCTATCTTCCGACTGGAACAGGCACCAATGTTCCCGGTTCTCAAAGCTGAAAGTATTATAGAATACGGCATACACGAACACTTGCGATCTTTCTGATCACCAATCCGCTACTATGGCCGGTATATGTCACGAAGGAGAATTGGTGATGCTGGGTATTTCAACATTGTGCTTTACTGTCGCGGTGATTGCAGGAACCTGGCTGGGGATCAATGTCCTGCAGGGGCGACGGCCGCTTCGGGTCATGAAGCCAATCCATGTTGGGGCTGCACTGATTGGTTCAATTTTTATGATGATCGCGCTGGTCCAGGGGCAGCGGGGACTTATGCTGAATGTCGCGATTGCGATTGCCGTGATAGCGTTCGGTGTTCTGATGAGTTGGGCGCGGAAGCAGGGCTATCTGGTTGCACCACTCTATGTCTGCCACATTCTTCTGGCAGTGCTCTTTTACCTGTCTCTTGTTTCCGTCACACTGTTCCCGAATTTCTGAAAAAGACCAGAAACGGAAATGCCTCTGAAGGAGGCATTTCCGTTTTGTCGTGTCACGGAGTCTCGGGAGTTGGCTGAGGGCCAGTGTCATTGGCAACATGAAACTGCATGGCGTTGCCGGGGGGCGTCGTGGTGTAGGCGGTGGGTGTGTAGAATTTGACGCCTTCCTCTGCAAAACGGTTCGTCACGATGCGGTTGAACTCGCGTTTGACTTTCCATTTCATCATGGGTGTCGTGCGGATGCTGCCGATCAAGGTTGCGCCGCCACTATCGCTCTGGTCCACGCCGAGATCTGTATAGTCGGACAGGATCATTGGGCCGAAGACCGGATCGGCGCGCATTTCCTTAATAGCTTTGGACATGATGGCTGAGACGCGTGGCAGATCTTCGGATAGGTCGAGTTGCTGCTTGATGACGATCTGGTTGTAACCACGGGCCGTATTGGCGATTGAGGATACGGATGAGAACGGGATGATGTGCAGATCACCCGTGATGTCGCGCACCTTCACGGTTCGAATGGAAAGATTTTCCACAGTGCCTGAAACGCCGCCTGTAGTGACCCAGTCGCCGACCTGAATGGCGTCCTCCACCAGCATGAAGAAGCCGGTGATGAAGTCCTTCACAAGGCTCTGGGAGCCGAAGGCGATCGCTGCACCAAGAATACCGGCACCTGTCAGAAGCGGAGTGACGTTGATCCCGATCTGGGACAGGGTCGTGACGGCAACGATGATGATGATGATGGCCAGGAGAACCGTTCGGATAATAGGAAGAACCGTCCGGAGGCGTGTTGCGCGGGATCGCTGGCCGGATGTTTCGAAAGACGTCAGTTGATGGTTGAGAACGAGATTGACCACTTCCCAGATGGCTGCAGCAACGGTGACGGCAATCAGCAGGGTCAGAACCGTGTCGGTCAGGCGTCGTCCCAGCGCATTACGGATAAAGAAGCCAAAGGTGGGCAGCCCCCAGGCTTCCGTCATGGCCACAAGAGTCAGAAATAGAATGGCGCCCGTCAGAATGGCGCGTGCTGCGGGATAGTAGCGGTCTGCCCGCTTCTGGAGTTCGGGGAAGCGTTCTTCAAGCTGCGGATTGACCCGAAAGAAACGGTCCTGAAGGCCATAGGCGAGCACGGCACCAAGGCGGGAAAGCACCAGAACGGCAATGGTTGTTCCTGTTGTTTTTAGAATCCAGGCATAGCCGCCCTGAAGATGGGCAGCCCAGACGATCCAGAGGGAAATATCCAGGAACATCGCTGGCACCCACCACAGCCGGGTAATGGCGGCAATGACGGTCCACATGCCGGTTTTTTTGCCAAGTGTGCTGGGTTGAAGGGCACGACTGACAATGTGCCGGATACGCCAGATAAAGGCGGCAATCAGGATATGCTCAACCAGAACGACACCACGGATCATGGCGTCCGTACCGCGGGGGGTTAGATTGAATTGCGCTCCCAGTTCCGACAGGCAGATGACGATAGCGGGGGCCGCAACCAGGACATTCCACCAGCGGGTGACCATGAAGGCCGTAGGATTACTGGCGGGAAGAAGGCGAATGGTTGGTGAGCGGGGTGTGAATGCTGTTTCAACCAGAAGGTAAAGACCGCGGGCACCAGCGTATGAGTAAGCCAGTGTCAGGATAACGTTCGCTGTGCGGTCACTGATGGGTAGGACCCATATGGAAGGAACGGTTACGACCAGAAAAGCCAGAACTGGCACGGTTTTCAATAGGAGGTGGAGGAAAGAATAGGGGATGCGGGCCAGAAAGCGCAGAGTTTCCACCTGCCTGCGCTGGTCTTCCGCGCGGGTTTGGTTGGGATTGCCGGCAGGGGCTGCTGCTGTGATTTCCGCGTCCGTTTCGAGGGGCTGGCGAGCGTTGCGCGTTTCCTGTGCCTGGGCCTTTTGGGTCGTTTCCTGGAGTGGTTTTCGCAGCATCAGCGCTACGACACGTTCTACGGCAAGCCCGCAGGCGATAACAATGAAGGCAATTCCGAAGGCATGGAGGATCGGCGCGCGTGTTTCGGGGGTAGAAAGCTGCGTGCGAAACCAGTGTCCAACGAGACCCAGATCTTTGAAGAGATTCAGAAAGTTGTGGACATACCCCATGGACTGGGTTCGGACACTGTTGAATCCGTTGCCAATTTCCGGGGAGACGTCCGGAAGTGTTTTCGTGTCTGTAGATGGCGCACTGGCCGCAGGTGTTTCTTTGATGCCGCGAGCCATGAGGGACAGCGTGTGTGTGAAGGCGTCACGCTGCTTGGGGTCGTTCAGAACATTCAGGAGTTGTTGTGCTTCCTGCGCGGAGAGCGGAGCCGTTGTGGTGGCCTGAGGTGCAGTCTTGGTCGTTGGTGCTTCTGCCTGAGCTGAAGGGGCTGCGAACAAAGCCGTCAGAAAAATCAGGAAGGCCATGAAGGAATGGTGGTTCCTTCGAGGGGGTGTCCGTGACGGAGCGGGCCGTGAAGGGGAACACATCGCTCTGGAATGTCCTTGTATACCGTGGAGCCGGAGCAGGCCGGGGAAAGGGAGACGGGTGTGTGCGTCTGCGCGCACCATTGCCAGCAGGAGTGCCACAGGACGGGGCCTTCTGTCCAAAACGTGATGCTCTATTCTGCTGCTTCCAGTGGATCTGTTGTGGTGCCAGCCAGACGCTCGTTTGTTTCAAGGGCTTCGAGGGCATCGGCATGGTCGATTCCCCAGAGATAAAGTTGCTCGATAGGTTCTACGAAGATTTTTCCGAGCGGTGTCAGGCTGTAGTCCACGTTTGGGGGCATGATCTGGTGGATCTGCCGGCTGACGAGTCCTTTATCTTCCAGTTCTCGCAGGGTCTGGGTCATCATTTTTTTTGAGAGGCCCGGGATGCTGCGCTGAAGCTGTCCGGGACGGGAATGGCCACCCAGAAGATGCAGCGTGTGGAGGATCATGGTGGTCCATTTTCCGCTGAAAAGTCTCAACACTCTTCTTGGGGAGCAGTCTTCGGCAAAGGGGGCCTGTCGGTAGTGTTTAGGCAGAGAACGGGTCATTTTATGGGAACCTTTTGGTATCCAGGGCACAATACGGTGCCGTCTGGAAGTCTGTTCGCCAAGGGGGCAAATGGAGGGCGAACCACTTTTCCGGAGAGGAGACCCTGATGTCCCGGATTGCTCTTGTTGTTGGATCGACAGGTATTGTCGGTCAAAATCTGGCTGCCCGTCTCGTGGCAGAAGGCTGGACGGTCTATGGGCTGGCCCGTCGCCCCCGGCATGATATGGCGGGTGTTCTGCCGATTGCGGCGGATCTGCTGGATCTGCAAAATCTGAAATTGGCCCTGAAGACTTTGACGCCTACGCATGTTTTCTTCTGCTCCTGGCTCAGACAGGAGACGGAAGAAGAGAATTGCCGGGTCAACTCAGCGATGGTTCGGAATATATTTGAGGCGCTTCCTGCTCCGGAAAAGCTGGAGCATGCAGCCCTGACAACGGGCATGAAGCACTATCTTGGTCCCTTTGAGGCTTATGCTTCCGGTGAACCCCCTCAGACGCCTTTCCGTGAAGAGATGCCGCGACTTCCGCTGGCGAATTTCTATTACGATCAGGAAGACGTGCTGTATGCGGCTGCAGAGAAATATGGCTTCTCCTGGAGCGTGCATCGTCCGCACACTATTATCGGCTATGCGGTTGGGAATGCGATGAACATGGGCAGCACGCTGGCCGTTTATGCGACGATCTGCCGCGAAACAGGGCGCCCGTTTGTCTTTCCCGGTTCCGATGTTCAGTGGAACAGCCTGACGGATCTGACAGATGCGCGTCAGTTGGCGCGACAGCTGCTTTGGGCTTCGACGTCTGAAGGCGGCCGTAATGAGGCGTTCAATGTCGTCAATGGAGATGTGTTCCGTTGGAAGTGGCTCTGGCCGCGTCTGGCGGCCTGGTTCGGGCTGGAAGCAGCGCCTTATCCGGGTCATGCGACATCTCTTGAAGACATCCTGTCTCAGGATGGAGAACTCTGGGCGCAGATCAGTGAGACGTATGGACTGGTTGAGAGGCGGATGGATCGCCTTGTTTCCGCCTGGCACACGGATGCGGATCTGGGGCGGCCTGTCGAGTGTGTGACGGATCTTTCCAAGAGCCGCTTGGCGGGTTTTGAGGGGTGGCAATACACGCCGGACTCTTTCTTCGATCTGTTCGAACGTTTGCGGGCTGAAAAACTGATTCCCTGAGGGAGACGACGTAAAACAGGATTTAATTGGTCCTGTTTTACGAAAAGGCGCTGTTTTCTCTGACACAGAGTGTTATGCAGGCTGTCCTGTTTTATCCTGAGGGAATGAGACTGCCTTGCGTCGCGTATTAAGTCTGTTGGCCCTGCTAGCGGTAGGGATATGTGGTCTGGGAACCAGTGAGCCGTCTTTTGCGGCAGAAAGCCCTGCGGTGGCTTCTGCCAATGATACGGCAACGCTGGTCACGGACAGGGATGCCGTTGGTCCGGATCAGAAGCTGCGGGTTGGGTTGAGACTTCAGCTCAAGCCCGGCTGGCACACATACTGGCTCAATCCCGGCGATGCAGGCGACACACCGACACTCGATGTGACGGCGCAGGGCAGCGCGACCGGCAAGACATCCACGATTCACTGGCCGATGCCTGTGCGTCTGAGCGAGGGCGGTCTTATGTCCTACGCTTATGTCGGAGATGTGTTGCTGCCTGCCGATCTGGCCCTGCAGGGGACAGGACCAACGACGCTGCACGCCCATGCTGAATGGCTTGTCTGCGCGGAAGTCTGCATTCCCGAAAGTGGTGACTTCACGTTAAATCTTCCCGCTGCGGAAGGGGCAGCCCCTGCTGGGGCACAGGCGGGTCTGTTTCAGGCTGTTGATGCGAAGATGCCAATTCCGTCTCCGTTCGAGGCGAAAGTGTCTGCGGATGGACTTTTGACGCTGGAGGGCAAGGGCCTGTCTCCTGCGGCGGTTTCCGATGCGTGGTTCCTGCCTGCTGAGGGAGGGGTAATCGATCAGGTCGTCTCTCAGCCTTTCAAGGTGAAAGACGGGCTGCTGTCCTTGCAGTTGAAATTCCTGAAGACGGCTCATCGTGATCAGCCCCTTAAAGGGTTGGTCGTTCTGAAAGATGAGGCGGGACAGGAAAGTCCGATCGAAATTTCAGCAAGTCAAACAGTTGGTGTGGTTGCGGCCGTTCCGACCACTTCATCCGCGCCTGTTTCTGCGGATGCCGTTCCGACAGGCGCAGGTTGGTTCCGGGTTCTGGCTTTTGCTTTTGTCGGTGGCCTAATCCTGAACCTCATGCCCTGTGTTTTCCCGGTTCTGGCCATGAAAGCCCTGTCTCTGGCCAGAATGGGCGGAGTAGGACGTAGTGTGCATCTTCAGAGTGCTTTCTTTTACACGCTGGGCGTAACGGGGGCGTTTGCTGCTCTTGGAATCGTCATGATCGGGCTGCGCATTGCGGGGTCTGCGGCCGGGTGGGGTTTCCAGTTCCAGTCTGCCGGGTTTGTGGTGGGTGTTTGCTGGTTGCTGTTCGGCATGGCGCTCAATCTGCTGGGCGTTTTTGAAATCAGTGCAGGGCGTCTGGCGCAGTTGCATCCTCATGGCGCAGGTCATGCGAGTGATATGCTGACAGGCCTTCTGGCTGTGATTGTTGCAACACCTTGTACCGCACCATTTATGGGCGTTGCCATTGCAGGAGCCCTGGGCGGACCGCCTTTGATGGGGCTTCTCGTGTTCCTGTCGATGGGGCTTGGTTTGGCCGCGCCTTATGTTCTTGTGGCGAGCGTTCCGGGGTTGGCCTCCCGGATGCCGAAGCCGGGGGCCTGGATGGGTGTGTTGAAACAGGCTTTGGCCTTCCCGCTGCTTGCGACCTGTGTGTGGCTTCTGTGGGTTGCGACGATCGAGCGTGGCACGAATTTCGTTGTGGTTGCTGGCGGTGGGTTGGTGCTGCTGGGTTTTGCCGCCTGGATTTATGGAATGGGGCAGCATCGGGCGATGCGTGAAGGTGGGCGCGGAACGGTGCTGTTCTGCCGGGTTGTGGCTGTACTGTGCATGGTTGTCTGCGGGGGTGTTCTGGCGCGGAGTCTGGCCGAGCCGGTTTCCGCTGCTTCGACGACAATGACTTCTGCGGATAATCTTATTCAGCCGTTTTCGGACAAGGTCCTTGCTGATCTGAGAGCTGATGGAAAGCCTGTCTTTGTGGATATGACAGCGTCCTGGTGCATTACCTGTATGGTGAACGAGCGTGTTGCTTTGGATACTGCATCCGTTCGTCAGGCGTTTTCCGAACGGCATGTTGCTTATCTCAAAGGAGACTGGACGAACCGGGATGCCGGTATTTCGGCCTATCTGAAGGCTCATGGACGGGATGGCGTGCCGCTATATGTCTACTATCCGCCAAAGCATGGTGCGGAAGTTGTTCTGCCCCAGATCCTGACGCCGCGTATGGTTCTGGATATTATTGGTCACTGATTGCTCGGTTGGGATCAGTAACGGGAAAAGCCCTGCTTTCTTCGGGAGCAGGGCTTTTTTGTGGTTTAGCGGTTGGTGTGACGCGGGTCGTCCTGCGGGTTGACGTAGGTCATGGTGAATGGACCTGTGCCAGAGACCTGCACGATGGCCCCCTGGGTTCCGGCTTTCAGGGCGTGTGGGACATTGGGAGGCAGATGGACGAAACCGCCTGCCGTTAGAACCTTGTCCTGATCTGTTGTGATCGCTGGACCGATATAGTGGTGGATACTGCCGCCGATAACAGTCAGCATTTCGTCCATATTGTGGGTATGGGGCGGGATGACAGAGCCTGCCGGGATCATGACGCGCAGGGTGAATGGTCCGGCTTTGTCAGCGGAGCCATAGAGGAAAGACATGCGCGTTCCGCTTGGGAACATGGGCGGTGCTGGTTGCCAAGCTACGGCGTCGGCGCCCGGAATGATGCGAACGTCGTTGCCCGTCTGCGCGAGGGCGGAGCCTCCTGCCAGAGTACAGATCAAGGCTGCGGCAGAGAGTGTCCTGAAGGAAAACATTGTCTGTTCCTCATGTATGCTGGCGTGTGCCTGTCGCTCCTAACGCGGAGGCTGACCTGCCGTTCAGCGTGATGAGGTGTTATGTTTCCAATGGCGCCAGGAATGTTTTTTCGACCTCGGCAATGACCAACCGTGCGGCGCCGGAAAGCTGGCGGGCCTGATCGACGCAAAGAGCGAGCGTCAGGGGGGAGACATCCCGGTTAGAAATGGGAACGAACGCCAGTTCGCCGCTTGTTACTTCTTTCATGACGTCCAGCATGCTGAGAATTCCCAATCCCACACCTTCCAGAACCAGAGACTTGATCATCTGGATATTGTCGGACGCGGCGACCGGTTGAACGCTGACATTGCTGTCGATTTCCAGAATTTCGATTTGTCTTTGCAGGGCGAGTGGCTGCTGAGGCATGACCATCGGATATTCTGCACAGATGCTAAATCGTGCGCTTTTTTGTTGAGCGACCGGATGATCTGGCAGGCATATGAAGCCTAGCGGGTAGTCGATATGGGTTCGAACCAGCAGGCCACGGGCCTGTGTGGGGTTGAGGAGGAGTGCGAAGTCCACTTCTCCACTGATGAGTGCCTGTTGAATGACAGCGTTGTCCAGAACATGCGTGCAGATTGTAATGCCGGGGTGGCTTTTGCGCAGGTCTTTCAGGATGCGCGGGAGGAAGCCGGTCGTCAGAGCATCTGGGAGGGCAATATCGACCTGGCCACGTCTTAATCCGCGCATATCTTCAAGCTGTGTGCGGACTTCCTGCATTTCCCGCATCCATTGCTTGCCGTTTGTATAGAGAAGCTCGCCGGCGGCTGTCAGGCGCAGGCCGCTGGGCAGGCGCTCGAAAAGCGGGGTGCCGAGAGCTTCCTCACCGTGAAGGATCTGCCGGTCGATGGCAGATGCCGCGATCCGGAGATGTTCGGAGGCCTTCCGGATCGAGCCGTATTGGGCAACGGACAGGAAGTAACGGAGGAAGCGTGAAAAAACCGGCATGGAGATACGCTCTTTTTTCGAGAACGGCAGGGACGTTTTTCTGAGATATACGAGAATACCCCTCTATGAAACACTTCAGAGAGGCAGGTGAATCCTGTCATTTTGACACAGGAAGAAACTCTGGTCATTCCTTATGAAAGACCACGATCCTGTGCCTGTTCTTTAGGATAAGAGATTCATGACCCTTCCCCCCTCCCCGACTGACGGCCTGGTCACCCTTTCGGCGCAGGTTCATGAGGATCTGGCAAAGATCAGGTATGCGACGGGAAACTGGAATATTCCGGTTCAGAAATATGGGGAAGACGTTCTGGACGTTGCCATTATCGGCGGCGGCCAGGGCGGTCAGACGACCTGTTTCGGGTTGCGTCGTCAGGGTGTGACGAATGTGCAGATTTTCGAGCGGGCATCGAAGGGTGGGGAAGGCCCGTGGGTGACGTTTGCCCGGATGATTACGCTACGGACGCCAAAACACGTCACGGGGCCGGATCTGGGTATTCCCAATCTGACGCCGCAGTCCTGGTATGAAGCGCGGTATGGCAAGGAGGCCTGGCAGTCGCTCGACAAGATTTCGCGGCACGACTGGCAGTCTTATCTGGACTGGGTGCGTGACACGCTTGAGCTGCCAGTCGTCAACGACCAGGAACTGGTGCATGTGGAGTGGACGGACGGCCTGCTGCGTCTGACATTCCGGAATGTTGCCGGTGTCGAGACGAAGCGCTGGGCGCGTCGGATGGTTCTGGCTACGGGGATTGATGGTGGTGGCACATGGTTTGTCCCGCCGTTTATTTCGAAGAACCTTCCGAAGTCGGTTTATGCTCATACGCATGAAGATATTGATTTCGCAGCCCTGAAGGGTAAGCGGATCGGCGTTCTGGGTGCTGGTGCGTCTGCTTTTGACAATGCTGCGACGGCGTTGGAATCCGGTGTGGGGCGTGTGGATCTGTGTCTGCGCCGTACGAAGATTCCAGCGATCAACCCGTATCGCTGGATGGAAAATGCAGGCTTTCTTGCACATTTTTCAGAACTGCCGGACCTGACCCGCTGGCGCTTCATGCGCTGCATCTACAATCTGAACCAGCCGCCGCCGCAGGATACGTTCTGGCGCTGCCGCAAGCATGAGAATTTCGCTTTCCATCCGGGTGCGCCCTGGACGTCTGCGCGGATGGACGGTGACGAGGTCGTGGTGGAAACACCCAATGGCGAGATGCGCTTCGACTTCCTTATTATCGGAACAGGCTTCTCGATTGATCTGAAGCACCGTCCGGAGACACAGGATTTTGCAGATTCCGTGATGCTGTGGAGCGATCATTTTACGCCGCCGGAAGGAGAGGAAAGCACGCTTCTGTCCAGCCATCCGTATCTGGGCCAGCGTTTCCAGTTTTTGCCAAAAGATCCGGCCGATCCGAAGGCACCGATGCTGGCGGCAATCTACAACTTTACGTTTGCATCCATGCCCAGCATGGGTCTTTCAGGGGCGTCCATCAGTGGTATGCGCTTTGGCGTTGAGAAGCTGACACGCGGTATTGCGCGTGATCTGTTTGTTGAGGATGGCGAGAAGCATCTGGAGAGTCTGCTGTCCTATGACACGGAAGAACTGATTAGCCTTGATCCGCCAACGGTTTGATGAGGCAGCACAGATGAGCACGAATACCTATCCCCGTGACATGATTGGTTATGGCCGAACGCCGCCTGATCCGAAGTGGCCAAATGGTGCAAGGATCGCGGTTCAGTTCGTCATCAACTATGAAGAGGGTGCTGAAAACTCGGTTCTGCATGGAGATGCAGGGTCTGAGGCTTTCTTGTCTGAAATGGTCGGGACGAAATCCATCGTTGGCGCGCGTTGTGCGCAGATGGAAAGCCTTTACGAGTACGGGAGTCGCGCTGGATTCTGGCGTTTGCATCGCTTGTTTGAAAAGGCTGGCATGACCACAACCGTGTTCGGTGTTGCCAAGGCTTTGGCGCGCAATCCGGATGCGGTGGCGGCCATGAAGGAAAGCGGCTGGGAAATTGCCACGCACGGTCTGCGCTGGATTGATTATCAGGATTTCCCGGAAGACGTGGAGCGCGAGCATATCCGTGAGGCGATTGCGCTTCATACCGAAGTGGTCGGGGAGCGTCCGTTGGGGTGGTATCAGGGCCGTACCAGCCCGAACACTGCCCGCCTAGTCGTGGAAGACGGCGGCTTTGTTTACGATGCCGATTCTTATGCGGATGATCTGCCGTACTATGATCGTACCCATGGCAAGCCGCAGTTGATCGTGCCTTACACGCTTGATGCAAATGACATGAAGTTTGCGGCGCTCAATGGTTTTACCGAGGGCGAGCAGTTCTTCCGGTATCTGCGGGATGCGTTTGACATGCTGTATGCGGAAGGGGGGCGTATGATGTCCATTGGGTTGCATTGCCGCCTGGCCGGTAAGCCTGCGCGTGCACTGGCGCTTCAGCGTTTTCTGGAACATGTGGCGTCCCATGAGGATGTCTGGGTTGCGTCCCGGCTTGATATTGCCCGGCACTGGATGAGTGTGCATCCGGCATGAAGATTTCTGATGTGAATGGTCTGACGCCGGATGTTTTCGTCCAGACGTTTGGTGGACTTTACGAGCATTCGCCCTGGGTGGCTGAAGGGGCTCTGGCAGCGCGGCCATTTGCGGATGTGGACGCCATGCTTGCGACGTTTTCTGACGTTGTGCGGAATGCGGGCGAGGAGGCTCAGTTGGCACTGGTTCGGGCGCATCCTGAGCTTGGGCATCGTGCGGGGATTGATCCGGATCTGACGGCGGAGTCTGCATCCGAGCAGGCCTCTGCCGGGCTGGATCGTCTGACGCCTGCGGAGTACGAGCGGTTCAAGACGCTGAATGCGACCTATGGGAAGGCGTTCTTGATGCCGTTTGTGATCTGCGTGCGCAAAGTTGCAGCGCCGGGTCAGGTGGCCAAGACGGTCATCATGGATGAAATGGAACGTCGTCTGGGCGGGACGCCCGAGGCGGAACTGAAAGAGGCTCTCTCGCAGATTGATGCGATTGCAGGGTTGAGACTGAAAGATCTGGTGACATCATGAGCTCATTATCCACGCATATTCTGGATACGGTTTCGGGTCGTCCGGCGGCTGGGGTGGCTTTCCGTCTTTTTCAGGAAGACGCTGTTCTTTTCGAAGGCGTGACGGACCACGATGGGCGCTGTCCTGCTTTGCGGGAGATCCCGCTGGAGCGCGGCACCTATCGTCTGGAGTTCGAGATTGGTGCGTATTTCCGGGCGGCGGGGCATGTGCTGTCTGATCCGCCTTTTCTGGATGTTGTCCCGATTGTGTTCGGTCTGGGGGAGGGCGTGCATGCGCATGTTCCTCTGCTTGCTGCGCCATACGGATATTCCACCTACCGTGGAAGTTGAGATCTGATGGCCTCTGATTCTTCTGCGGTGCATCCGGTTGATGAGAAGCTTCCGCTCTGGCGTCTGGGGGCTTATGGTTTCCAGCATATTCTTGCGTTTTATTCAGCAGCGGTGATTGTGCCGATCCTTGTGGCGGGGGCTTTGCATTTGCCACAGGAAACGCTGATTCATCTGATTGATGCGGACCTTTTTACCTGTGGGATTGCGTCTCTGTTGCAGTCTGTCGGGTTTGGTCCGGTGGGTGTTCGTTTGCCTCTGTTGCAGGGAGTAACGTTTACGGCGGTTGGGCCGATGATCGCCATTGGCTCTGCTGTTGGTGGTGGAACACCAGGGCTGCTGTCGATCTATGGGGCTGTCATAGTTGCGGGTATTGTGACGCTGCTGCTAGCGCCGCATTTTGCAAAACTTGTTCGATTTTTTCCGCCTGTGGTGACGGGGTCGATCATTCTCGTGATTGGTCTGGCGCTTCTTCCGGTAGCCGCGAATGACATCGTATCCGGCCATGGTCCGGGTCTGGTGCAGGATCGGGTTCCGCTACGGAGTTTATGCTACGGGTTGGGGACGTTGGCGAGCATTCTGGTCGTGCAACGTGTGTTCCGCGGATTTATTTCAACAATTGCCGTGTTGATCGGGCTTTGTGTAGGGACGTTGGCAGCCTGGCTGATGGGGGATGCGCATTTTGGGGGTGTAGCGTCTGCGCCGCTCGTGTCCATTACGCAGCCGTTTTTTTTCGGGACGCCGGTTTTCCATATCGTACCTATCCTCTCCATGGTGATCGTTATGGTCATCACCATGGTGGAGACGATCGGCAATGTTTATGCGACGGGTGAAATCGTTGGGAAAACCATTACCCGCGAGGATATTGCGCGGACGCTGCGGGCTGATGGGATTGCAACGCTGCTAGGCGGGGTCTTCAATTCTTTTCCCTATACCTGCTTTGCGGAAAATGTCGGTCTGGTTCGGATGACGGGCGTAAAAAGTCGCTGGGTTGTGGCGTCTGCGGCTGTCATCATGATGCTGCTGGGGTGCCTGCCAAAGCTCGGGGCAATTGTGGCGGCTGTTCCATCACCTGTGCTGGGTGGCGCGGCGCTGGCGATGTTTGCGACGGTGGCGGTTGTTGGCGTGCAGACGCTGACGCGGGTGGATTTCAACCGTCAAAGCAATGTCATTATTGTTGGAACCAGTATCGGTCTTGGAATGTTGGCGACAGCGCAGCCCCATATTTCGGATACGTTCCCAGTCTGGGCACAGATCGTGTTCGGAAGCGGGATTACGCTTGGAGCACTGTCAGCGATTTTCCTGAATCTGCTGTTCAATGTTCGACGGACATTGGCCATTGATCCGGATGCTGAGATTGTTCCAGCAGACTTGCCGGATGAGCGTATTCTTATGGGATTGTCTGTTGAGGATTGAGAAAGGGGAGAACTCCGCTTTCTCAGGTGGCTTGGCCTGATTGTCGGCCGGGAATCAGTTCCGGATATGGAGTTTCTGTCCAGCGACATAGGTCGCCTGCACGCTTCGATCGTCGCCCAGCATGGTCAGGGCGAACAGAATGTCTGACAGGCTTTCGGCTGTCTGGGTTCGGATTTTTCCTAAAGGTGTGGCCGTAGGGTCAAACACGCAAAGGTCGGCATGCAGGCCGGGCCTGATGGCGCCGATCTGGTTGTCCAACCCAAGGGACTGGGCACCGCCTGCTGTGGCTAGCCAGAGACCCTGTGCGGGATGCAGCTTTGTTTCCAGGCCTTGCGCGACTTTATAGCCGTCTGACAGCACCTGAAGTAGCGACAGGGAAGGGCCCGCTCCTACGTCGCTTCCAAGCCCGATTTTGACGCGGCGTTCCGGTTTTAGGGCTTTGAACAGTGGAAAAGATCCACTTCCAAGGAATTGGTTCGAGCCTGGGCAATGAGCGATTGAACAGCCTGTATCATAACAGCGCTGAAAGTCCTTTTCATGAGCGTGTACGCCATGTGCCAGAATAGCGCGTGGGCGTAGCAGGCCAGCTTTATCGTATACATCCAGATAGGATGTCCGGTTTGGGAACAGTTCTTTAACCCATTTGATTTCAGACTGGTTTTCCAGCAGGTGGGTCTGCATGAACAGATCGGACTGTGTGGCCAGAAGCGAGCCTGCCAGCTCAAGTTGTTCAGGCGTGCTGGTCGGAGCAAAACGGGGCGTTACGGCGTAGAGCTGACGTCCACGACCATGCCAGCGTTCTATAAGGGCGGCGGACTGGTCGTAGCCTGACTGGGCTGTATCTCGCAGATTGTCCGGAGCATTCCGGTCCATCAGGACTTTCCCTGCGATCATGCAGGTATTGAGACGCTCGGATTCTTCGAAGAAGGCGTTTACGGACTCTGGGTGAACTGTGCAGTACACAGCTGCAGTCGTGGTGCCGACGCGAAGGAGCTCTTTCAGGAAGATTCGGGCGACTTTACGAGCATAGGTGATGTCGGCGTAACGGGCTTCGGCAGGGAAAACGTAGGTTTCCAACCATTCGAGAAGCTGCTCGCCATAGGAGGCGATGACAGGAAGCTGCGGGTAATGGACGTGAGTGTCCACCATCCCGGCGGAAATCAGACAGTCTGGATAATGATCGACCATGACATCATCTGGAAGTTGATCTTTCAGATCATTCCAGGCGCCTGCTGCAGTAATGATTCCGCCGGTACACAGGATCAGACCGTCAGACTGATAGGTAACAGCATCCATGGGGTCGACCGTGAACGGGTCTGCGTGGAATGTCAGGAAAGGGCCGCGGATGGCAGTATGATCGGTCATAATGGTTCTCCTATTGCACAGCATTTCAGATCAGGAAACGATTGCGAGGGAGTCGGGTGATTTCATGTGATGGCCTGGATATTGTGCAGGGGTATTCCAGTTTCCTTGGATATGGTTTTCTGAAACAAATGAATTGGTATCGGATATTTATTTTTTTAGAGCAGGTTCTTTTGACGTTGCAGTACAAAAAATGAATTTTCTGTTGTGAAATTTCCAGTCATTTTAAGGGGGCCTTGACTGATGCCTGATGTGCTTCCTGTGCCTGCGGAGATGTCGGCACTTACGTCTTCAGCTGTAAACGTTCTCTCTGTAGGCGGAGCGGCAGAGAAAAGTCCGTATTTTGCAGTGTCTCCTGTTCCGGTCGTCGAAGGTGGTCAGGGCGTGCGCTTTGACTTCAATGATGGGGCGCGGGTTATGGTGCCTGACATTGTCCCTGAGGTTGGTCAGTGGCACGTCCGGTTGTCGGACTATGCTACGGGAAATATTCTGTTCGATGCCCGCCTCAAGGGCGGCATAGTCGCCTCGACCAAGAAGTTTTTCGTCCCCTTTCTGATTGATGTCTGGTTGGAAAAGCCGGATGGCAGCCGTGAAGACGTGCTGCATCATGAACTGTCTCTGGAGGGGAAGCATGTGCTGGTGCAGCTTCCTGTTGGAACGCTTGGCGATACCATTGCCTGGTTGCCTGCGGTTCTGCGACTGGCGCAGGAAAGTGGCGCCAAGGTGACGTGTTCTGTTGCGGACGTGATCCTACCGCTCGTCAAGGAAGCTAACCCGGACATCACGCTTGTGGGTCATGATGAGGCCAAGGCGAACAAGGATTTCACGGCGGGGTTCTACGCCAGCTATAATATCGGCCTGTTCTTTACAGACACCGAGTTCACGCATCAGCCGACGGATTTCCGTCATGTCGGCCTGCATCGGACGGCGGCCTATATTCTGGGGGTTAATCCCTGGGATGACACTCCGCCACCCATCACGATTCAGGATGGCGATACGCCTCCCATCGAGGGACCGTATGTTGTCATTGCCACGCAGGCCAGTACGCAGTGCAAATACTGGAACAATCCGGCAGGCTGGCAGGAGGTCATCGCGTTTCTGAAGGCTTCAGGGTATCGCGTGATCTGTATTGATCAGAAGACGTTTCATGGGACGGGGTATGTGTACAATCATATTCCTCATGGAGCCGAGGATGAGACGGGCAACCGGCCTCTGTCGGAGCGCGCGCGCTGGCTGAAACATGCCAGTTTCTTTATCGGCCTTTCCAGCGGTCTGGCATGGCTGGCGCATGCGGCAGGGACGCCGGTTGTGATGATTTCCGGTTTCACGCATCCGGACAACGAATTTGCCACGCCGTACCGCATCATCAATTGGCACACCTGCAATTCCTGCTGGAATGACCCGAAGCATCAGTTCGATCATCAGGATTTCTTCTGGTGCCCACGGCATAAAGGGACTGACAGGCAGTTTGAATGTACCCGTTTGATTACCGGGGCTCAGGTCATTCATACTCTCAAGCGTCTTATCAAGGATGAGGGGTTGCCGATGATGGAAACGGCTGTCTGACCGCGACAATCAGGAGTTTTCTGGAATTGAAGGCGGGAGCCTGATATTGGCAGGGCGTATTGTCACCTGATCGTGGGTTTGCCTGCGGTCGCAGAGCTGGATGGTCGCCTCCCGTGTCTGATGTCCTTCCGCCGATCCGTATCGTCGCGCTTTATAATTTTACGCCGTTCGAGGATGTTTCCGCTTTGCGGGAGCCTTTACAGCAGGTGTGCGAACAGGAGGGGATCAAAGGTATTCTATTGCTGGCCCCGGAAGGCATTAATGGCACCATTGCGGGTTCTGATGAGGGCATGGAGCGTGTGCTGGAGCATATCCGCGCTCTGCCGGGTTGTGAGGAATTGGAGATCAAGGAATCCCGGGCTCCCGAACTGCCATTCCGGCGCATGAAGGTACGGCTCAAGAAAGAGATCGTCACCATGGGGCAGCCGAATATCGATCCTCGCAAGGATGTTGGGCAGTATCTTGATCCTGCTGAATGGAATGCGTTGATCTCCGATCCGGAGACAATCATCATTGATACGCGCAATGATTATGAAGTGGCGATTGGGACGTTCAAGGGAGCGGAAGATCCCAAGACGCGGTCATTCCGTGAGTTCCCCGAGTGGTTCCGCAATCGGCGCAAAGAGCTTGAGGCAAAGGGCAAGGTGCCGAAGATTGCCATGTTCTGCACGGGTGGTATTCGCTGTGAGAAATCCACGTCTTTTGTGAAGGCCGAAGGGCTGGATGAAGTTTATCATCTCAAGGGCGGCATTCTGAAATATCTGGAGACCGTTCCTGAAGAAGAAAGCCTCTGGGAAGGCGAATGCTTTGTGTTCGATCAGCGTGTTTCGGTGAAGCATGGTCTGGAAATCGGCAGTTACGATGTCTGTCATGCCTGCCGTCGTCCTGTCAGTGAGAAGGACAAGGCGTCTCCGCTGTTCGTACAGGGCGTGTCCTGCCCGCATTGTCATAATGAGCGTACGGAAGAACAACGCCAGCGCTATGCTTCGCGTGAACGTCAGGAGATGCTGGCGCGTAAGCGAGGGAAAGAACATCTGGGGTCCTGAGGCTATTCCAGGAATGACAAACCGTTAGAGCTGCGAAAAAGGTGGGGGAATGACTTGACCTGCCCGCGCTTCTGCTGATTTTTCTGAAGTCGTAATGAAAACGGCTGAGGCGGTGTGATGGTGAAGATGTTTCGTTGGGCTGGACTGGTTTGTGCCGGAATGATGGCGCTTCCCGCCGTAGCATTTGCACAGAAGCCCTGGCCTGTCCGGGTTGTGGTTGTGACGACCTTCGAGAAGGGGGCGGATACCGGCGATCAGTCAGGGGAGCTTCAGCTCTGGGCCGAGCGGGAACATTTGACGGAACATGTGGCGTTTCCGGGGGGCGTACATGATATTCTCACCAATCCGGAACATACCGAAATTGCGATTGTGACGGGGATGACGCTGGTGAATGCCGGGCCATCTATTATGGCGCTGGGCATGGACCCGCGGTTTGATCTGACGAAAGCGTACTGGCTGGTGACCGGTATTGCCGGGGCTGATCCACAGGTCATGTCCGTTGGGTCAGCAGCGTGGGCGCGGTATGTTGTGAATGATGTGGCGCAGTCCATCGATATGCGTGAAGTGCCGAAAGACTGGCCTTACGGCGTTTACGCGGCTGGCGCGGTGCGGCCTGGAACGCTTGAGGGGTCGGATCAGGAGCATGGGCCGAATGCTGGATATCCGATTGTCTTTCCGCTGAATGCTGGGCTTTCGCACTGGGCGTGGGAGCGCACGCAGACGGTGAAGCTTATGGATACGCCGGAGATGCGGGCTTATTCCAAGGGATGGGCCGAGTATCCAGCGGCGGTGAAAGCGCCTTCCGTTATTCAGGGAGACAGTTTTGCGTCTGATCTCTACTGGCATGGGCATTATCTGAACCAGTACGCGCGGGACTGGGTGAAGATGTTCACGAACGCTCAGGGCGTGTTCGCCATGAGTAACATGGAGGATTCCGCGATTGCATCAGCGATGGTGCGTCTGGACCGGATGAAGAAAGCAGATTTCCAGCGATTGATGGTTCTCCGGACGGCGTCCAACTACACGCTGCCGCCAAAGGGGCGGAAGGCGTATGAGACTGTGTCGGAAGAGTATTCGGGCGATGGTCTGCCAGCTTATGAAGCAGCATGGCGTGTGGGAAGTGTTGTCGTGCATGAACTGGCGGGACACTGGTCGGTCTATGAAGACCATGTTCCGGGTCATGTTCCCTGATGCAGGATACGGGCGTGCAGGGGGAGCAGGATCTGGCATTTCCGGTCAGTGGGAGGATTGCATTCCGCTATGCCGCGATTGGGCTTCTGCTCTCTGTCCCTCTGCATATCTTGATCGACTGGGCTGGGTGGCAGCCTGAACATTCTGACACCGATCTTAATCCAGTCGCGCTGGTTCTATCAGCCGTTTTGCTGGCGCCTGTTGTCGAGACCCTTCTGAACTTCTGGATTCCCATTTGGGTCGTAGACAAACTGTTTGGCGGCAAAGCTTTTGCGCCCGGTTTGGCGTGGATTGCGTGTGTGGGCCCATTACGG
Source organism: Gluconobacter sp. ESL1110 (assembly GCF_058107395.1). NCBI lineage: Bacteria > Pseudomonadati > Pseudomonadota > Alphaproteobacteria > Acetobacterales > Acetobacteraceae > Gluconobacter > Gluconobacter sp. ESL1110. The sequence continues at coordinate 671,943 of NZ_JBYLUK010000007.1, forward strand.
TGGGGCTCATTTTCATCGCAGTTTTCTGACCGCGCTTTGTACGGGCGTAGTTGGTGGAACCTGCCTTTATCTCTGCTACCGGCGTGCCGAGGTGACAGAAGGGGTTAGTCCGTTCTGGACTACGGCCCTTTGTCATGGCGTCTTCAATGGGCTTGTGTTTCTGACGGCTGGGCTATTGATGGTGCTCGGGGTGGGGTAATCGGCTCTTTCCCGTGGGAGCGAGCCGGACCAGTCCCATCATGCAGGCGTTTTCGTCTTTTTTGGTCGGCCTCGGGTTGGCTTCTCTGCTGTCGGTTTGGTTTTGGCTTTTCGGGGCGGTAGAGCGTCGATCATGTTCTGAGCCGTAATGACTGCGGTTGTGACGCGTGGCTGGCGGACGTCAGGCGCGTTCAGGAGGGGGGCGAGGAAGCGCCCAGTGTGACTGGCTTTGCAGGCCGCGATATCTTCCGGTGTTCCGGCTGCAACGATATTGCCACCACCGTCTCCACCTTCCGGTCCGATGTCGATCAGCCAGTCTGCCGTTTTGATGACTTCCAGATTGTGTTCGATGACCAGAACGGTATTGCCCTGATCGACGAGTGCGTGGAGTACTTCAAGCAGCTTGCGAACGTCTTCCGTATGCAGGCCGGTCGTTGGCTCATCGAGGATGTAGAGCGTGCGGCCGGTTGCGCGTTTGGCGAGTTCCTTGGAAAGTTTGACGCGCTGGGCCTCACCGCCTGAAAGCGTAGTTGCCTGCTGGCCGAGAGCGACGTAACCGAGGCCAACCTGCTGGAGAATGGCCAGACGATCACGGATTTTCGGGACGGCCTGGAAGAAGGGGAGCGCCTCGTCCACAGTCATGGCCAGCACGTCTGCGATGGAGTTGCCGCGGAACTTCACTTCCAGTGTTTCACGGTTGTAACGCGCGCCTTTACAGGTGTCACAGGTGACGAACACGTCCGGCAGGAAGTGCATTTCGATTTTCAGGACGCCATCGCCCTGACAGGCTTCGCAACGGCCGCCCTTCACATTGAAGGAGAAGCGGCCGGGTTTGTAGCCGCGCGCTTTGGATTCCGGCAGTTCGGCGAACCAGTCTCGGATAGGGGCAAACAGGTCCGTATAGGTGGCGGGATTGGAGCGCGGTGTACGCCCGATGGGCGACTGGTCGATCTCGATAATCTTGTCGAGATTGTCCACGCCTTCCAGACGGTCATAGGGTAACGGGGACTGGCTCGACTTCATGAGCTGTCTGGATAGGGCCTTGTAGAGCGTATCAACAACCAGCGTAGATTTGCCGCCGCCTGATACGCCCGTTACGGCAATGAATGTGCCGAGTGGGAAATCGACGGTCAGGTCTTTGAGGTTGTTGCCCTTGGCGCCGACGAGAGTGAGCGTTTTGTCAGATGTGCGACGGTTTTCCGGGACGGGGATGAACTTTCGGCCTGATAGGTAGGCGCCCGTCAGGCTGTCCTTGTTCTTGGCCACTTCTTTGGGGGTGCCTGTGGCGATGACGTTTCCGCCCCGCGTGCCGGCACCCGGCCCCATGTCGATCAGGTAGTCGGCAGCCCGGATGGCGTCCTCGTCATGTTCGACGACGATGACCGTGTTCCCGAGGCGCTTGAGGCGTTCCAGTGTGCCGAGAAGGCGCTCGTTGTCGCGTTGGTGCAGCCCGATGGAAGGTTCGTCCAGCACATATAGGACACCGGTCAGGCCGGAGCCGATCTGGGAAGCCAGACGGATGCGCTGGCTTTCACCGCCGGACAGCGTGGCCGATCCTCGGGAAAGCGTCAGGTAGTCCAGACCCACATCATCGAGGAAGTGCAGGCGGTCCGTAATTTCGCGGAGGATGCGGCGGGCGATTTCGGCCCGCTGAGGTGTCAGGGTTGCTTCGACGCCTGAGAACCAGTCGAGTGCCTTGCGGATCTGCATGTCCGAGGCTTCGGCGATGTTCAGGTCATTGACCTTCACGCAGAGTGCTTCTGGTTTCAGGCGCGCGCCATGGCAGACGTGACAGGGTTTTTCGGACTGGTAGCGCGACAGTTCTTCCCGCACCCACATGCTGTCCGTCTGGGCCATGCGGCGGCGGAGGTTTTTCAGCACGCCTTCGAAAGGCTTGGTTACGGTGTGGACTTTGTTGCCATCGCGATAGGGAATGGCAATCGCTTCTTTGGAACCGTTGAGGATCAGGTCGCGCGTTTCGGCTTTCAGGTCGCTCCATGGTGTATTCATGGTGTCGCCGCAGTGACGGGCGAGGGCGGCAAGCGTCTGGTCGTACCAATCGGTGCTGGCGCCTTTCCATGGGGCAATGGCGCCTTCGGCAAGTGTCAGGCTGTCATCCGGGACGATCAGATTGGCATCAAAATGCGTTTCTGTTCCGATACCATCGCAGGTTGGGCATGCGCCCATTGGCGCGTTGAAGGAGAACAGGCGTGGCTCGATCTCTTCAATCGTAAAGCCTGAGACCGGGCAGGCGAAGCGGGACGAGAAAACGATGTGGGCCGGGGCGGCCTTGTCGTCAGCGCGTTTGACTTCCTCGGCGTAGGCGAGACCATCGGAGAGTTCGAGGGCGGTTTCAAAGCTGTCAGCCAGGCGGGATTCCAGATCGGGTTTGACGACGATCCGGTCCACAACCACTTCCACGTTGTGGCGGGTTTTGCGGTTCAGTTCCGGGGCTTCGGCGATTTCGTAAAGCTCACCGTCTATTTTGACGCGGGTGAAGCCCTTGCGGGACAGTTCTGCGAGCTCGCGTTTGCAATCGCCTTTCCGGTCCCGGACGACCGGAGCGAGCAGCATCAGGCGCATGCCTTCCGGGAGCGACATGACCCGATCCACCATCTGGCTGACGGTCTGGGCTTCGATGGGCAGGCCAGTGGCAGGAGAATAGGGAATACCCACGCGCGCCCAGAGCAGACGCATATAGTCGTGGATCTCCGTGATCGTACCGACGGTCGAGCGGGGGTTTTTTGAAGTGGTTTTCTGCTCGATCGAGATGGCGGGGGAGAGCCCTTCGATGGAGTCCACGTCTGGTTTGCCCATCAGTTCGAGGAACTGGCGGGCATAGGCCGAGAGGCTTTCAACGTAGCGGCGCTGGCCTTCTGCGTAGATTGTATCGAACGCGAGCGAAGATTTCCCCGAGCCGGACAGGCCCGTGATGATCGTGAGCGAGTCACGAGGGATTGTGACGTCGATATTCTTGAGGTTGTGGGCGCGTGCGCCACGGACACGGATCGAATGATTGTCTGGAAAGCTCACGAAGACCCCGGGATGTGCAGAAAAGGCAATTGTGTTCGCAACGCGCCTGAACGGTGCTAGATCACTTTATAGATGGGTTTTCACGCCCTATATGAAAAGAACAATTCGAGAAAATTGGTTGGTACGGAATGGCAGGTAGCGTCAACAAGGTGATTCTGGTCGGGAATCTGGGCAAGGACCCGGAAGTCCGGAACACGCAGTCAGGCTCGAAGATCGTCAATCTGACGATTGCGACGTCCGAAACATGGAACGATCGTCAGAGCGGTGAGCGCAAGGAGCGCACCGAATGGCATCGTGTCGTGATCTTCAATGATCGTCTGGGCGATGTGGCAGAGCGTTTTCTGCGCAAGGGCCGCAAGGTCTATCTGGAAGGCGAACTGCGGACCCGGAAGTGGACCGATCAGTCAGGCCAGGAGCGTTACACGACTGAAGTGACGATCGATCGTTTCCGCGGTGAACTGGTGCTGCTGGATAGCAATCGCAGTGGCGGCGACGAGGGTGGCTTCGACGGAGGCGGCTCGTCTTACGGCGGTGGAAACAGCAACGGAGGCGGCTTTGGTGGCGGCAACCGGGGCGGTGGCTTCGGCGGCGGTAATGATGGCGGCCGTTCAGGTGGGTCGTCTGGCGGTGGTAACCGGGGTGGTGGCTGGGATGCGCCGCCGGATAACGATCTGGATGACGAAATCCCGTTCTGAGGGATGCGTTTGGAACCGGGCTGGCATGTCAGTCCGGTTTTTTTGTATCTGGTGCGTACGTTCAGAGGGTCAGATGGAAGAACTGGTTGAATTCGGAAGCCTCGTAGTCGCCGAAAGCTTCGCCGGGTTGGAAGCCTCGGGTTTGATACAGGGCTAGAGCGGGGTCAAAGGACGGCCCACGTCCTGTCTCAAGACTGAGTGTTTTCAGCTCTCCAGAGCGCGCTCTGTGGATAAGGTGATCCAGCAGAGTACTGGCGACGCCCTGTCTCAGAAAGTCAGGATGTGTGCGCATGGATTTGAGCTCGCCTGCCTGATCGTTCAGGCGTTTGAGTGCGCCGATTCCGGCTACGCGATCCTGTCGATGGACAGTCCAGACTTCGATTTCAGGTGCCATGAGGCCTGACAGGTCAAGGGCGAAGACGTGTCCGGCTGGGGTGTTTTCGTGCATTCCTGCGAGGTGAAGGGCCAGAAGGTCACGCGTTTGCGGGTTGGAAAAATCGGCGGGATGGAGAGTGAATGTCGGGGTCATGATGCGCTTGTCTGTTCAATTGCGGTCGGCGTCAGGATGACAAGTTTATACCCTGTGTGTTCTGCGGGGGTGAGAGTTATCTGTTCGTAGTTCAACACTCCACGGACTGGATGCTGGAAGCTGCGTTGGCCGCCTTCTCTGGGGAGAACACGCTGGTCCTGCCAGAAATGGAGAAACTCCTGGCTTTCAGCCTGAAGGGCAGAGGTCAGGGACTGAAACGCCGTGGTTCTGGCAAGGTGGGCTGTGTCAGCGCGGAATTCTGCGAGCAGGCGTCTTGAGCGGTCGGGCCAGTTCGTCAGGAATGTTTTCGCCTCAGGGTTCAGGAAAACATATCGGAGCTGGTTGGGCTCAGGGCTGTCCATCCAGCCTGTGAAGAGGTCTCTGGCAGGATCATTGGCACTCAGAACATTCCAGAGCGGGTCAAGCAGGTATGCCGGGCTTTTGATTTGTTTGGGCAGGTTCAGCAATGCGTTTGGCGTTGCGACTGAAGGGGTGATCTGGTGCGGATCGCGGAGTTCAGCAAGCGTGAAAAGATAACGCCTTTCTGTGGAAGACATTTGCAGGGCTGTGGCAATGCGCGACAGGCTCGCTGGAGAGCAAGTGACATCCCGGCCCTGTTCCAGCCATGTGTACCAGGTCGTGCTGATGCCGCAGAGTTGGGCGGCTTCTTCGCGCCGTAACCCAGGTGTTCGTCTGCGGTGAGGAATAACGAGAAGCCCGGCCTGTGATGGCGAGAGCTTTTCCCGTTGTGTGCGAAGAAACTGACCAAGGGTCTGGCGGCGATCTGTTGGCATAGTACAATTTATACCATGATAAATTAGGATCTTATACCACGCCTGGAATGTGGAAAGGGTGTTTTCAGAAGGAGAACAGTCGATGACGAAGCAGGCTGGGCAGTTTGCTGCCTCACACTATGAGGCGAGAGCCTCGGCTTATGTTGAAAGTACGGTTCACAGTCAGGGTGCTGATCTGGACGCCATTGTTCAGGCCGTTCAGGGACGAAGGCTTGAGCATGTTCTGGATCTCGGATGCGGGGGTGGTCATGTAAGCTATGCTGTGGCGCCTCATGTCGGGCGGGTTATGGCTTGTGACATTACACTGGGCATGTTGCAGGTTGTGCAGGATGAGGCATCCAGGCGTGGGTTGAGCAATATCGAAGTTCGTCACGCTTCGGCGGAAAATCTGCCGTTCGAAGATTGCGCATTTGATGCGGTGCTCTGTCGTTTTACGGCTCATCACTGGGATGGCTTTGAAGCAGGATTGCGTGAGGCTCGGCGGGTTCTGAAGCCCGGTGGTCTGGCAGTGTTTGTTGATGTGACGGCACCTGAAGACGCTGTTTCTGATAGCTGGCTTCAGACATTGGAACTCATGCGGGATATTTCGCATGTGCGGGATTACTCCATTGGGGAGTGGGTGAGCGCGCTGGGGCGGTCCGGCTTTTTGGTGAAGGGACTGACGCGCAGTCGTTTAAGGATGGCTTTTGAAAGCTGGGTCGCGCGGACGCAGACGCCTGTAGAACGCGTGGACGGGATCCGTTCGCTTCAGCGTGGGGCACCGGCCGTGGTTAAGGAACGGCTGGGGCTAGAAGAAGACGGCAGTTTCCTGCTGGACGTGACCGTTTTCACGGGAAGCAGGCCGTAATGGGGTAGGTGTGGCATGTGGGCGGCGCATGGGCTATGCTGTGCGGACTGTATTTTAGCGTGGTGGACCTGTCTTGACCGAGCTGAACGAGCCGACTGATCTTGTACCTTCCGATCGTCTTCCGGTGACGATCGAGGAGGAGATGCGCTCCTCCTATCTGGCCTATGCGATGTCGGTGATCGTCTCGCGCGCCCTGCCGGATGTGCGTGATGGCCTGAAACCTGTCCATCGCCGCATTCTGTATGCGATGCGCGAGAGTGGCTTTACGTCTGACAAGCCATACCGCAAGTCTGCCCGTGCGGTCGGTGACGTGATGGGTAAATACCATCCGCACGGTGACAGCTCGATTTACGATGCCATGGTTCGTATGGCGCAGCATTGGTCGATGCGCGTCAAGCTGATTGATGGTCAGGGTAACTTCGGTTCGGTCGATGGCGATAGCCCGGCCGCCATGCGTTATACCGAAGCCCGTCTGGCCAAGTCTGCGTCGTTCCTGCTTGATGATATTGAGCGGGATACGGTTGATTTCCAGCCGAACTACGATGAGAGCGAGCATGAGCCGAAGGTTCTGCCGGCGACATTCCCCAACCTTCTGGTGAATGGTGCTTCGGGTATCGCAGTCGGTATGGCTACGAACATCCCGACGCATAACCCTGGCGAAGTCATTGATGCTACGCTGGCGATGATTGCCAATCCGGCGATTGAGCTGGATGAGCTGATGCAGATCATTCCCGGTCCGGATTTCCCGACCGGCGGCATCATCATGGGCCGAAGCGGTATCCGTAAGGCGTTCGAGACGGGGCGTGGGTCTGTACCGGTTCGTGCGCGTGCTGAGATCGAAGAGATCCGCAAGGATCGTCAGGCGATCATCATCACGGAAATCCCGTATCAGGTGAACAAGGCGACGCTTCAGGAGAAGATTGCCGATCTCGTCCGCGCCAAGGAAATCGAAGGCATTTCCGATATCCGCGACGAGAGTGACCGTTCGGGAATGCGCGTTGTCATTGAGCTGAAGCGCGATGCGACACCGGAAGTCGTGCTGAACCAGCTCTATCGTTTCACGCAGCTACAGACGTCCTTCAGCGTCAATATGTTGGCGCTGGATGAAGGCAAGCCGCGCACGATGGGTCTGAAGGACGTTCTGGAGGCCTTTATCCGCTTCCGTGAAGACGTCATTCTGCGTCGTGCCCGGTTCGATCTGAACAAGGTTCGTGATCGTGGCCATTTGCTGGTCGGTCTTGTTCTGGCCGTCGCCAATATTGATGAAGTCATTGCATTGATCCGTTCCGCACCGGATGCGGCGACGGCGCGTGAACTTCTCATGGCGCGTGAGTGGGATGCCAGCGAAGTTGTGCCTCTGCTGGAGCTGATCCAGGACGAAGGCAATATCATCTTTGATGGCAAGGTTCGCCTTACGGAAGCTCAGGCTCGTGGTATTCTGGAGCTGCGTCTGCAGCGCCTGACCGGTCTGGAACGTGAGAAGATCCAAGGTGAACTGAGCGAAGTTGCTGCCAAGATTGGTGAGCTGCTTGAGATCATCGGGAGCCATATCCGCCGCATGGAAGTCATGCGCGATGAGCTTCTGGCGGCTCGTGCAGAAATTGCGACCCCGCGGATGTCGGAAATTTCCGATGCGCTGGGCGATCAGTCTGACGAGAGCCTGATTGAGCCGGGTCAGATGGTTGTGACCATCACGCGTGACGGCTTCATCAAGCGGACGCCGCTTGAGATGTTCCGCTCACAGAACCGCGGTGGCCGTGGTCGTACGGCTTCCGGCCGTCGTGGTGATGACGTCATTATCCGTAGTTTCAATGCCCATACTCATCAGTGGGTTCTGTTCTTCTCTTCGGGCGGAAAGGCGTATCGCACCAAGGTCTGGCATTTGCCGGAAGCCTCTCCGACGTCCAAGGGCCGCGCACTGGTCAATCTGCTGCCGGAACTGGGTTCGGACGCCATTACGGCAGTTCTGCCGCTGCCGCAGGATGAGGAGCTGTGGGAAGACCTGCACCTTACCTTCGCGACGGCTAGCGGTAATGTGCGCCGTAACCGCCTGAACGATTTCCGGAATATCCGGGCATCCGGTCTGATTGCGATGAAGCTGGATGAGGGTGATTCCCTTATCGGTGTGGCGACGTGTCGTGAAGGTCAGGACGTGTTCCTGGCGACGAAGAACGCCCGCTGTATCCGTTTCCAGATCACGGATGACACGCTGCGTGTGTTTGCCGGTCGTGGCAGCTCGGGTGTGCGCGGTATTCGTCTGGGGGACGGGGATGCCGTGATTTCGCTGTGTATTCTCAACCATGTGGATGCGAGCGTTGAAGAGCGTGCTGCGTATCTGCGGATGGCCAATGCGAAGCGTCGTGCTGAGAATGCAGCGCTTGCTGAGGGTACCGAAGAAGATGTGGTGTCCGGTGACGAAGAAACGGTAGAGGTCGCTGGCGATCTGACGCAGGAGCGTTTCGAGGAGCTGGAGCAGCAGGAAGAAATTCTTCTAACCGTAACAGATGGCGGGTTTGGTCGGCGTTCTTCTGCCTATGATTATCGTGTGTCGGGCCGTGGCGGTCAGGGCATCACGAACATGACCTTCTCGGCCAATCGTCGTGGCAAGGAAGTGGTTGGGACCCTTCCGACGCTGGATGGCACGGACGTCATGCTGGTGACGGATACGGGCCGTCTGATCCGTCTGCCGGTGTCTCAGGTGCGTGTCATGGCGCGTCAGGCCAGTGGTGTGACGTTGTTCCGACTGAATGACACCGAGACGGTTATCTGTGTCTTCCCTGTTGTGGAAGATGATGGTGAAGAAGGCGATCTGATCGAAGGGGATGTCGTGGCTACACCGGACGGTACAGTGCCTGTTGAGGGTGCGACGACGGATGGTGAAGCTTCTGAGGGTGATGCAAGCCCTGATGCCTGAGAGGCAGACTGATCCGCGTGTCGGGTTTTATCCCGGCACGTTTGATCCGGTGACGTTCGGTCATCTGGATATTATCGATCGTGCGTCTGCTCTTTTTGATCGCCTGCTGGTTGGTGTGGCGGTCAATGAGGGCAAGCACCCGCTTCTGACGTTGGAAGAGCGTCTGGAGATGATGCGGCATGAGGTTTTGAAACTGCCTCATGCTGACCGGATCGAAGTTCTGGGGTTTGACACCCTGCTTGTTGCTGCGGTGCGTAAGGCAGGTGCAGGAACGGTTGTGCGTGGTCTTCGGTCTGCGGGTGATTTCGATTTTGAGAGCCAGCTTTCTGGGGCGTTGCGCCGATTGGCACCGGAGATCGAGACGGTTTTTCTGCTTTCTTCTGAGGGGCATCGCACGACGGCCAGCCGGATCGTGAAGGAAATTGCCCGGCTTGACGGCGATATTTCGTCTTTTGTCAGTGAAGATGTTGCAAGTCTCGTCTTGTCGAAACTGGGTCGAAGGGCGACATAGGAACCTTCATTGATTTCTGGAAGGTTCCAAGATGTCTGAGACCGCAGTACCCGACGGTAACAAGCTGGTTTTTGAACTCAAGAATGGCAAGGTCGTCATTGAGCTGCGCCCTGATCTGGCGCCGCTGGCTGTGGAGCGTCTGAAGCTTCTGGCAAGCGAAGGTTTTTATGATGGTGTGAAGTTCCATCGTGTGATCGAGGGCTTCATGGCTCAGGGTGGCGATCCGACCGGGACAGGCACGAGCGGCAGCAACTATCCGGACCTGAAGGCTGAGTTCACGGATAAGGCGAAGTTTGAGCGTGGTACGCTGGGGATGGCCCGCACGATGGCGCCGCACTCTGCAAACAGCCAGTTCTTCATCATGTTCCAGGATGTTCCGTCCCTGAACGGTCAGTACACGATTGCTGGCAAGGTGATTGAGGGCATGGAATACGTGGATCAGATCAAGCGTGGCGCTGGTTCGTCAGGAATGGTCAAGGATCCGGACACCATTGTTAAGGCCTACGTCGAAGCATAAGTTATGTAGTCTGTCTGTGCGTCTGGTACGTTCAGACAGACTCTTGTCCGCTTTTTGAGGTGCGAAGAACTGTCGCTCTTGCGGCATCGTGGGGATAGAGCGTCCCGCACTGAGCAGTGTAACGTTCAGAGAAGGCCTTGCGTTCAAGGCGCTCGCAGTAATCTAGATACTTGATCAGCGCACGTTCCGCGCGTGCAGTGCGGCCGTAAATGCGCTTGTAATGCTTCCAGAGCATCAGAGCGTTGACGGACCATGCATCGTAAACGTGTTCGTTCAGACGCTTGCGAATGGAAGATGGAAGCTGATCGAAAGCCTCCCAGTCGTTGCCATCAAATCGTTGCCAGATTTCATGTCTGAGAGTGCGATCATTGAAGGTCTGTGGGTTGACGGATGTTTGAGTTTTTGTGGGCATATGCTGTTTTGGGCTGATAAAACGACAAGATAATTATATGTTATAACATAACCAATAATTGTGTTAATGCTCTTTTCCTCTCGCTGGAGGTTGACCTTATAGTGGTTGTAGGGTAGCCATCCGCTCGGATGAACCGGTAGCTCAGTTGGTAGAGCATTCGACTTTTAATCGAATGGTCCTGGGTTCGAGTCCCAGCCGGTTCACCATCAGGTTCTTGTTCCTGAAAATAAGAGCGCTCTCTAAGAGAAAATCCCTGCGGATATTTTGTTGATCTGAAACAGGATATCACAGGTAATCCCGTTAGCGCTTTCAATTCGAATTGTTGATTATCTTTGTGGAATATAGAGGTTTTAGCACTATTTTGGCAGAATAGGGTTAGGACGTCTGTTGAGTATACATCTGCAATGAGGACAATGTTGTTGCGGTGAACGAGATATGCGCATCAACGATGGTTTGGCGCACTGCGGGCTGGGTTGAGGTGGTGATCTGGAGGGATCGAAGAACCATCAATTGATGTGCTTGGCCCGTGATTTCTGGGTTTTGGCGATTTGATTGACGGTTCTTTGGGGCGTTTTCTGTTTGCGTTTTGAGCAGATCGAGTGCTGTTTCCCGCTGGATGACTACGCGCTCGCGCTCAATCGTTCGAGGAAGAGAAAGCGGCGCATGTTGTAGACAATATTGGCCAGTCCGATCCTCATGGTGGCCCGGGTGATACCGACAGTTCGGATGAACAGTCCCGTCTGCGATTTCTGATCGGCAAAGACATGCTCGACACGAGATCGGATCACAGACTTTCCTGCATTGGATCTCTGGATATGCCGGGGCATCGGTTTGAGATGCGGTTTTTTTCTGTGAACCTTCGAAACAAATCCCTGCTTTTCCATGAAGTCTTCATTGGCTTTGGAGCGATACGCCGTGTCTGCCCAGACGCTTGAGGCCGTATTGGTGTTATCCAACAGCCCTTCTCGCAATCGCGCACCATCACTGGCGGCGGCATCTGTCGTCTTCCATTTCCGGATGAACCGGAACTTCCTGTCGATGGAGACATGGGACTTGTAGCCAAAGAACGGAATGGCCAGATCCGTTGTGGGGATCGTCCCGTCATCCTGACGCTTCGCCTTCGTGAACTTCAGTGTCCATCGTGCATGACGATCCTTATGCGACAGCTTTGCCGGCTTGTCCTGCCAGTCTTCGGGGGTACGTCCTGCCCGGAGGTCGGCTTTCTCAGCGTTCGTATTGCGCTGCTTTGGAGCGGCTACCAATGTTGCATCCAGGATCTGGCCCGACATCGGCAGATAGCCCGCGTTCCGCAGGGTCGCGTCAAACCGGTCAAACAGTCTTTCAATGGCCCCCGCCTGGGTCAGGCGTTCACGGAACAGCCAGACCGTTTTGGCATCAGGCACACGGTCCGACAGCCTCAGACCTAAAAAGCGCATGAAAGAGAGGCGGTCGTTGATCAGATATTCCGTCCGTTCATCAGACAAATTGTTCAGCGTCTGGATCACCAGGATCTTGAACATCAGTACCGGATCAAACGGCGGACGCCCGCCTTTACTGCCGTCTGAATAGGCCAAAGCCTGCTCCAGATCAGGGCGGAACACTTCAAAATCCACTGTCCGGGAGAACGCTTCGAGCTGATCGCCAAGCCCGCTCAAACGGGCAAGCCGCTCTTCAACATCAAAGAAACCAAGCTGTTTCATAGCGGCATTCCCTCAACCAAAACCAAAGAAAGGGAATCACATAGAAAGCATCAAAAACAGAGAGTTTTTCGAACCCTCCATCTTCTTTTTCGAAGGATATCTCAATGGCTTTCAAGGCTGCGAACTGTTAGCTGGTGGGGCGTCATAGACATGTCTGCGTGTCGAATGTTTCACGCTTTTAGGAAATGTGGATGGAGGGCAGGGGGAGGAACTCTGGTTGCTTCATGTCATATTCAGGCGATGCAACGGTTAAGAGTGTGGGAAGGGGGGATTTATGGTGACGCTTACTCTTTCCCAAAAAGTGGCTCTTGATGAAATCATTCAGGCTCATGCCGAAGGGCGTCCTACACACCTGCTGACGGGGTATGCGGGGAGTGGGAAAACAACGCTGATGCAGGAGGTGGCGCAGCATTTTCTGCGAATGAAAGTTGTGACGGTCATTACAGCTCCAACGCACAAGGCGACGGCTGTTCTGCGCTCAAAGGTGCATCAGGATGTTGAATGTCGGACCATCCAGAGTCATCTGGGTTTACAGCCATCGTTGCAGGGTGGGGGTACGACGCTGGTACGCGCGAAACGCCCACAGACGATACCGGATGGTGTAGTTATTATTGATGAGTGCTCCATGATTTCGCGGGAACTCATGGGCTGGATCCGAGATCTTTTGAAGTTCTGTTTTGTGCTGTTTGTGGGAGATCCGGCGCAGCTTCCACCAGTTGGAGAAGAGGCCTCTCCTTCCTTTTCTGTTCCATCCAGATCGCATCTTGAAACGGTTGTTCGGCAGGCGGCAGGCAATCCCATTCTGGAAGCCGCGACTGTCATTCGCCAGAGCCAGGGTGGCTCTGTGGACTGGAGTTGGGTGCGGGACGCACGTCATGATTCATCCGGGCTGTTCATCCCGAAGGATGTGGAAAGCTGGGTTCGCAAAGCGTTTACGTCCGATGCCTTCGATGCAGATAACGATAGTTTCAGGTATCTTTGCTGGACGAATAGTCGCGTCCATCAAGTTAATCAGATGGTTCGGCAATGGCGGTATGGAGAGCAGATCGAAATGCCGTTCATGCCGGGGGAGCGTGCGGTCGCGAGAGCGCCATTCAGTCGCCAGAATGAAGATAAAAATCGTCAGCAGATTGCGACGAATGAAGAAGTCCTGGTGATGGATATTCAGGCGTCGCGCCTATCATACCGGTTTGAAGCCTGCGGGTCTGTAGCAGCCTGGTCTACGGATATTCCGTCTTGGGAACTGACTGTGCTGACGATGTCCGGGGAAGAAATTACGGCTCATCTGGTTCAGGATGAGCGCCAGCTTCAGGCTGTAGAGCGTCGGCTTGTTCAGGAAGCCAGGCAGGAGCGCAAGCGGTGGCAGCATCGGTTTGCCTTCCAGAGTGCGTTGCTGAACCTTCAGGCTATTTATGCCATGACCGTGCATACGTCTCAGGGTAGCACGTTCAGGAATGTCTTTGTTGATCTGGGGGATATTCGACGTCGGGCAGGAGGCAATCCTCTTGAAACACAGCAGCTTTGTTATGTGGCGCTGACACGGGCGACGGATATGGTTTTTCTGGTCAATGTCGGAATGTCTTAAGGCATACAGACAGATACGTTTCTGGATGGTCATTCGGGAAAGAGGAATGAAACGATGCGTTTTAAAGTAGGTTTGGCGCTAGCTGCCCTTGTGGCGCTTGCGGCCTGTGGCCCTGATTATGGTGGTCAGGGCTCACGGCAGTTCCGAGGGGACGGGTATGGAAATACCGGATCGGGCCGCAGCAGTTTCGGGTATCAGGGCGGCCCAACCTGAAGACACGGCACTGGCTGGTAATCAGGCCAGTGCGTCTTGAACCAGTTTTTCCTGCTGGGCGGCGTGAGCGCCGGGCAGGCCTGTAGCCGGTGACGCGGCGCTTTCGCGGCCCACGTACTGTGGACGCTGGACTTTGTGTCCGCATTCCTGCAGGGCGCGTTCGATGCGTCGGTCTACGAAAATCCATGCGCCGTTGTTCTGGGGTTCTTCCTGGCACCAGATGATCTGTTCGGCGTCCGGGTATAATTCCAGCTGCTGGATCAGGGCGTGGTGCGGGAAGGGATAGAGCTGTTCCAGACGGATGATGGCGACGTCCGTGCGGTTTTGTCGGGTCCGTTCGGCGGTGAGATCGTAAAAGACCTTGCCTGAGCACAAAATGATCTTTCTGGCGCCTGTAATTTGCTGTGGATCTGCCAGAACGGGCTGGAAGCGTGTGTGTGGCCCCATTTCCACGAGCGGTGAGGTTGCTTCCTTGTGTCTCAGGAGAGACTTGGGTGTGAAGATGACCAGTGGCTTGCGGCAGCGCCGTGCAATCTGGCGGCGCAGGGCATGGAAATAGTTTGCGGGGCTGGTGATGTTACAGACGCGCAGATTGTTTTCCGCGCAGAGCTGGAGAATACGTTCTGGTCTGGCTGATGAATGTTCTGGCCCACCGCCTTCGTAACCGTGTGGCAGCAGAAGTGTCAGGCCGGATGTTCGAAGCCATTTTGTTTCGCCGGAAGCGATGAACTGATCGAGAATGACCTGTGCGCCGTTTGCAAAGTCTCCGAATTGAGCTTCCCACAGAACCAGGGCATCTGGATCACCGAGTGAATAGCCGTATTCGAAGCCGAGGACGGCAAATTCGGAGAGCGGAGAATTCCAAAGGTGCAGAGGGGCCTGATGGGGCGCGATATGGGCCAGAAGGGTTTCTTCCCGGCCGGTATTCTGATCGAACAGGACGGCGTGACGCTGGCTGAAGGTGCCGCGGCGGCTGTCCTGACCTGACAGGCGAACAGGGTGACCGTCTATGGACAGGGTTCCAAAAGCGAGGGCTTCGGCGGTCGCCCAGTCGAGTGGTCCACCATCAGCTACGGCTTTGCCACGAGCAACGATCTGGCGGGCGAGGCGTGGATGGACGTTCAGTCCCGGCGGGATGGTGCCGATGGCTTCACCAACCATACGCAGGCGTTCCAGTGGGACGCCGGTCATGGGCTGGATGCGTTCGGGCTCGTCCTGAAGGCGTGTGGAGTCCTGGGGGCCGTCCAGCCAGTCTGTGGAGTCAGGTCGGTAGTGTTCGGACGCGGCGTATTGTTCTTCCAGTCGGCGCTGGAAATGCTGCCACATATCTTCGACCTGTTCGGCCGTCAGGATGCCCTGGCGGATCAGATGCTCGGCGTAGAGGCGACGGGTGGTTGGACGGGACTGGATGGCGTGCACCATCGCGGGCTGTGTGAAAGCTGGTTCATCCGTTTCGTTGTGTCCATGGCGGCGATAGCAGACAACGTCGAGGACGACGTCTGAATGGAAATCGCGCCGCCATTCATGAGCCAGAAGAGCAGCTCGGGCGACAGCATCCGGATCATCACCATTGACATGCAGGATCGGAGCCTGAATGGATTTGGCGACGTCGGTGTTGTGGATGCCGGAATGGGCGTCTGACTGGACGGTGGTGAATCCGATCTGGTTGTTGATGATGACGTGAACTGTACCGCCGGTGCGGTAGCCTTCAAGCTTGGAAAGGGCCAGTGTTTCGTACACGACACCTTGCCCAGCGAAGGCGGCGTCACCGTGAACAAGGATGCCTAGGTGGCGATCGCGGTCTTTGTCTTTCTCGCGGTCCTGATCGGCGCGGACGCGTCCGAGAACGACGGGATCGACGGCCTCCAGATGGGATGGGTTGGGCAGCAGGGAGATGCGCAGTTTGTGGCCTGCGTGTTCCATCGTGGTGGCTGTGCCGAGATGGTATTTAACATCTCCGGAGCCCTGGATGTCGTCAGGTTTGAAAGACGCGCCTGCAAATTCGCTGAAAATGGCGGCGAAGGGTTTGCGCAGGATGTTGGCCATGACGTTCAGGCGGCCACGATGTGGCATGCCGAGCGAAACGGACTTTGCGCCATCGCGGGCGGCGGCGTCGATCAGGGTGCGGAGGGCGACGATAACGCTTTCTCCGCCTTCCAGACCGAAGCGGCGCATTCCCGTGAAACGCTTCTGACAGAAGCCTTCGAATCCTTCGGCGCGTGTCAGGGCGAGCAGGATGCGTTCTGGCTCCATAGCGACGACGGGAGCGGTGTTTTCCAGGCGATCAATCCACCACTGACGCTGAGCGGGGTCCTGAATATGCATGAATTCTGCTGTCAGGGTGCCGGAATAGGCGCGACGCAGACGGGCCAGAAGGTCGCGGTCTGCATCGGGAGGGGTGAGTTCCGGGATTGCTGGTGTAGCGGCCAGTCCTAAAGGATCGAGTTTTGCCAGGGAGTGACCGCGCAGACGGTAGGCGTTTTTCAGAGCCTCGGCGCTGCCATTTGGTGTTTCTGTTGGGGGGCGGTCGGCGCCGAGGGTTTCGAACAGGGCGGCAAACGCTGGATCAACAGACGCGGGGTCGTTCTGCCAGCGAGCGTGAAGCTCGGCCAGATAGACGGTGTTGGCGCCATTGATGGCATCGCGGTCGTCGCGGTGATCGCCCATGAAAATCGGTCTCCAGTCCCAGGGGGCGCGAACTTTAGCCCATCACGGGAAAGTGGGGAACGCATTTGGATAAAGCATTCCGTGTCAATCTTCAGATGGGGAGAAGAAGCGCTTCATGGAAGTGATGCGTCGTTCAAGCGTCTGTTTTGCGATGGGGGCACCGGTGACGTCAAAGGATAGGCGCCGGGGACGACATCCAGTTCTACAGAGACGCCGCTTCTGATGAGGCGCTGGGCATAGAGCAGGTCTTCTTCGAGAAAGAGATCGAGAGCGCCGACGGTCATGATGGTTGGTGGCAGGCCGGATAGATTTGTGGCGCGGGCTGGAGCGGCATAAGGGGAAATGTTTTCATCACCGGGACGCGAAGGGGTCAGAAGAATGTCCCATGCGTAGGTATTGCTTACGCGCGTCCAGACAAATTCTCCGGCGGTGGGGGAGGGGTTGGGAGCGTCATTGACGGTACGATCATCCAGCATGGGGTAGATCAGGTTCTGGAACAGAATGGCCGGGCCGTGTCGATCTCTGGCAAGCAGGCAGAGTGCGGCGGCAAGATTTCCGCCTGCGCTTTCGCCGGTGACGCCGATTTGGTCACGACGGATGTTGAGGGCCTCGGCGTTGTCATGGATCCAGCAGAGGGTGGCGTAAGCATCTTCGATGCCACCGGGGAATGGCGTTTCGGGTGTCAGGCGATAGTCCGGGGAGATGACCAGGCAGTTTAACTCCTGTGCGAAACGGCAGAGATCACCGGTATTCTGCTCGGGACGGCCGGCGCAGTGTCCGCCACCGTGAAGATGAAGCAGAACCGGGCGTGGGGATGAGGCGGTGTGCGTGGGGCGGATCGTGAGAAGGCGGAGCGTTCTTTCATCATCTCCACCTGCTGGAATGTGGCGTTGTTCGAGCGTCACCCGAAAATCTTCGGCGGTCTGGAAAGCTTGTGCGGCCCTGTCTTCCAGTGCACTTCTTAATGCAGGAAGGGTTTCTGAGCTGAGATCGACAGAGGGGAAAATGTCGAGGGCGGGGCGGAGTTCAGGAAGGACGAGGGGGAGAGTGTTCATGGACGTTCCTCGGAATACATGATGACGCGTCGTCAGGCTTAAACGTCTGTTGAAAACAGGGGTTTGAAAGACAGGATTCAGGCCCAGGTAAAGTTTGCCACAAAAATGCCGCAACTTTTCTGGTTCGAGAGTCGTCTTAGGAGCAGTGCCTGCTGGCCTTTTCCAAAAATCGCCGTGGGCGTGTGGGGAGTTCTGCTCATGCGTGCTCTGTCTGTCTTCTGTCTTGGATTTGCTCTCGGTTTGCCTTTGTCGGGTGTGCAGGCGCAGTCGGTGTCGCATGACGCGCAGAGCGTTCAGAGTCACCTTGTTGAGGATGCGGGAATGTCGGGGGTGGACCGGCGTTTGATTGTCTGTCGGATTAACCCAAAGCTGTTGCATACGGCCTGGGTCGGAGAAGTGAAGGATATTCCGCATCCGCAGGTCTGTACGGGAGGGGCAAACCGGTTGGGGGCAGGATATGTCCGGTATCTGGCAA
Organism: Gluconobacter sp. ESL1110; assembly: GCF_058107395.1. Lineage (NCBI taxonomy): Bacteria > Pseudomonadati > Pseudomonadota > Alphaproteobacteria > Acetobacterales > Acetobacteraceae > Gluconobacter > Gluconobacter sp. ESL1110. The sequence continues at coordinate 690,088 of NZ_JBYLUK010000007.1, forward strand.
CGAGCAGGGTTTCCAAGACATACAAGCCGCTTAGAGGGTAAGTTTCTTTCGTCTGGGAGAAGGCTGGCATGTGCTGAATAGGCCTTGCCGGGTTTGTGGGGCGGGGCTAGCCTCAGGGGCTATGTCCAACATTTCTCTCGATTATGATGCCCTGACGCAGACACCGGTTGCGGAGAAGCCTTTCCCGCATGTCGTGGTGCCGCATTTCATTAGCAATGATGATCTCAAGGCTGTTGTGGCGGACTTGCCGGAAATGAAATCCGGTGGGTCTTTTCCGCCCAAGGCTTTAAAGCTGATGCCTCGTGTGGCGGCCATGATTGAGGAATTGCAGGGGCCTCGGCTCAAGGCTCTGATTGCGGAAAAATTCGGTCTGGATCTGGCGGATGCGCCGACGATGCTGACGATGCGTGGGCGAACACGGGAAAAAGATGGACGCATCCATCGGGATTCCGACGCCAAACTGGTGACGATCCTGTTGTATCTGAATCCACGGGGTGAAGACTGGGTTTCCCGGGATGGCTGTCTGCGTCTGCTGAATGGTCCGGATGATGTTGAGGACTACGATGTTGAGGTGACACCGGCGGAGGGGACGCTTCTGGTGTTTCCGAATGGTCCGACGACCTGGCATGGACATCGGCAGTTTGTTGGGACGCGGTATGCCATCCAGCTCAATTATATGGCGACGGGTCAGAAGGCCCGGTACGAATTGCGACGGCATCGTCTTTCGGCGCTGGTCAAGCGCCTGCCTTTTGTAGGCTGATTTTAAAGGGAACGGAAAAGATCATGGGTTATCGGGTTGCGGTTGCGGGTGCCACGGGAGCGGTGGGGCGCGAACTGCTACGCATTCTGGCGGAACGGAATTTCCCTGTGGACGAGGTTGTGGCGCTCGCGTCGCCGCGCTCGGTCGGGAAAGAAATTTCCTTTGGAGACAAGAAGGTTCTCAAGGTTCAGAATCTTGAGACGTTTGATTTCAAAGGCTGGGATATTGCCCTTTTCTCGCCGGGCGGTGAGGTTTCGGCCGTGTATGCGCCGAAGGCTGCGGCTGCAGGGTGTGTTGTGATCGACAATACATCCCATTTCCGTATGGAGCCTGGCATTCCGCTGGTTGTGCCGGAAGTGAATGCTAAAGCGCTGAAGAAGGCGCGTCGTGGCATTATCGCGAACCCGAACTGTTCTACTGCGCAGATGGTGGTGGCTCTGAAGCCGTTGCATGATCTGTTCAAGATCAAGCGTATTGTGGTTTCGACGTATCAGGCGGTGTCTGGTGCGGGGAAAGATGGCATGGACGAGCTGTTTGGTCAGACCAAGGGCACGTTCGTGAACGATCCGCCGACGGTTGCGCAGTTTACCAAGCAGATCGCCTTTAACGTTATTCCACATATTGATCGTTTCATGGAGGATGGGGCGACCAAGGAAGAGTGGAAGATGGCGGTTGAGACCCGCAAGATTCTCGATCCGGATGTTCAGGTTCTGGCGACTTGCGTGCGGGTGCCTGTCTTCATCGGACATTCCGAGGCGATCAGCATTGAGTGTGATAAGCCTATCGACCTGAAGAAGGCCCGTGAAGCGCTTCGTAAGGCTCCGGGGGTGATCCTGCGTGATGAACGCGAGGATGGTGGCTATGTGACGCCGATTGAGTGCGTTGGGGAAGATGCGACGTATGTGTCGCGCCTGCGGATTGATCCGACCGTGGAGAATGGTCTGGCGCTCTGGTGTGTTTCTGACAATCTGCGCAAGGGTGCTGCTTTGAATGCCGTGCAGATTGCGGAGAGCTTGGTTGAGCAGGACCTTCTGAAGGATGGGGCGCTGCTTCCTCCGAAGGACTGAGTATCGTTTGCAGATTGGAATGCGCCTGAAGGGAGACCTTCCGGCGCATTTTTTATGTCGGGATAAAGAGGGTTAGCTGTGACTGTTCCACGCACCGAGACCGTTCTGGAAGAAAACCAGACCATTGAGCTTCTTCCTCTGGATGCTCTGCTGGGGCGTTTGTTGGAGTCGCAGAAATCTGCGCTGGATCGGGTTGGGGAGGCATTACCCTCGATTGAGCGAGCTGTTGAAGCTGCTGTGCCACGTCTTCAACGGGGTGGTCGTCTGATTTATGCGGGAGCAGGGACATCCGGTCGGATTGGGGTGCAGGACGGAGTTGAATTGACGCCGACTTTCGGGCTTGCGCCGGAGCGTCTGGTTCTGCTGCTTGCGGGCGGAGCGGGAGCTGGGACGCAGGCTGTTGAGGGGGCGGAGGATCGTGAAGATCAGGCACGTTTTGACCTGAGCGAACATGTTCCGACTGCGGATGATGTGGTGATTGGGGTCGCTGCTAGCGGAAACACGCCCTACACCTGCGCGATGGTACGGGCTGGCCGTGATGCAGGGGCGCTGACGATCGGGGTTAGTGGGAATGCGGATGGGCGTCTGCTTCGGGACGCTGAAATTGGGATTTCTATTCCGACTGGAGCGGAGGTTCTGGCTGGATCAACCCGTATGGCGGCGGGGACCGCGCAGAAGGTCGTGCTGAATCTGTTCTCTACGGCTCTGATGACGCGGCTTGGGCATGTCTATCGCGGCCGTATGGTGGATATGCGGATCAGCAATGACAAGCTTCAGAAACGTGCCGAGCGCATGGTGTCTGAGCTTGCCGGAGGGACTGATGAAGAGGTGCGTGAAGCGCTTTCCTTGGTTGGTGGGAATGTGAAACGGGCTGTTCTGATCCGCCATGGGGTGGCGGCCGATCAGGTTGAAGACCTTCTTCAGCGGCATAAGGGTGATCTGCATGCTGTTTTGGCTGCTCTGTAATGCCTGAAACCGGATCGAGCGATCTGCGCTGGGCCATTGGGTTGATGAGTGGCACGTCGCTCGATGGTGTGGATGCGGCCCTTGTTCTTACGGATGGGGAACGCATTGCAGAGTATGGGCCAGCTTTGACGCTTCCGTATGATCAGATGTTACGGGATCGGATGCGATTGCTTCTGGATCATGCCGCCGAACTTTCTGGAAGTGAGGCTGATCTGAAGGATGTCGAACGGGCGGTAACACTAAGGCATGTGGAGGCTGTAACCGCTCTGCGGAACATGGTGCCGACGATTGTACCGGACGTCATTGGCTTCCATGGGCAAACCATTCTGCATCAGCCGGACATTGGACGAAGCTGGCAGATTGGCGATGGTGCTTTGTTGCAGGAGCAGTGTGGCATCCCTGTTATCTATGATTTCCGGGCAAGGGATCTGAATTATGGGGGGGAAGGAGCGCCGCTGGTTCCAGTTCTCCATGCAGCTCTTCTGGAACGAGAAGAGAGGTCTGTAGCTGTGTTGAATATCGGGGGCGTAGCGAACGTCACGCTGCTGGGGCCGGTACAGGACGATGCTCGTCAAGTCTGGGCCTGCGACACGGGGCCGGGCAATGCTTTGCTGGATGATTGGGCGGAGCGTCATACGGGAACGGCATGCGATACGGATGGCGCGCTGGCCAGTCGGGGGGTAGTGAAGCAGGACGTGTTGGAGCGTTTGCTGGATGGCTCTTATTTTAGTCGTCCCATGCCGAAATCACTGGACCGGTTGAGCTTTCATGCGCCAGCTATGGAGGCTGTGCAGGGGCTTTCCGCTGAAGATGGGGCAGCAACGTTGCTAGAATTTACGGTGGAGGCGATTGCTCGAACACCGATGGCTGTTACGCCGGACAGGTGGTTTGTTGCGGGCGGAGGACGACACAATCCGGTACTGATGGATCGATTACGTTTGCGCCTTGGAGACGTATCGTCTGTTGACGTTCTGGGGTGGGATGGGGATGCGTTGGAGGCGCAGTGCTTTGCGCTTCTGGCTGTTCGTTATCTTCGACAGTTGCCCTCTTCATGGCCTCAGACCACAGGAACACGTCAGGCCTGCGTGGCAGGCCGCGCCGTAACATGACGCAGCCTGTGCTTTGACTTAGACCGGGGCGAGTTCAGGCCAGCCGGTTTCTGGGCGGTCAAGATGCTTGAGCAGGTCATGATCGCTGGTGTTTGTCAGATCCTTTGTCAGGGTCTTGAACAGCTTTTTGGTTGTTGGTTTGTCGAGATGCTCACGGATATCGTGCAGTGCCTGCGCTGGAGCCACGAGGAAAATGCCCTCGATATTGGAATCCTGTGCGGCTTTATTGATGTGCGTCGCCAGATCTTTTGTGAAATGGGCTTTGAGCTGCTCTTTGGGATTTGTGTGAGCTGCTTTGATGGACCCTACGTCGTTAGCAGCGTCGGAGCCTTTATGCAGGTCAAAATTCTCTATGGTGCGAAGCTGGCTTCCTTCCAGGCGAAGAAAGCGGCCTTTTTCGCCGTCAGCGATGACGTAGATGACTGGATCTTGAGTCGCCATTGGAGTGGTCCTTCCGAACAATCAAATGTGTCTCTGTTTTAACGGGTGGGGTGTCGGGAAGTTGCCTTCTCAAGAGGATTCTGACCGATTCCCGAAGCGCTAAGATCCAGAAAAATAAAAGTTATTTCGTGTGGAGATAAAATTTCCGCGGGGAATATGAATTTTTTTCTTGAAACCCGGCGGCGATATGACCACTCTCAATATTGAGCCCACGGAAAACTTTCCCAGAGGGTTCAAGGAGGCGAATATGGCTCTGATGAATACTTTCATGCCGTATATCGGATCAATCGGCGTCGTCATGGCGGTTATTGTTTACAATGCATCCTTAAGGGCTGAGCGACCAAGCTTTTCCTATGCGCGTGTAAAGCGCCGACGATAGCGTCCCGAAAGGGACGCGTATCCCTACACTTGATACGTTTTTCCTCTTTCGCCGTTGTTAGCCCTGTTTCACACTGAAGGGCACTATGGCCTTTTTTTTCAAAAAACCACGCAATGCTTCTCCTCCTCATGGGCGGACTGGCGTTCTTCTCCTTAATCTCGGGACACCTGACGATACTGGCTACTTTGCTGTACGTCGTTACCTGAGTGAGTTTCTTTCTGATCGACGCGTGATTGAAAGTCCGCCGTTGATCTGGCAGCCCATTTTGCAGGGCATCATCCTTACAAAACGTCCATTCGCCAGTGGTGCGAATTATGCACGCATCTGGGATCGCGAAGAGAATGCTTCGCCATTGCGAGTTTATACCCAGAGACAGGCTGAGAAGCTGGCTTTACGTCTCGAGAGCGATGGCGTGCCTGTTGAATGGGGAATGCGTTACGGGCAGCCGTCTGTTGCACAGGGTGTGGAAAGCCTGATGGATAAAGGGTGTGACCGGATCATCAGCATTCCGCTTTATCCGCAGTATTCAGCGACGACGACTGCGACAGCGAACGATCATCTTTTCCGTGCACTCATGAAGTTACGCCGTCAGCCTTCTGTGCTGACGATGCCATCTTTTCCGGATCACCCGTTGTTTGTCCGGGCATTGGAACAGTCTGTTCGTAAGACTTTGGAGCATCTGTCTTTTAAGCCTCAGGCTATTGTTGCATCCTTTCATGGATTGCCGAAAACCTGCGTTGAAAAAGGCGATTCCTATCAGGAAGAATGTCAGCGGACGATTGTGGCGCTGCGGAAAGTGCTTGAATTAAATGAGGAGCAGATGCCGCTTACATTCCAGTCTCGTTTTGGACCTTTGGAGTGGATCCAGCCTTATACGGCACCTTATGTTACCGCGCTGCCCAAGCAGGGGGTCACCAAGATTGCGGTGATTATGCCTGGCTTTATGTCGGATTGTATTGAGACGCTCGACGAAATTGGCAATGAGCTTCGTGAGGAATTCATCCATGCTGGCGGTGAAGAGTTTGCCATGATTCCCTGTCTGAACGATACGGATGAAGCCATCGACCTTCTGGAAGGTCTATCTCGTTCTGCTCTCAAGGGCTTTCAGTTTTCCTGAGACGGTGTTGAGAGCATTTGGATAAGAAAACGCCCGGCTTCAGGCCGGGCGTTTCTGTTTTCAGAAGTGTTGGTTGGGCTGAGCCTGAGGTGCAGGCGCCGGTGTGTTGGGGCCTGGTTCAGGGTGCTCGGCGTCATACCATTCTGCTTTCTGCTTGGTGGATGCTGCATCATGATGACGCTGCCACCAGCTGGCATTCGGGTCTGCCGGGTGTTCCTTGTCCCAAAGAGCTGCTTTCTCGCGCAGATCCTTGCGATACAGATGACGGCGGTACATGCCGGCAGCACATCCTCCCATGGCACCGACAACGGCATGGTGATTGGCAAGGTGGCCGCCGACAGCACCGGCTGCACCGTATTTGATACAGCCGCCTGGCTCGGCAAGGGCTGGAGTAGCGGTTAGCAGGGCTGCAAGAGCCAGTGCGGATCGCGTTAAACGGATCGTCATGATTGATGTGGTCTCTCGTCGATGTCTCTTTGGGAAAAAGAGACTTTCCAAATGTCGAAATTAGGGTTGTGCAGGAGAGGTTTCAACTCATCTTGGGCGTATCTGACATTTTACGCTTGAACTGCATCCGGATTTTTCATATAACTGTGGCATTGAGCCATAAGTCGCTTAGCTGATGGTTCGATAATTCATATTGAAAATAAGATTTTACGAGAGGCTCATCCTGATGGATGCAGCCTCTTTTTTGTGCGCCAAGCAGGATTTCAGAGTGTGGATATTTCCGGTTTCGACCTTTCTGGTCTGCTAGCCGACATCCCGGCTCGATATGAGCTGTGGGTGGCTTTACTGATTATTGGATGCAAACTGGTTACGGTCTTTTTGCCTCCCCCACAGAATACATCACGATTCAACGGAATTTACCGTCTGGTGGCCCTTCTGGGGCTGAATATTGGCTGGGCTGCCAACCGTCTGGAACGGCAGGTCAGCAAGAAGGTCGTTGTCCCGAAAGACGGAGAGAACGTGAAAACAGACGCTGCTCCGGGAGTAACTGGTCCTTCTCCTGGCAAGGCTCCGCAACAAGGCGCCTGACAGGGTTATTTTTCAAACACTATTCAATACGGATCATGAAAATATGAATGCTATTTCCAGCCGAATTCTGGATCAGCACACGGCTGTTCGTCGCGTGCTTCCGAACTATCGCTCGTCCCGGTGGACGATTGCTGACGCGCTGAAGGTTCGTACGGACGATCCGACGACGACAATGCCGGTAATCGACTACAATTTCCCGGTCATGTCTAACGATGTGATGATCTGGGACAGTGGCGCCCTTCGTGACATGCATATGCGCACTGTGACGTATAAGGGCTGGTTTGTTCTCTGGTCCCTGGCTGTGGACAAAATCGACAAGACCAATGCCAAGATTTATGACGAATGGCACTCCCGCAATGATCGCGCCTATATCGGCTATTGGTACAGCGCCGACGGTGTTGAGTGGACATGGGGTGGTCGCCTCTTTCAGACGTCTGCTGATCTGCGTCCCTGGGAGTGGTCCGGTTCTCTGGTGATGCGTGAAGGCACCGAGAACAAGGTCGATATGTTCTACACGTCCGTTGGTGCGCCGGATGGTAATTCTGTTCCGGCTGTTTGCTCCGGCGCCATTCATGCTGATGACAAGGGTGTCTGGTTTGAGGGCTTCTCGGCCAGCACGGAAATGTTCAAGGCTGATGGCGTTCATTATGCCAACGCTTCTGAAGATGCGTATTTCGATTTCCGCGATCCGCAGCCGTTCATCAATCCGGGTGATGGCGAGCTTTACACTCTGTTTGAAGGCAATGTTCCTGGCATGCGGGGGCAGTTTGTCGTCGGTTCTGACGAGATGGGCCATGTTCCACCAGGTTATGCGGTGGATCCGGGTGCGCAATATGGTGCTGCGGCAATCGGTCTGTCCCGGTGTGTGTCCAACTGGCGCAAGGGCGATTATTCACGTTGGGAACTGATGCCTGCTCTGGTGACGGCTCTGGGCGTGAATGATCAGACGGAGCGTCCGCATTTCGTCTTCAAGGACGGTCTGACCTATCTGTTCACCATCAGCCATCATTCCACCTATACGGGCAAAAGTACGGGCCCTGATGGCGTGTATGGTTTCGTGTCCGAGAAGGGGATTTTTGGTCCCTACAAGCCTCTGAACAGCTCGGGCCTGGTACTTGGGAACCCGTCTTCGCAGCCGTATTCGACGTATTCGCATTTCGTGGATGCGCAGGGCTACGTTCAGTCGTTTATCGATACGATTCCGGCGGCTGGTCAGAACGCTGAAAGCCCTGATACCTATCGTATTGGCGGCACGCTTGCTCCGACGGTGCGCCTGGTTCTGGATGGTGACCGGACGTTCCTGACGGAAGTTCATGATTATGCGCAGGTTTTTGCGCAGGCCGCCTGGCCGGCGTCTTTGGCCTATGACGTTCGCGCCTGATTTTTATAAAGGCAGGGTTCGTTCTGCCTGAAAATCGGGATTGAGACATTGTGAAAGCCATCCCCTGCATGGGGGTGGCTTTTCATTTTTCTGGAGCGTTGATTGATGATGGAACGCAGGCTCGGAAAGCTGCCACCCCGTTATGATGCGCGGACCTATCGGTTTTCGCCTGTTCTGGCGGCGCGTGTTCCAGAGGTTCCGGAAAGTCAGGACTGGTCTGAAGGGGTACCGTATCAGATGTGGGGCAATGACCGGTTTGGTTGTTGCGCGTTTGCTGCGCATGCAGCTCTCACGGCCACCTGGACCAAGGCGGCTCAGGGGCTGGTTCTTCTGTCCAGTGAGCAGGTCCTGCAGAATTATGGAGCAGTTACGGGATTTGATCCGGTAACCGGTCAGAACGATAATGGCACTATTCTTCTTGAACAGTTGGGATACTGGAAAACAGACGGCTTTGTTCGGCCTGGTCAGACCAAGGATTATCTGACGGCCTACGGGGTTATTGATGCCCATTCCGTTAATGGGATCAAGCGGGGCATTTCTTATCTTGGGGGCGTTCTGGCGGGGGTGCAGGTGCCTCGTGGGTTTCTGGATCTTCCATTGGGTGCGAGCTGGGATTGGGACGCCATTCAGGATCATGCTTATGTAGGCGGTCATGCGATCGCACTGACGGGTTACACGGCTGAGGGTGTATTTTTCAATACATGGGGCAATCGGACATTTATGCCCTGGGATACATTGCTGCGGATCTGCGATGAGGCTTACGGGCTCGTCAGTCGGCAGAATTGGCTGACAGTGTGTGGTATTTCCCCCAAAGCAGAAGATATTCAGGCTCTTGTTGCGGAAATGAGTGCTGCATGAGGCTGATCTATGTCTTGCCTGTATGGCTGTTGCTCTCAGGATGTTCCTTTACCAATAGTGCGCAGACTTCAATCAGTACGGTACTGGCTGGTATTCAGGAGGATCTGACGAAAGCGGGTGTTGTCAGTGCTTCGGATGTGCAGGGATGGTCTGAAGAGCAGGCGGCCCGTTTTGATGCCAATGTTCGTGCGTTGCAATGTGCGCAGCGAAACGTGGACCCTGTTGTTGCGCTTGTTTCCGGACCTGTAGCCATGCAGTTGAATGGAAGTCTGACCCAGTCTGGTTCTTTTTCTGTTTCTGCCCTGACGAGTGTTCCTGTTCTGGGCATTACGGCAGAGGCCAGCCGTTCAAAAACTCAGCAATTGAGTTTGCCTGTACAGTTTGTACCTCTTTCTGCGTTGCCGGATGCAGAAATGCAGCGTGAGGTTGAATATGCAGGGGCTTTGATGAGCCAGCCCGACACTATTCGTGAAAGCGAAGGGGAGAAAATTCTGATGTCTCGGCAGACGTTGGCGGCGCATATTCTGGAGCTTCAAAAGCTGGATGTTTTGAAACTATGCAAAGCCGATCAGCCTGTCCGCCCATTCGTAGGACTACATGAGCGCTGAGAAGCAGAAAGCGTAAGGTCGAAGTTGTATATGGAATGCGTACGGAAGAGCATTTTCTTCTTTGCTCTTATCAGATTTTCTGATTTCCGTTAAATCGGCTGGTCGGAGTGAGAGGATTCGAACCTCCGGCCCCTGCGTCCCGAACACAGTGCTCTACCAGGCTGAGCTACACTCCGTGCCGATGGCGCTTCTCCTAACGGGGATTTACAGAATGTGCAAGAGGGTGCGCCTGAAAATCAGACGGGGAGCAGCAATCTTTTGAGGTGTCGCCATGAAAATAGCACCGTGGTTACTTCTCCTTGAAGGTTCCAGACTGGTAAAAGACCGACGCCGCCGTCTTCGACGGGCACTCGTGAGTCTGCAGAGTCATCACGGTTATCGCCCATCACGAAGAGATTGCCTGCGGGAACCGTAAACATAGGAACGGTGTCGAGTGTTCCTATGGTTGTTAATTTGAGAATGTCGTGGTGAGACCCGTCGGGGAATGTTTCCTCATATCGTCTTGCAGGGGTAGATATTCCCGGGTGGAGTTCTGCCTGGCCCTGTCCTTTGTCGTGCCAGGGAAGGGTTTTTCCATTTAGAACGACATGACCGTTGGATAGGGCAATCGTGTCTCCCGGCAGGCCAATGACACGTTTGACCCAGGTTTCATTCAGGTTGGCAGGGGCTCGGAAAACGACCACATCTCCGCGATGCGGCAAGCGGGTAAAAAGACGGAAATTCGGAAGTCGCGCTGCGAAAGGAAGATTGGCTGTGCCCCATCCATAAGATGGTACGACAGCGACGATTTCGTCTCCGATTTCGAGTGTTGGCTCCATTGAGGCCGAAGGCACGATATAACCAGCACCTAATGCGCTGTGAATGAAAAATGCGCCGAGCAGCAGGGGAAGCGCGGGAAGAATTTTTTGAAAGGTACGTCGCAGGTTCATCGTGTGTCTCCGTCGGGAGACAGGATGGCATGCGGAGAGTGGTCTGCAACTTAAGTTCTGGACACGTTGTGTCAGTCAAAAAGCAGGCGATCCGTCATGGATCGCCTGCTGGGAAAGCTCAGAGGGCCTTTTCGAGTGCGGGAAGGACCTCGAAAAGGTCACCCACGATACCGTAATCGGCGACACGGAAGATGGGGGCTTCCGGGTCCGTGTTGATGGCTACAATGACGCGGCTGTCCTTCATGCCGGCCAGATGCTGGATTGCGCCAGACAGACCAACAGCAATGTAGAGTTCCGGAGCCACGATTTTGCCGGTCTGGCCGACCTGCATTTCGTTCGGGGCAAAGCCGGAGTCCACAGCGGAACGGGATGCACCAATGGCGGCGTTCAGTTTATCGGCAATGGGTTCGAGCAGCTTGAAGTTCGCTGCATCCTTCATGCCCTTGCCGCCCGAGATGACCACGCGGGCTGCCTCAAGTTCCGGACGATCGGAGGCTGACAGCTCAACCTTCACGAAAACGGATTTTTCGCTGGCTGGTGCGTCCAGTGTTTCAACTGGAGCGGAGCCGCCGTCTTTTGGAGCGGGATCAAAGCTGGAACCCCGAACCGTCAGAATCTTGATGGCATCTGAAGACCGGACGGTTGCCAGTGCATTGCCAGCGTAGATCGGACGAACGAACGTCTCGGCATCCTTGATTTCGACCACATCCGGGATGGGTTGAACGTCAAGAAGGCCCGCCAGACGAGGCAGAATGTTCTTTCCGCTAGCGGAGGCAGAGGCCACGATGTGGCTGTAGTCTTTTGCGATGGATGCCAGTAGATCGGCGGCAGGTTCGGCCAGATCCGTGGCCAGACCGGGCACCGACAGAACCCGCTTGACACCAGGCAGAGCTGCTGCGGCACTGGCGCCTTCACCAAAAACAATGGCGTCTACATCACCAAAGCGTGCGGCGGCTGTCAGGGCTGAACGTGATGCCTGACGGACTTCGCCATTCTCGACTTCGAGCAGAACAAGAGCGGTCATCAGATCACCTTCGCTTCTGTCTTGAGCTTTTCGACCAGTTCGGCCGCACTGCCCAGCTTGATACCTTCCTTGCGTTCTGCCGGCTCTGCGACAGAAACAACAGTCAGGCGGGGGGCAAGATCAACGCCGAGACCGGCAGCCTCAAGCGTTTCAAGTGGCTTTTTGCGTGCCTTCATGATGTTTGGAAGGGACGCATAGCGCGGCTCGTTGAGGCGCAGATCGGCTGTCACCACGGCAGGAAGTGCCAGAGAAACAACTTCTGTACCACCGTCGATTTCGCGGGAAATTTCAATGCGGCCGTCCGCAACAGTGACTGCGCTGGCGAACGTGCCCTGTGGCCAGCCAAGCTTGGCTGCCAGGATCTGGCCGGTTGCGTTCATGTCATCATCGATGGCCTGCTTGCCCATGCAGACAAGACCCGGCTGCTCACGTTCCACAATGGCTTTCAGCGCATTGGCGACGGCGCGCGGCTCAAGCGTATCGTCTGTTTTGACCAGAATGGCCCGGTCTGCGCCCATGGCCATCGAGGTGCGCAGAATGTCCTGCGCTGCCTGAACACCAATGGTCACGACGACCACTTCAGTTGCCACGCCTTTTTCGCGCAGGCGGATGGCTTCTTCCACCGCAATTTCATCGAACGGATTCAGGGACATTTTCAGGCCCTGCGTTTCGACACCACTACCATCGGCCGCTACACGCACCTTGACGTTGTAATCGACCACCCTTTTGACTGGGACCAGAATTTTCATCGTGATCTTTCGCTGCTGACGCCGCTGGAAAAACGGGCGCCACCGTAGCGGAAATGGATCAGAAAGTCACATTCCGGTCAGAAAGCCGCCTGTTTGCTTGGAAGAATTACATCCCGACAGGGTAGTTCGGGCCGCCACTGCCTTCTGGCGTGCACCATTCGATATTCTGCGTCGGGTCCTTAATATCGCAGGTTTTGCAATGGACGCAGTTCTGCGCATTGATGCGCAGAGACCACTCATTTTCCGCGCTTTTTTCCTGCTCGTAGACGCCTGCCGGGCAGTAGCGGCTTTCCGGCGAATCAAAGACGTCATGATTGACGGTGCGCCAGATGGCCTTATTCCGTAGCTTCAGATGGGCAGGCTGGTTTTCTTCGTGGTTGGTGGCGCTGAGGAAAACCGAGCTGACGCGATCGAAGGTTAGGACATTGTCTGGTTTCGGATAGCCGATCTGTTCGCACATCGCGGCTGGCCGTAATGTCTCATTGTCGGCATGCGGGTGATGGAGCGTCCAAGGGGCGCGGCCACGCAGAATCATGCTGTCGATGCCAGCGTAAAGCGCGCCAGCCTTCATGCCCCATTTGGCAAAAGCCGGACGGATATTGCGGACATCGCGCAATTCGGACCAGAGCCAGGAATTGCGGACGCGTTCTGTCAGGCTTGAGGCTTCCGTGCGCTCGGTCTGGAGCGCTTCGGCGACAGCTTCGGCAGCCAGCATGCCGGACTTCATGGCTGTGTGCGTTCCCTTGATCTTGGGAACGTTCAGGAAGCCTGCCGAGTCACCAGCCAAAACACCACCGGGGAATGTCAGGCGAGGAATGGACTGAAGGCCGCCTTCAGAGAGCGCGCGGGCGCCGTAGATCAGGCGTTTGCCACCCTCGAAGTGTTCCCGGAAAGCAGGGTGCAGCTTCGTGCGCTGCATTTCCTCGAAGGGCGAAAGGTAGGTGTTGCTGTAGTCTAGGCCGGTTACGAAGCCATAGCTGACCAGATTGTCCCCGAAATGGTAGAGCCATGCGCCACCATAGGTGTGGTCATCCAGCGGCCAGCCAAAGCTGTGCTGGACGAGGCCGGGGCGATGCTTTTCCTTCGGGACCTCCCAGACTTCCTTGATGCCAAGGCCGTAAGTCTGGGTATCGACACCTTTGCGTAGGCCAAAACGCTTCATGGCGTGGGCGCTCAGGGAGCCGCGTGCTCCTTCAGTCAGGATTGTCTGCTTGGCACGGAGGATCATACCGGGCGTGAAGTTGGGACCGTGCGTGCCGTCACGCTCGATGCCCATGTCGCCCGTAATGACGCCAGCAACGCGATTGTTCTCAATGAACAGTTCAGCGCCTGCAAATCCGGGATAGATCTCGACACCAAGGGCTTCGGCCTGTTCACCCAGCCAGCGACAGACTTCCCCGAGGGACACCACATAATTTCCGTGGTTCGCCATATGAGGCATGACGCGGTCCAGATACGGAATCTGAATGGCGCGCTTTTCCGTCAGGAAAAGCATGCGTTCTTCCGTGACTTCCGTGTTCAGCGGCGCGCTAAGAGAGCGCCAGTCTGGCAGGAGTTCCTCAAGCGAACGCGGTTCGATGACGGCACCCGAGACGATGTGCGCACCGATTTCGCTACCCTTTTCGATCAGGCAGACCGACGCGTCCGGCGCAATCTGTCGGAGGCGGATCGCCGCGGACAGACCGGCGGGGCCACCACCGACCACCACGACATCGAATTCCATTTCTTCGCGTTCGATCTGGGTCATGATGTCAGGAACTCACTGTAGTCAGATAAAGGGACGGCGCCTCAAGGGCGCCGGGTAAAGGTCCAGTAGAAGGGCTGTCGTTCTTCCCGGAAGGCTTTTGCCTCATATCGGGTTGGAGACCATCCTTCGGGACGTTCCGTCTCCGGAGGGGGGGCATCAAACAGATCCTGCTTGCCCATCACTTCGATCACCCAGTCCTGATAGACAGGGTGATCGCTTGCTACGCGCCAGATAGCACCCGGCTTGAGAACGCGATGAAGCTCCCGAAGGTTTTCCGGATGTACAAAGCGACGCTTTGCATGGCGGGATTTCGGCCATGGGTCCGGAAACATCAGATAGGCGCGGTCCAGGCAGCCATCCGGCATATCCTTAAGCAGAAGACGAGCGTCTTCTGGCCAGATCCGGAAATGCTCGGGTGGTGCTGCTGTATCTTCCTCACCGTCTGGCACGAGGCGCGACATTAGGGAGCACAGGCCATTCTCGAAGACCTCTGAGGCAATGTACCCGACATCCGGGTTCATTTCAGACTGAGCAGCCGCGTGTTCGCCGCCGCCAAATCCGATTTCAAGAAAGACGCGCGAGACCGGTGAGGAAAACCCGGCGGTCGGGTTCCCTGCAGACGCAAAAGTGAAGCGCGGCAGCGTCTTTTCAAGAAGATGCTGCTGTCTTGCCCGGAGCGGATGGCCGCGCTGGCGGCCGTAAAGCCGCTCCGGCTGTGGTTTGAGAGACTGTGTCAGGGTCTTACCTGTTCAGTGCGTTACGGAGGGTATCAACCAGATCCGTCTGTTCCCAGGTGAAGTTGTCCAGAGCGGCGTTCGGCACGCGACCGAAGTGACCGTAAGCGGACGTCGGAACATAGATCGGGCGGTTCAGGCGCAGATGTTTGCGGATGCCGCGCGGGGACAGATCCACAACGTCGTTGAGGAGCAGGCCGAGGCGTGCTTCGTCAATGTCCTTGCCCGTGCCGTCGAGATCAACATAGACCGAAAGCGGCTTGGAGACGCCGATGGCGTAGCTGAGCTGGATCGTGCAGCGATCTGCGAGACCAGCGGCAACGACGTTCTTGGCAAGGTAACGAGCAGCATAAGCAGCCGAACGGTCAACCTTCGTGGGGTCCTTGCCGGAGAATGCGCCACCACCATGAGGGGCTGCACCGCCGTATGTGTCCACGATGATCTTACGACCTGTCAGACCAGCGTCACCATCCGGACCACCGATGACGAAGTTGCCGGTCGGGTTCACATAGAACTCGTCTTCCGGGCAGCTCCAGCCATTTGGCAGAACGTCATTGACGACGCCACGAAGTGTTTCGCGGATCGTGTTCTGGCTCATGCCTTCAGCGTGCTGCGTGGAAATCACGACAGACGTCACGCCAACCGGTTTGCCGTCGACATAACGCAGCGTGACCTGGCTCTTCGCGTCCGGAAGAAGGCCGGCGCCACGGGCGTCGCCGTTCTTGCGGTAGTCGCGGATATGCTCAAGGATCGTCTGGGCGTAGAACAGCGGAGCCGGCATCAGGTTTTCGGTTTCGCGTGTTGCGAAGCCGAACATGATGCCCTGATCGCCAGCGCCTTCGTCCTTGTCGCTGCCGCTGTCCACGCCTTGGGCGATATCAGCGGACTGCGCGTGCAGGTAAGACGTGATCTCGGCATTTTTCCAGGAGAAGCCTTCCTGGTCGTAGCCAATGTCCTTGATGGCCTCGCGTGCGCGGTCGATCAGCGTGTCTTCGACAGCCTTCGGGCCACGGACTTCACCGGCCAGGATGACACGGTTCGTCGTGACCAGCGTTTCACAGGCAACGCGGGCTTCCGGATCGGCTTCAAGATAAGCGTCCAGGACGGTGTCGGAGATACGGTCTGCCACCTTGTCGGGATGGCCCTCGGAAACGGATTCAGAGGTGAACAGGAAATCGCCGTGATTGCGCACTCAGGGACCTCGCAGGGAATGAGTGGTGAAAAGGGCCGCAGACGCCATGACGGACGGACTGCAGCATTCAGGAAGGCACGGCTTGGCGGAATTGCACGCAGGGGTCAAGTGCCTTGGGGAAGGTGAAGGGAATTTTCTCTCAACGTCTTGTGTAAGGTATTGTAGAACAAGGAAGAATATAGATCGTTATCTACGATCCTGCATGGTGAAGAAACAGGGGCAGACGAATACTTCGTCTCAAGATATGTATAGCCGGGTCAAAAACGCCGTATCTCAACGAGGGACACATGGCATACGTTGTAAGTTTCTTTAGCGGTAAATCATGTCTGGTGACAGGAGCCGGAGGTAATATCGGTCTTGCAACCGCTTTGCGTCTTGCAGAGATGGGAACGGATATTGCCCTGCTTGACATGAATGCGGATGCTCTTGCGAAAGCGGAAGCCGCTGTTCGCGAAAAGGGTGTGAACGTACAGTCTTATGTCTGCGACGTGACGTCTGAGTCTTCCGTCAATGACGTGGTCAGCCGTGTGATCTCCGATTTCGGGAAAATCGACTTTCTGTTTAACAATGCGGGATATCAGGGGGCTTTTGCTCCGGTTCAGGACTATCCGGCTGAAGATTTTCCGAAGGTTCTGAACATCAACGTCACGGGCGCTTTCCATGTTCTGAAAGCGGTCTCGCGGCACATGATCGAGAATGGCTACGGACGCATTGTGAACACGGCCAGCATGGCGGGCGTCAAGGGACCACCGAACATGGCGGCTTATGGTGCCTCCAAGGGGGCGATCATTGCCCTGACCGAAACCGCTGCTTATGACCTTGCACCATACAATATCCGGGTGAATGCGATCAGTCCGGGCTACATGGGGCCGGGCTTCATGTGGGACCGTCAGGTTGAGCTTCAGGCGAAGGCCAACACACAGTATTTCTCAACCGATCCGCAGGAAGTCGCCAAACAGATGATCGGAAGTGTTCCGATGCGTCGGTATGGCGATATCAATGAAATCCCCGGCGTGGTCGCGTTCCTTCTCGGAGACGATTCCAGCTTTATGACCGGTGTGAATCTGGAAATTTCCGGAGGCTGACAGCGCTGCTTTTCGTCGGGTGGTTAAACTGCTCGACGAAGCACGTCGGCCATGCTGTAAAGGCCCGGTGGCTGCTGTGCGAGCCATCGGGCTGCCATGATGGCTCCGCGGGCAAAGACCCTGCGATCGAGGGCGCGGTGAGACAGTGTGATCTGTTCGTCTGCCGCCATGAACATCAGGTCGTGTTCCCCCACGATCTGGCCCCCGCGCAGGGATGCAAAACCGATGGCTCCGTCTGGGCGGGCGCCATTCTGATCGAGACGTATGACGTCCTCAAGGGCCACGTTTCGCCCTTCCGCAACGGCTCGTCCAATCGCAAGGGCTGTGCCAGACGGAGCATCTACCTTCTGGCGATGATGAACTTCCACAATTTCTGCATCGTATCCCGGCAAACCGGCGCCAAGTTGTTTGGCAAGCTCCAGAAAAAGGGTCAGTGCGGGGGAGAAATTTGCGGCCTGAAGGACCGGAATAAGCTTTGCAGCCTTGTCGACCGCAGTTTGATCATCAGCACCAAGGCCTGTCGTACCCAGAACCCACGGGCATTTCGCCTCTGCAAAGGCTGTAGCGTGAGTCTGGACGGTAGAAGCATGACTGACATCGATAACAACATCACAGTTTTTCGCAAAAGCGGTAGGGTCAGACGTGATGTTGCGGCTCGCATCGGCATGTCGGGACAAACCTCCAGCGAGTGACGTTCCGGCCTCCTCCGCACAGAGCGAACCTAGCCGGCCTGTAATGCCAGCAATACCGATGCGGGGAGAAATCGTCATAATCCGTGCCTGACCGTCAGAAACTGTTGGCTGCAACCTAGGGGATTATTGGCGCGCGTCAAAACGCTGACGGGCATTCTCGATTTCATCCCGATGGGTCACGGCCCATCGGCCAAAGGCTTCTGTAATACTCTGGAGAGAGCGGCCCAGATCTGTCAGGGCGTAGTCGACGCGGGGCGGGGTTGTTGGTGTCACTGTGCGTTTGACCAGCCCGTCCCGTTCCAGATTTCGCAGCGTCAGAGTCAACATACGCTGTGAAATTCCCTCAATGGAGCGGCGAAGCTCACTAAAGCGCATGGAGCCGTCCCCCAGAATCCGAACGATCAGGATACTCCACTTGTCTCCCACGCGAGCCAGAATAGCGCGCACAACGGCGCATGTGTCGCTCTCATGCGTTATGGGGGGAGGAAGGGTACTAACATCCATGTGCCTATGATCCCTGAATGTGCCGTCTTGCGAAGGTGTGAGAAAGGTTTCTTATCTTGTGCTGGTTACGATCAGGAACCGGAAGAGAAAAGATGAAACTCCTTCATATCGACTCCAGTATTCTCGGCGGTTTTTCCGCTTCCCGTCAGCTCAGCATTGCGATTGTTGAGCGTTATCGCCAGAAACATCCGGATCTGGAGGTCACATCCCTTGATCTGGCTGCAGAACCGCTTCCGCACCTGGATGGCGAATCGCTGTCATTTCTGGGTAAAGAGCTGACAGGCGACGCAGCATCTAATCCTGTGCTAGTGGCGGGTGCAAAGGCTCTGGCCGATTTCAAGGCAGCCGACATCCTTGTGCTTGGCGTTCCGATGTACAATTTCGGAATTTCCAGCCAGCTCAAGGCCTGGATCGATCGTATTGCAATTGCCGGTCAGACGTTCCGTTATGGGGCAAATGGCGTCGAAGGCCTTGCCGGTGGCAAGACGGTCGTGATCGCTGGTGCCCGTGGCGGCATTTACTCAGAAGGAACGCCGCAAGCTGTTTTTGAGCATCAGGTAACCTACATCAAGGCCGTTCTTGGTTTCCTTGGTGTTACGGATATTAAGGTCATCGAGGCTGAAGGCCTTGCTACAAATGGTGGCAATGACCGCCCTCGTATCCTTGCGGAAGCAGAGAGCGCCATTGCTGCTCTTTAAAGTTTAGTCCGTTACGCCGGTATCCGGCCCGAATGTCTCGTAGCGCAGACGTTCGGCTGGAATGCCGGCTTTCGGGAGAGACTGCACCATCTCGCGCATGAAACCGGTTGGACCACACAGGTAGCAGGCTGCGTTTTCTGGAAGATGTGACGCAATCCAGTCCGCATCGGGCCGACCGTCTAAAGACGTCAGACGAGTATAAAGGCTGATGTTTTCTGAGGCGTTTGCAAGCTCGCGCAGTTTATTGGAAAAAGGAGCGGCTTCCGCAGAATGTGCGATCTGAATAACGCTAACCGGAACGGCGTCTGCTTTTTCTGCCAAGGATTCGATCATGCCGATCATGGGCGTGATCCCGATTCCAGCACAGATGAATGCAACGGGCGTTTCAATCTTCTCCGGGAGAACGAATTCACCTGACGGTGGTGACAGGCGAACCTCATGCCCCACACTGTCTGCGCTGTTGAGCCATGTTGAGACGATACCGTTTGGCACATGCCGGACACTGATGGTGTATCCGTCGTAACCTGGCTTTGACGTGATGCTGTAATTGCGACGTGTCTGGCCATGGCCTGGGATATTCAGATCCACGCCAAGATACTGGCCAGGAACAGCCTGAATGACACTCTGGCCATCCACCGGCTTGAGTTCGAGCGTTGTCACGTTCTCACATTCCCGATGGGCCTGAGCGATCGTGAAAGAACGCCAGCCTGTCCAACCCCCTTCAGCCTGAGCGCTCGTATCGTAAAGCTGGTGTTCGCGACCGATCAAAATATCGGCCAGGGCCCAGTATGCCCGGCCCCAGGCATCCAGGATTGCTGGTGTCGCGGCCTCACCCAGAACATGCTGGATCGCTCCAAGAAGCGCCGTTGCGACATGCGGATAATGTTCGGGCAGGATTTCCAGACTGACATGCTTCTGGGCAATGCGTTCTACCGCGCCACCCAGAACGCCAAGATTATCGATGTTCTTCGCATACGCCAGAACAGCCATGGCCAGAGCGCGAGGCTGCGTTCCCTTGGACTGATGGGTTGGGTCAAACATTTCAGCAATGGCAGGGTCGGCCAGCAGGCGATGATACATCTCGGTTGTGATGTCGAGGCCGTGCGCTTCCAGTGCAGGAATGGTCGCCTTGATGATGGCGATGACGTCTGGAGTAAGGCTGCGGTCTGAAGAGGACATGATAGGTCTTCTTAAAGGTGTATAACAAATACATCTTTAGGCGCGTGACTTCGCTTCGTCAATCTGCCAGAGGAATCGTATGCGCCTCACCCTTCACACTGACTATGCTCTGCGGACCCTGCTTTATCTGGGTGGACGACCCTCTGTGCGTGTCTCCATCCGTGACATTGCTGAGGCTTACGGAATTTCAGAGAATCATCTCGTGAAGGTCGTGCATCGTCTGGGACAGGGGCAATTCATCACAACCACAAGAGGGCGTGGCGGTGGTCTGACACTGGGGCGTCCGGCACAGGAAATCGGAATCGGAGAGGTTGTTCGCTTCACGGAAGACGACATGATGCTGGTGGATTGCGAGGGACGTGCTGCCGGAAGCCGGGCCTGCATCCTGTCTCCGTCTTGTCATTTGCGCGGCGTATTGGGTGAGGCGCTCGGTGCATTCCTGGCAGTTCTGGACCGTTATACGCTCGCAGATCTCTTGCGACCTGCTGATCTGGCGCGGTTGTTTCCAGAACTGACGCAGCCTTTGTCGGGTAATTCTGAAAAAGGCTGACTTCACTTCTCGTGCATCTGAATGGGCAGATGGCGTGCTCCTCATCCGTGCAATGTGATTGGAAGAGTTCGACATCCCGGGCGAAAGTTAGCCGTTACTTCTGGTCATCAGACTGAAGAAAAGGATGTGACGTTCATGCCTGATGCAACAATGGCTGAGCAGGTCTCGAAAAAGCCTGGTTTTATTGCCGCTCTCGATCAAAGTGGCGGATCAACCCCCAAAGCCCTTGCCCAATATGGCATCGAATCCGATGCCTATTCCAATGATGCAGACATGTTCCGGCTGATGCACGAAATGCGGGTCCGGATCATCACGTCTCCTGCGTTTCAGAGTCATGAAGTTCTGGCCGCAATCCTGTTTGAGAAAACCATGGATGGCACGGTCGGGGACGTCCCAGTTCCCACCTATCTCTGGAAAAACTGTGGCATTGTCCCGTTTCTCAAGATCGACAAAGGGCTGGAAGAAGAAAAGGATGGCGCTCAGTTGATGAAGCCCATTCCCGGTCTGGATACTCTTCTGGAGCGAGCTGCCAAACTAGGCGTGTACGGAACCAAGGAGCGGTCAGTAATCCGATTAGCCAATCCCGAGGCTATCAAGGCGATTGTCCAGCAGCAGTTCGATATTGCCGCTCAGGTTGCGTCTCACGGGCTGGTTCCCATCATGGAGCCTGAAGTTCTGGTCAAAAGCCTCGAGAAAGCAGACGCTGAGGCCATTCTTGCCGAGGAACTGGCCCTTGGTCTGGACGCGCTGCCCGGTGATTATCCGATCATGCTGAAGGTCACGATCCCTGAAAAGGCAGACCTGTATGCAGATCTTATGAAGCATCCCCGGATGCAGCGTGTTGTCGCTCTGTCAGGGGGCTATCCGCTGGATCAGGCCTGCCAGAAACTTAAGGCCAATCACGGCATGATCGCTAGTTTCTCCCGTGCGCTCGTGGATGATCTGCGCGTGTCCCAGTCCGATCAGGAGTTCAATGCGATCCTGAGCAAAGTGGTGGACCGGATTTACGACGCTTCGGTCAACAAGACCTGAAGCAGTCGAGAGGCCTGTCTTAGCACAGGCCTCTTTTCGTTTTCCGAAAAGACTGAAGGATAAAGGGATATGAACACGCCCACGCTCTGGCTCATCCGGCACGGTGAAACGGACTGGACCATCAGCGGCCAGCACACGGGCCGCACGGATATTCCTCTCACAGAAAATGGTCGAGAACAGGCACGCGCCCTGAAATCGCGTCTTGCAGATCAGACATTCGATCAGGTGCTCTGTAGTCCTCTTCAACGGGCCCATGAAACTTGCAAACTGGCCGGGTTTGGTTCTCAGGCCCAGATCGAGCCTGATCTCATGGAATGGGACTACGGCGTTTATGAAGGGCGAACCTCTGCTGATATTCTCAAGCACGAACCAGGCTGGTCTTTATGGACATCCGATGTCCAGAACGGAGAGACTGTGGAACAGGTCCGAATAAGAGTTGGTCGCCTGCTTGATCGCCTTCTTGCACAGCAGGGTACGATTGCCTTGTTTGCACATGGTCATATCTTGCGCAGCCTCATCAGTATATGGGTGAGCAATGACGTTCGTTTGGGCGAGAATATTCTTCTTGATACAGCATCTGTCTCTGTTCTGGGGTTCCAGCGTAACGCAAGGGTGTTGCGCAAACTGAACACCTGAAAGCGCCGTGGAAATTTTATGGCACCTCTGTGCGAATGGCATTTTGCGGCTTAGTGTCTGAACGCAGGATCGCCTCTTGGGTGGCATCGGACAGACTGGCAGTCTCCCCGTCATCAAGAGCAGTCAATGATGGTGGAGCCGGTAATGATTATTTCTTCCGCAACAGATTATAGAGAAGCAGCCCGCCGTCGCCTGCCTCCTTTTCTGTTCCAATACATTGATGGCGGTTCTTACGCTGAACAGACGATGCGTCGGAATGTCTCTGATCTGGCTGACATCGCCCTGCGCCAGCGCATTCTGAAAAACGTCTCTGCGCTTAACACAGGGACAGAACTGTTCGGGCGCAAACTCAATATTCCTGCGGCTCTGGCTCCCGTTGGTCTGACAGGAATGTATGCACGCCGGGGTGAGGTTCAGGCAGCTCGCGCAGCCGCCCGAAGAGGTATTCCATTTACATTATCGACCGTCTCGGTCTGTCCGATTGAAGAAGTTCAGGGACGCAGTCCTGTTCCCATCTGGTTCCAGCTCTACGTGCTGAAAGACCGGGGCTTCATGAAGAACGCGCTGGAACGCGCCAAGGCCGCTGGTATTACCACGCTGGTCTTTACGGTCGATATGCCGACGCCGGGCGCCCGTTACCGCGACGCGCACTCAGGAATGTCCGGCCCGAACGCCGCGATCCGGCGTTACCTGCAGGCCATGACGCATCCAATCTGGGCTTGGGATGTTGGCCTGCGAGGCAGACCGCATGATCTGGGTAATATTTCCCGCTACCGAGGCAATCCGACCAAGCTGGAAGATTATATTGGCTGGCTCGCCAATAATTTCGATCCGTCCATCAGTTGGAAAGATCTGGAATGGATCCGCGACTACTGGGATGGCCCTATGGTCATTAAGGGGATTCTCGACCCGGAAGATGCAAAGGATGCTGTGCGGTTCGGGGCTGATGGGATCGTTGTTTCCAACCATGGTGGCCGTCAGCTTGACGGTGTTCTGTCTAGTGCCCGTGCCCTTCCGCCTATTGCAGAGGCCGTCAGGGGAGAGTTGAAAATTCTGGCAGATTCCGGCGTCCGGTCCGGCCTTGATATCGCTCGAATGGTGGCAATGGGAGCAGATGCCGTGCTGCTGGGCCGTGCCTTTGTTTATGCCCTTGCTGCCGATGGACAGAAGGGGGTGGAGAATTTGCTCGATATTATGGAGAAAGAACTCCGTGTCGCCATGACCCTTACGGGTGCGAGCACTATTTCGGATTTGACGTCCGAAAGTCTGACGCGTTTGGCTCCAGAATTTGGCTGAATTTTTTCTGGTAGGCGCCGCATAACTTGCGGCGTTCTTAGTACGATGCAGTAATATGTATTGCTGTCTAATTAAAGAGCTAGATCGAAATAGATATCTATTTTTTCAAAAATTTATACTATTTGAAACCTATGCCCGGGAAAGACAATGCCCCAAACTGACCTTCTCGACACAGATGTTGCACTCGCAAGGATGGTTCTGACCGAGGTCGGGATTCTCGAAAAACAATTGATCCGCTGGATGGCGGAGATGGAAAAAATTGATGGGCAAATTTTCTGGAAACTCAATAATGCATGGGTCGAACGCCATAAATCAAAAATCGCATCGTATTACGGAATTATTAAGCAGCCACTTCTCGATAATATAACCATTCATCATGTTCCCCTAACAACGTGTATGACGGGAGAACTCCTGGGAATTGGAGGTCTTCCTCGTCCTCCAAACTGGTTCCGGCGATACGCGAAACAGGAAAGCAGCCATACGCTTGGAATAGAAACGTCACGGTTATTTCCCTCAAAGTATAGATTATCGGAAACTGCTCCGCTTCATGCGGCGAAGCGTGGAATGGCCAGTTATATGCGTTTGTTCAGGAGTTCGGGGCATAGCCTTCCTAATGAACGATGGTTCGATCAGGCTCTTCTTGATATTGAAGATATGAGTCGGGACTTTCCACATCTTCTGTGGGTTGCGCGTGAGGGGGTAATTCGAGAAGATCCGGCTTCGTCAGTCAATGATATGAATAGTCGGCTTGAGCTTTTTCAGGTTCCCGATTCACCAAAGCCTTCCGAGAAAACACTGGCACGGTTTTCTACTCGGTTGAGTGAACCAGGCGGACATCAAGATCTCGATTTTGCAAGATTTTTTCTACAGGAATATGGAAAGATTTTCGAAACCCATCGAGTACATTATAATTTACTTGGGGTACCGCCCCTTTATCGTGCCGCTATTTTCCCACGCTTTGTACAACTGATTAATCTGGTTTTTTCGAAAACCGGTTCAGTCATTAAGGCGGCTGAAGCACTCATCCAAAATCCCGATCTTTATACTTTTCGGCGTGGATGCCCGAACGATGCGGATGTCATGTCGTTTGGTAAATTCCATCGCTTGCGAACAAAATTTCCTATTAGGAAGCGCCCCCCGGCAAAGTCGTCATGCTGTGGGAGTTTTTCTGGCAAGCCGGATATTACAATATCCATCTTCCCTGGCTGTCTTTGTATGGTTGCTGCAGCGAAAGAGCCATCCGATGTCTCATGGTTATTGTCTCTGTGTACACAAGCTTTGAAAAAAGAGGATGTTGCGAAGTTTAATCGTCTTGTAGCAACCGTTGGAGAACTTGCCACGATTGATGCCATCCGCGGACTTGCACGACTTCGATCCAAAGTTCGGCATGCGACGATGTTAGGTCAGTTGAACGCGGCCCTTGCATATGCAGCGTCGGCATCCGGGTTGACGACAGTTGAAGCAGAGGAACTTGTTGCACTGCAATATGGGTTGAATGAATCTCATAGCCGCGTGGATGAGTTATCTGCTGGTGTCAAAGTGGTTTTGAACCTAACGGGTTCAGGTCAAGGGGTGGTCCACTACGAAGATGCAGAGAATAAACATTTAAGCAGGCTTCCCGTTATGGTGCGTAAAGCACCGGGAGTTGAAGCGATTCTTCGCGCGGCAAGAGCAGACGCAAAAATGCTGACAGCTGATATGTCCATTCATCGCCTGAGGTTGGAGCGGTCGTGGCTGACGGGGCAAACCTGGCTTTATTCCGTGTTTCAGGAGCGCTGGCTTTCTCATCCTGTTCTCGGGTGGCTTGCACGGCGCCAGATATGGCTTGTTGCTGAA
Organism: Gluconobacter sp. ESL1110; assembly: GCF_058107395.1. Lineage (NCBI taxonomy): Bacteria > Pseudomonadati > Pseudomonadota > Alphaproteobacteria > Acetobacterales > Acetobacteraceae > Gluconobacter > Gluconobacter sp. ESL1110. The sequence continues at coordinate 715,692 of NZ_JBYLUK010000007.1, forward strand.
CCAGATGGGACGGTTTTCACCTGCCTGTTTGGGAACAATGGGGAAGTGTATGACGCCGACGGAAATAAGCATCTCCCCCTTAAAGCCGGAGTACTCCTAAGTCTGTGGCATCCTCTTCACGGTGAAGGAAAAGATGCTGACGGAAAATCCATTGTTGCACGTTGGAGAGCAACTCTGGAACGATTGAAAATCAGCCAGCCAATTCGGCAAGCCTGGCGGGAAACATACACACTTACTCAGGCAGAGCGTGAAAGCTCTCCGGCATCCTATCGCTATGCTGGACGAATTTTAAATCAGGCTCAGGTGGTTGAAATTGGGCGCAAAAGAGGATGGCGTATCCGCAACCTCTCTCCTCATATACCATCGTCCGAAAGTGCTCCCTGGACGTTCGGGCTCCCTGCGCATGGTATTTATGCTGAAATAAGAACCGGAGGTGTAGGGATAAACGATCTTGAACATGGTGCCGGGACTTTTACTCACGTCATCACTGACAGGGTCAGGTTTTGCGTCCTGAAAGATCAAGGAAATTGGCTCTATGACGGAGGCCGTAAACTGACTGAGATGAAAACGCCGCTTCGTCTTGGCGATATCTCTCAAGTCGTGTTTTCCGAGATTATGCGTGATGTTGATCTGATGGTCAGCACGGCTGTGAGCAATATTTCCTTTGACCCAGAAACGATCTCGTCCATTCCGGATCTTGGGGTATGGCGCCGCCAGTCGGGTCTGGCGAACATCTCCATATCAAATGAGTCACACTTCGGCGGTCTCGCTCAAAGTCGCCGTGAGGCAATTGTCTCTTTATTGCCGTCGTTTAAAGCTGGGGACGCGATTAGTGTTGACAGAAATTATGTATTTATAAACGGCGTTCGGCATAATTATAAAATTAATATCGGAACCGGTGATGTAATGGTTATTCCCTATAATCGTCATCTTGTCCTACGGTCCGATATTGGAAAATTTTCATATGATGAAAGTTCTGAATATATACCCCTGCATGATGACAATCATTTGGCTTTAATTCTTAATAGAATCACGATGCTTCTAAAAGATAATCGTATTCGTGATCAGGATATTCTGGACCAGTTGACGTCACTTTCGGATTAAATTTGACGCTGCGTTTAGTCTGAAACTGGTCCAGTATTATTTCAGCTCTGCAGAGTGACCGTTAGTTTTTTAATGGAAGACAACGATCACGAATGACCATAAAAATACCCCTCCGTTTCGGGAGGGGTATTCCGTATTCAGCGACCTTCGAAGAAGTCCCGAACCTTGGCGAAGAACCCACTGTTTTCAGGGCTTGCCTTGGTATGGTCATCACCAGCTTCCTTCTCGAATTCTTCAAGAAGTTCACGCTGGCGTTTGGTCAGGTGATGTGGCGTTTCCACCGAGACTTGAATGTACATGTCTCCACGTGCCGAAGAACGCAGCACAGAGAAGCCTTTGCCACGAAGGCGGAAGGTTTCGCCCGTCTGCGTTCCGGCCGGAATACGGACACGGCTGCGGCTGCCATCAATGACCGGGACTTCCACTTCTGTGCCCAGTGCTGCCTGCGTCATGCGTAGCGGAACGCGGCAATAGATATTGGCACCATCGCGTTGGAAGATTTCATGTGACAGAACTGCGACGTGCACATACAGGTCACCCGGCTGTACGCCGTCGCCTCCAGCCTCGCCGCGACCCGCCATGCGGATGCGGGTTCCGTCTTCAACGCCTGCCGGAATCTCGATCTTGAGTGTTTCGGTCTTGGCCTGTGTGCCAGAACCCTGACAGGATTTGCAGGGATTGCGAACTGTGCGGCCAGAGCCGTTACAGGTCGGGCAGGGGCGTTCAACAAGGAAGAAGCCCTGCTGGGCCCGGACCTTGCCTGCACCATGACAGGTTGCGCAGGTTGTGCTGCCACCGCTCGCATCTGCTGAGCCTGACCCATGGCAGGACTCACAGGCGACGCGCGTGCGGACTTCAACCTCTTTCGTTACACCTGAAAAGGCTTCGGTCAGGGTGATGTCGACTTCAACCTGAACGTCAGCGCCTGTGCGACGTCCACCGCCACGACGACCGCCCATCATGTCGCCGAACATCTGATCGAAGATGTCGCCCAGGCCGCCAGCACCAAAGCCACCGAAGCCGCCGCCACCCATTCCGCCCATACCGCCATCAAAAGCGGCATGACCGTACTGGTCATAGGCTGCGCGCTTCTGGTCGTCCTTCAGGACTTCGTAAGCTTCGTTGATTTCCTTGAACTTCAGTTCAGCGGTCTCATCGCCCGGGTTACGGTCCGGGTGGTAGCGCATGGCCTGCTTGCGGAAGGCTTTCTTCAGCTCTTCCCCAGACGCCGTGCGAGAAACTTCAAGACTTTCGTAGTAGTCGATCTTCGTGGCCATGATCGGTCCTTGTCTGAGGGCCGGAAACAAGAATGGCGCCCACCCCCTTGCGGGAACGGGCGCCCTTCGGAAAACAGGTCAGGCGGGGCGGGAAGCCCCACCTGGGGAAGTCACCCGATCAGTGCTTCTTGCTGTCGTCGACATCTTCAAAGTCGGCGTCAACAACGTTTTCGTCCTTGGCTTCTGCACCGGCAGCTTCACCACCCTGCTGGGCCTGCTCTGCCTGATACATGGCCTGACCAACCTTCATGGCCACCTGCGTCAGACGCTCGCTAGCGCTCTTCAGCGTCTCGGCGTTGTCTCCGCCCAGAGCTTCACGGGCTGCTGCGATTGCGGCCTCGGCTTCAGACTTGTCAGCCGCCGGAACCTTGTCGCCACCTTCCGTGAGAGACTTCTCGGTCTGGTGGATCATGCTCTCGGTGCTGTTGCGCAGCTCGACCAGTTCACGCTTGGCTTTGTCGGCAGAAGCGTTGGCTTCAGCTTCCTTGACCATACGATCGATGTCACCATCGGACAGACCGCCAGAAGCCTGGATCTTGATCTGCTGTTCCTTGTTCGTCGCCTTGTCCTTGGCGGACACGTTGACGATACCGTTGGCATCGATGTCGAACGTGACTTCAATCTGCGGAACGCCACGTGGTGCCGGAGCAATGCCCTGCAGGTCGAAGTTGCCAAGCAGCTTGTTATCGGCTGCCATTTCACGTTCGCCCTGATAGACCTTGATGGTCACGGCGTTCTGGTTGTCTTCAGCCGTGGAGAAGGTCTGGCTCTTCTTGGTCGGGATCGTCGTGTTGCGGTCGATCAGACGGGTGAACACGCCACCCAGCGTTTCGATACCCAGCGACAGCGGCGTCACGTCGAGAAGCAGAACGTCCTTCACGTCACCCTTCAGGACAGCGCCCTGAACGGCTGCACCGATAGCGACCACTTCGTCAGGGTTGACGTTGCGAGCCGGATCCTTGCCGAAGAATTCCTTAACCGTCTCAATGACCTTCGGCATACGGGTCATGCCGCCAACGAGAATGACTTCATCAATCTCGCTCGTGGACACGCCGGCATCCTTGATGGCCGAACGGCAAGGACCAAGCGTACGCTGGACCAGATCATCAACCAGGCTTTCCAGCTTGGCACGGGACAGCTTGACGACGAGGTGCTTTGGGCCGGATGCATCAGCCGTGATGAACGGCAGGTTGATCTCTGTTTCCTTGGAGGAAGACAGCTCGATCTTGGCCTTTTCAGCAGCTTCCTTCAGGCGCTGCAGGGCAAGCTTGTCACCGCGCAGGTCAATGCCCTGATCTTTCTTGAACTCATCAGCCAGGAAGTCGATGACGCGGTTATCGAAGTCTTCACCACCTAGGAACGTATCACCGTTCGTGGACTTCACTTCGATCACGCCGTCAGAGATCTCAAGGATGGAAACGTCGAACGTACCACCACCAAGGTCATACACAGCCACCGTGCCGGAATCGCGCTTGCCAAGGCCATAGGCCAGAGCGGCAGCGGTTGGCTCGTTGATGATACGCAGAACTTCGAGGCCAGCAATCTTGCCAGCATCACGTGTTGCCTGGCGCTGTGCATCGTTGAAGTAGGCTGGGACCGTAATGACAGCCTGTGTGACGGTCTCGCCGAGGTAAGCCTCAGCCGTTTCCTTCATCTTGCCGAGAACGAAAGCAGCGATCTGGGAAGGTGCGTAATCTTCGCCGCGGGCACGAACCCATGCGTCGCCGTTGTCACCCTTGACGATCTCATAAGGGACCATGCCCTTGTCCTTCGTCACGGTTGGGTCGTCGTAACGGCGACCGATCAGACGCTTGACGGCATAGAGGGTGTTGGTTGGGTTTGTAACAGCTTGACGCTTCGCGGCCTGTCCGACAAGACGCTCACCATTTTCGGTGAAAGCGACCATGGACGGCGTCGTGCGTGCGCCTTCGCTGTTTTCGATAACGCGGGTTTCGTCACCTTCACGCACTGCAACGCAGGAGTTGGTCGTGCCGAGGTCAATACCGATGACTTTGCTCATGTACTTTTTGTCCTTTCAGCGGTTTGCCTCGGCCCTAGTCAGGCACCGGAGCGAACCCTTATGACGTCAAATCCGAACCCTCACAGGTCCGTGTTTCCACGGTCAAATCTAGGCAGGGCAGCAAAGTGTTTCAAGGCCTTAAGAGCAACATCTTTTGTGAAAAATATGCGTTGAGCGCTTTCCCTTGTCGGATGTGGCTTCCGCTTGCGGCCGGAATGGTTCAGTTTGCTCGGAGACATGCACATTCATCTGACATCCCGAGCCATGATCCTGGCCGCACTGACCTGTCTTTCTGCCTGCGGACCGATCGGACCATCGCGGCTTCAGCGGGACGAGCTTGAATACTCGCGTGCGCTCGGGGAATCACAGAAGCACGAGATGCTTCTGAACATTGTTCGGCTTCGCTATGCTGATCCACCAACATTCCTTGATACGACGCAGGTTATTGCCGGCTACAGCGTCTCTAAAAGTGTGAGCGGTGGGTTCTACGCCTATCCTGCCACAGCGGTGGGTAATTACCTTTTTGGCACAGGCACAATGACGGCGGGCGAGAGCCCGACTTTCACCTATCAGCCTGTGACGGGCCAGCAATACGCGGAAAATATTGTCCGTCCGATTTCGCCGCTTGTAATCATGCCGCTCAGTTTGGGTGGTCTCCCGATTGATACGTTGCTACGGCTGACAGCGCAGTCGATTGATGGATTATCCAATGTCCGCGGAATTGGAGCCGGAGGAGGCTCTGTCCGTTTCTATCTGTTGTTGCATGATCTTCGGCAACTCCAGATTGCCGGGGCTATGACCATCCGCATCACGACGGACGCGCCACCACCTTCTTCCTCGGATGATTCGACAAAGAAAAACGGGTCCAAGCCGGACACTCCCAATGGGCAGGAGCACTCCTATCTGGTGCTGTCTTCAACGTCTGACAGCAATCTTCTGGCTATTCAGGCTGAAGTTCGAAGGCTTCTGCATCTCGATCCTCACGCGGAGGAAGCGGAGATCGTTTATGGACCATACCCGAAGCATCCAGGGCAGATCGCTATTCTGACGCGTTCCATGCTCGCGATGCTCACTCAGCTGGCTTACGAAGTTGAAGTTCCTGAAGAAGATATCAAGGTTGGTCGTACTCCACCAACAATTGGTCAGGTTGGTATTGAAAATCGCCCGGAAGTGGTCATTCACTCAAGTCATAAAGCGCCTGAACGGCGGTATGCAGCCGTTGAGTATAATAACATGTGGTTCTGGATTGATGAAAAGGACTTCCAGAGCAAGCTGGCTTTTACAATGGTGCAGGTTCTAAGCGCGTTGGCTGCAACAAATCATACCGGTGGTGCAGTAGTGACTATTCCAGCTGGATAGATGTACAAGTCATTCTATCTCTATAATGGTTCCAACACTTTTTTGTTACCAAAAACACGGCTTTGTTAGGATCATTCAAAAAGAAGTTTGGTGGACCTGAACTGATTATGGATTTACCGTCCCCAGTATTCAGTCTGGGAGGCATTCGGTTATGCCAAATATTCAAGGTAACAGGACTCTGACGGAGTGGCTGACGCTGCTTCTGGGGGTCGTCATTCTTCTCGTGGGTCTGTTCTTCCTCATTGCAGGCGCTGACCTCGCAATGCTGGGTGGTTCAACCTACTACGCCCTCTGTGGCATCATTCTGATTGCCAGCGGCGTTTTCATGCTTATGGGCCGCACGCTTGGCGCTTTCCTGTATCTGGGAGCGCTAGCTTACACATGGGTCTGGTCCCTGTGGGAAGTCGGGTTCAGCCCCGTTGACCTTCTGCCCCGCGCTTTCGGGCCGACCATCCTCGGTATTCTCGTCGCGCTAACCATTCCGGTCCTGCGTCGCATGGAAAGCCGTCGTACTCTCAGAGGAGCCGTCTGATGCGCCGGTCTCATCTTCTCGCAACAGCCGCAGGCCTCGCTCTCGCCTGTTCGCCCCTCGCTGCTCACGCTCAGTTCGCTCCCGCAGGGTCAGGAGGGGAGCCATCTTCGTCTGTTCCAGGGCCTGGTAATGCAAACGAGCCGACTGAAGCCTCTCCCAAGGAACAGGGCTACTTCTCTGGGCCGTCGCCCTATGCACCGCAGGCTCCGGGCGTAAATGCCGCTAACCTGCCGGACATTGAGTCGATTGATCCGTCTCAGATTCCGGCCATGGCTCCGCAGCAAAGTGCCAATCCGGCACGTGAAGACTGGGTGGCCTATGGGCGTGATGATAACCAGACGCGTTATTCCCCGCTTTCAGAAATCACACCTGAAAATGCAGGCAAGCTGAAGGTTGCCTTCACCTACCACACCGGAAGCTATCCGCGTCCTGGACAGGTGAATAAATGGGCTGCTGAAACCACACCAATCAAGGTTGGTGACGGCCTTTACATGTGTTCAGCCATGAATGACATCATGAAGCTTGATCCGGTCACGGGAAAGCAGATCTGGCGTCGGAACGTGGATGTCAAATACCACTCCATTCCCTATACGGCCGCCTGTAAGGGGGTGACGTACTTTACGTCTTCCGTCGTGCCAGAAGGGCAGCCCTGCCACAATCGCCTCATCGAAGGCACGCTGGATATGCGTCTGATTGCGGTGGATGCGGAAACCGGCGATTTCTGCCCCAACTTCGGGCATAACGGTCAGGTCAACCTGATGCAGGGTCTGGGCGAATCCGTACCGGGTTTCGTCTCCATGACGGCTCCTCCTCCGATCATCAACGGCGTTGCTGTTGTGAACCACGAAGTGCTGGATGGTCAGCGTCGCTGGGCGCCATCTGGCGTGATCCGTGGTTACGATGCTGAAAGCGGAAAATTCGTCTGGGCTTGGGACGTCAATAACCCGACCGACCATAGCCAGCCGACTGGTAACCGCCACTATAGCCGTGGAACGCCAAACTCCTGGGCTGCTCTCACAGGCGACAATGCCTTGGGTCTCGTTTACGTCCCAACTGGCAATTCCGCTGCTGACTATTATAGCGCCCTGCGGAGTGACAATGAGAACCGCGTTTCTTCCGCAGTCGTGGCGATCGACGTCAAAACGGGTGAAGAGAAGTGGGTCTTTCAGACGGCTCATAAGGACGTTTGGGACTACGATATTGGCTCTCAGGCAACCCTGATGGATATGCCGGGCCCGGATGGTCAGCAGGTTCCTGCTCTCATCATGCCGACGAAGCGTGGCCAGACCTTTGTTCTTGATCGCCGTACCGGCAAGCCGATCCTGCCCGTTGAAGAACGTCCGGCTCCGTCTCCCGGCGTTATTCCAGGTGACCCGCGCACGCCAACGCAGCCTTGGTCCGTTGGGATGCCAGCACTTCGCGTACCGGACCTGAAAGAGACGGACATGTGGGGTATGTCCCCCATCGACCAGCTCTACTGCCGCATCAAGTTCCGTCGTGCGAATTATGTGGGTGAGTTCACGCCGCCAAGCATCGACAAGCCATGGATCGAATATCCTGGTTACAACGGTGGCAGTGACTGGGGCTCCATGTCCTACGATCCGCAGTCGGGCATTCTGATCGCGAACTGGAACATCACCCCGATGTATGACCAGCTCGTGGACCGTAAGAAGGCTGATAAACTTGGCCTGATGCCGATCGACGACCCCAACTTCAAGCCGGGCGGCGGCGGTGCCGAAGGTAACGGTGCCATGGACGGAACGCCTTACGGTATCGTCGTGACGCCGTTCTGGGATCAGTACACGGGCATGATGTGCAACCGTCCGCCCTACGGCATGATCACAGCCATCGACATGAAGCACGGCCAGAAGGTGCTCTGGCAGCACCCGCTTGGTACGGCTCGTGCCAATGGTCCGTGGGGTCTGCCGACGGGTCTGCCATGGGAAATCGGTACACCGAACAATGGTGGTTCGGTCGTGACGGCTGGCGGCCTGGTGTTCATCGCTGCAGCAACGGATAATCAGATCCGTGCGATCGACGAACACACTGGCAAGGTCGTGTGGAGTGCCGTTCTGCCAGGTGGTGGTCAGGCCAACCCGATGACGTATGAAGCCAACGGGCATCAGTATGTTGCCATCATGGCTGGTGGACACCATTTCATGATGACACCGGTTTCTGACCAGCTTGTGGTTTACGCGCTGCCGGACGCCGTAAAGCAGTAATACGACCCTGTGGCAGATGTGTTGTGCACATCCGCCACACTCCATCGTCAGAAGGAGACTTTCGTGCTAGTCATGCAGGGAAGTCTCCTTTTGTCGTTTCTGGCTGTTTTCCCTGGGTGGCGGTCTGACATGAGGGCTTCGTCTGCGTCTCACGTTCAGAACGGTTTTCCGCCCCATCATGACGACCCGCTCTCCCGTTATTCTGCAAGTTTTGCCAGCGCTCACCACGGGTGGCTTGGAACGGGGGGCGATTGAAATTGCCGCAGCGATTACGCAGGCAGGCGGAAAAGCCATCGTTGCTTCAAAAACAGGCCCTCTCCTGGTGCAGCTTCGCCATGCAGGCGCCATGCATGTACCGCTGGATCTCAAATCGAAGTCGCCATTCGCGGTTCGCCGGCGAGCCCGTGATCTTCAGAAACTGATCCGGGAGCAGAAGGTCGATCTGGTGCATGCCCGGTCCCGTATTCCGGCATGGTCGGCATGGCTTGCCTGTCGTCGGGAGAAGATCCCTTTCGTGACAACATGGCATGGCGTTCACGAGGCTGGATGGTGGGGCAAAAAACTCTACAATTCAGTATTGGCACGCGGCACAAGAGTGATTGCAATCTCGCATTATATTGCGGGACGCCTGTCTGGGCAGTACGGCGTTGAAGCAGATCGTCTTCGGACCATTCCGCGCGGCGCTGATCCCCTTCTTTTTGATCCGGCTGTCATTTCAGGGGAGCGAATTCAGAAACTCGTTGAAGCCTGGGCCATCCCCTATGGCGCACATGTCATTCTGATGCCTGCCCGTCTAACGGCATGGAAGGGGCAGCGTGTTCTGGTCGAGGCACTGGCTCTTCTGAAACAGAAGGTGCCTGAACCCTGGATCTGTGTTCTGGCCGGACCGGAGACGGATCGAAAATTTGCACACTCGCTTGGAAACCGTGTGAAGGCACTGGGGCTGGAAGATCACGTCCGGTTTGTAGGAACCTGTCAGGACATGCCTGCAGCCTGTGCATTGGCAACGGTTGTGGTCGCGCCTTCCTTGCGGCCAGAACCCTTTGGGCGCACCTTGGTCGAAGCACAGATGATGGGAAAGCCTGTGATCGGAACGGCGCAGGGGGCTATGATGGAAACGGTTCTTCCCGGTCAGACCGGTCTTGTGGTACCGCCGAACACCCCTCAAGCTCTTGCAGAAGCACTCGCTGCCACGTTGTCGATGGACGATGAGACACGGGCTTACCTGGCAGAGAATGCCCGACAGCATGCTTTGCAGAATTATACGATCCAGCAGATGCAGTCTGCGACGCTCGGTGTATATGACGAGTTGCTTGGAACGCACCTTCGAGCGTCTTTCGATGGACAAACACATGACACCTGACAGCCCTGAAACCGACAAACAACCTGTTCACCTGACAGACAAAGCCAAGGCCGCCCGGGACGCCCGTGCGGAACGAGAGGCAAAAGCCCTGCGCGCCAACCTGCTGCGTCGCAAACAGCAACAGCGTCTCCGCCCGGAAACGCCACCGACGCCTTCAGAAAGCTGAAACCAGAGTGACACGCCGTTTGCCGACCCCAACCCCGCAGGAACTGGCTCTGACGGGTGTCACAGCCCTTTGGGGTGGAACGTTCCTTGTGCTTCATCTGGCGATGCAGCATAGCGGACCGCTGTTTTTTGTGGGGGTGCGCTTCCTGATGGCTGCTGCGATGGTGGCGTGTCTGGCAGGAAGGAAGATGGCTGGCCTGACCCGAAAGGAGGTCCGTTCGGGGCTTGTCATCGGGATCGCACTTTCAATCGGTTATGTGCTCCAAAGTGCTGGTCTTCAACATCTCAGCAGTAGCCGCTCAGCCTTTATTACGGCGTTGTATGTACCTTTGGTGCCACTCTTTCAGTGGGCGCTTCTGCGTAAACCGCCCCACATCATGAGCTGGCTGGGCATCATTCTGGCTTTCGGAGGGCTTGTCGCTTTGGCAGGTCCCGCAGCTCTAAGTCTGACTTTTACACATGGTGATCTCCTGACCGTACTGGCTGCCTGTGCCATCGCCCTGGAGATTGTCCTGATCAGTCTGTTTGCCCAAGGCGTGGACAGTCGGCGAATCACGGTCTGCCAGCTTGTGGGGGGAGGGCTGTTTGCTCTGCTGCTCATGCCGGTCATGGGAGAGCATGTTCCCGCTTTCTCGTGGATCTGGGTTGTGTGTGCCGCAGTTCTGGGGAGTCTGAGTGCTCTGGTGCAGCTTGTCATGAACTGGGCGCAGAAATCTGTTCCGGCTTCAAAAGCTGCAATCATCTATGCAGGTGAGCCTGTCTGGGGCGGCCTTGTTGGTTGGATTGCAGGGGATCATCTGCCCGGTACTACACTTCTGGGGGCGGCTCTCATCGTGTGTGGTGTTCTCGCCAGTGAAATGAGGCCGCGCTGGCTTGTCAGAAAGCAACAGCACCTCACGGAAAATGGCTGAACCGACACATTGCGTGATCGGGCTGCTATCGCTAGAGCAGATCGGTCCCCACGCGTAGGAGTTAATGCGTCCATGCCGATCATGCCTGATACCTGGATCCGCCAGATGGCCAAAGAGCACGGCATGATCGAACCGTTTGTGGAGAACCAGAAACGGGAAGGCGTTATTTCCTATGGTTTGTCCTCCTATGGGTACGATGCGCGCGTTGCTGAAGACTTTAAAATCTTCACCGATGTCGACAGCGCCATCGTGGACCCGAAGAATTTTGCAGCGAACAGTTTCGTAACGCGGACGGGAGACATCACGATTCCCCCGAACAGTTTTGCGCTGGCGCATACGGTGGAATACTTCCGCATCCCGCGGGATACGCTGGTTGTCTGTCTCGGCAAGTCTACCTATGCCCGCTGCGGCATCATCGTGAACGTCACGCCGCTGGAGCCGGAGTGGGAGGGGCAAGTCACCATTGAGATCAGCAACACCACGCCGCTGCCAGCCCGCATCTACGCCAATGAAGGCATCTGCCAGTTTCTGTTCTTCCAGGGCGCAAGCCCCTGTGAAGTCAGCTACGCGGATCGTGCCGGTAAATACATGCGCCAGTCCGGCGTAACGACGCCTCGCCTGTAAGGAGCGCATAGTCATGGATCGTTTCATCATTCGCGGCGGTCGTCGCCTTTTCGGCGAAATCGAGATCGGCGGTGCAAAGAACTCCGGCCTGAAACTCATGGTTGCTGGCCTGCTGACGGCCGAGCGTCTCGTGCTATCCAACGTGCCGCAGATTGCCGATATCAAGACGATGCGCGACCTGCTGACGCGTTTGGGTATTGCTGTTGACGACGCTGGGCCCCGTACGCTCTCCATCGGCGGCGAAATCGCATCTGTCGAAGCGCCTTATGACGTTGTCTCCAAGATGCGGGCCTCCATTCTCGTGCTTGGTCCGCTGCTGGCCCGTGCGCGTGAAGCCAAGGTGTCCCTGCCGGGCGGTTGCGCCATCGGAACGCGCCCTGTGGACATGCATCTCAAGGGGCTTGAGACGCTGGGTGCCGAGATTCGTCTGGAGAACGGCTATATCAATGCCAGTGCTCCGAACGGTCTCAAAGGCGACCGGATTGTTCTGCCGTTTGCCAGTGTGGGTGCGACAGAAAACCTGCTCATGGCCTCCACGCTGGCCAAGGGCCGCACCGAGATCGTGAATGCTGCGCGGGAACCGGAAATTACCGATCTGGTGAACTGCCTGAACGCGATGGGTGCAAAGATCACGGGCTCCGGTTCGGGTACGCTGATCATTGAAGGTGTTGAAGCGCTTCACGGTGCGAACTATGCCGTCATGCCAGACCGTATCGAGTGCGGCACCTATGCCTGTGCTGCAGGCATCACAGGAGGCGATCTGCTGCTCGTTGGTGGCCGCGCCGATGATCTTGGTGCTGTTATCCGTACGCTGGAAGAAACCGGCGTGGAGGTGACGGAAGAGGAGCGCGGTCTGCGGGTACGTCGCACGGGCCGTCTTCAGGGCGTAGATATCATGACCGAGCCGTATCCTGGCTTCCCGACGGATATGCAGGCCCAGTTTATGGCCATGCTGTCCGTGGCTGAAGGCGCGTCCATGATTACGGAAACGATCTTCGAGAACCGCTTCATGCACGTTCCTGAGTTGAATCGTATGGGTGCGCGGATCAATCCGCATGGCCGGTCAGCCATTATCCGTGGTGTGGAAAAGCTGTCAGGTGCGCCGGTCATGGCAACCGATCTGCGGGCGTCTTTCTCTCTGATTCTCGCAGGTCTGGCGGCAGAAGGGGAGACCCAGCTCAGCCGTATCTATCATCTGGATCGCGGCTATGAGGGTGTGGATCGAAAGCTTGCTGCCTGTGGCGCCGATATCGAGCGTGTTTCGGACTAACACTTTGTCTGCATGGTTTTGAAAGAAGGCCGTTCCTGATTGGGAGCGGCCTTTTTTTGTGTTCGACGTGGTTTCGTAGCGCAGCAAACACCTTTCATGATGAAACGCCTTCCGCTGGTCATGCGTAGTACCTGTAACCAGATCGTTATTCATCCTACATTCGACGACGGCCAAAGGTAAAGGCACCCCTGGTGGAAAGTGTCCCGGCCCGGAATGTGGCGTCTCAAAAGGAATGAAACGTGACAATCCCGACGCTTACCCTGAACGACGGCACGACGTTTCCGGCCATCACGTTTGGAACATACAAGCTGAATGGTGCAGCTGGTGTTGAGGCGATGAAAAGTGCCCTGAGCGTTGGCTATGACGCGCTTGACAGTGCATTCAACTATGAAAACGAAGGGGCTGTCGGTCGCGCTGCACGGAATAGTGGGCGGGATCGCAAGGATCTGCGGATCGCCTCAAAGCTACCCGGTCGACACCATGCGTATGACGAGGCCTTGGCGACCATCGAAGAGTCCCTGTATCGCGCGCAACTCGACTATTACGACCTGTATTACATCCACTGGCCAAACCCGAAGCAGGGCAAATATGTGGAAGCGTGGAAAGCCCTGATTGAGGCCAAAAAGCGTGGTCAGATCCGCTCTATTGCCGTGTGCAACTTCCTACCAGAGCATCTGGAACGGCTTGAAGCCGAAACGGGTGTATTGCCTTCCATCAACCAGATCGAACTTCATCCGTATTTCCCGCAGGATGAAATGCGGAAATGGAACCAGGATCATGGGATCCTGACGCAGGCCTGGAGCCCTTTGGGACGAGCCAGTGATCTGCTGACCAATCCACTTTTGGAAAAGATTGCGAAGAGGGTTGGAAAGGGTGTCGGTCAGGTCATCCTGCGCTGGCATCATCAGCTTGGGTCGGTGCCGATCCCAAAGTCTGCAACGCCTGAGCGGCAGATCGAAAACATGTCGATTTTTGACTTCACTTTAACGGACGAGGATATGGCAATCATTGCCACACTCGCCCGTCCGGACGGACGTCTGAAGAATCAGGACCCGGCAGTTTACGAAGAGTTCTAAGAAAAGGGGGCTTCCGAAAGCGGACGCCCCTTTTTCCGTTTTATCCGCGTGTCAGAGCCCGCTGGAACAGGGCATTTGTCCAGTTCATGGCCTGTAAAAACAGGGCAGCGTCAAAGCGGGGAGCGCCGTCCCGCAGGAAGGCATGCTGTCCGTTGACTTCATGCCATTCCAAGTCTGTCCCAGCCTCTTCCAGCCAATCTCGGATCATGCGTCGGCCTGCATAAGGAACATGAGGGTCAGACTGCCCCCAGACCATCATCAGTTCACCCTTGATGTCCGCGGCGCGAGCCAGAGAATCATCGGACTTTCCGGCGCCAAGCGTCGCAGAGTGCAGGTCTGTTGCGTAGAAGCAGGCCGTAGCGCGTACGTCAGGATGCAGCGCTGCACGATACGCCAGATGGCCCCCAAGACAGACTCCGAAAGCCCCGATGGACCCGGTGCACAGGGGATTGTTCTGTAACCATGCAATGATTGCTGCTGTGTCGCTATCGAAAGCAGAAACCGGCTTGGTATATTTCAGGTCATTGCCTCGGTCTGTCCCTTCCTTGTCATAGGCAAGGGCCGTCCCAGCGGGTTCATACTCATGATAAACTTCAGGAATGGCAACGATATAGCCCTGACCCGCGATCATTGCGCCCAGCCGTTCAATGGGTGCGGTGACCTGATAAATTTCCGAATACAGGATGACAGCCGGGAAGCGCCCGTCCTGAACGGGGCGGAACACATGAACCCGCATGGAACCAGTTGGCGTCTGAAGATCGACTGTTTCGTCAGTTTTGATAATCATGCGGCAATCCTGGCTCGGAAAATAACTTGGAAAATCATGACCTGCGGCCCCGTGGTCAGACAGCAGGTCATGGTCTGTTCAGCGTGGAGAAATAACGTCTACCAGCGTCTCTGCGGTTCGACGATCCTGAAGGCTGATGCGCATTTCAACAAAAAGGCGCACGAACTCTGGATTGTCAGTCAGACCCCAGCCAGCGAAGACGCTCATATCAAGTGCCTTGGCAGGGTCCGAAGAGCCCGCCAGCGCACGGTCTTCCTTGCTGAGACGTGGCTCCGTAACCGGGAATTCCGTTCCCTTGTCATCAAAGCCACCGAGGTAAGTGCAGTAGCAGGCCAGCAGGAAGGCAATGCGGCGCATATCGCCATTCTCCTGCACGACTGTTTCTGCTGTCGGGCGCACAAAAACCGGCAGTTTTGATGTGCTGTCCGAGGCAATTCGCAGAAGCTGGTCGCTAACAGCCTTGTTGCGGAAACGTTGGAGCAGCAGAGCGCCATATTCCGGCAGGCTCATTCCCGGAGGTGCGTTGAGTTGTGGTTCAGAATCAAAACCGAGGAACTGCTGCAACAGGCGGAAGAGATTCTCGTCCTCCATGGCTTCACTGACGAAGCGATACCCCATCAACACAGCCGGGAGGGCCAGCATGGAATGGGAGGCGTTGAGCATCCGGAGCTTAACCTGCTCGTAAGGCTCGACGTTGTCCGTGAAAAGGACGCCAACATTCTCCCAGGCCGGTCGGCCCTCGGGGAACTTGTCTTCCACGACCCACTGGATGAAGTCTTCGCAGAAGAGAGGGGCGCGGTCTTCAATACCGCTTTCCCGATTAAGGCGCTCAATGTCTGCCGGGCCGACAGCCGGTGTGATGCGATCCACCATGCAGGACGGGAACGCGACATTCCGGGAAATCCAGTCTGCCAGTTCGTCGTCTTTCAGCCGGGCAAAAGACAGAACGGCGCGGCGGGCGATTTCACCGTTGGACGGAACATTGTCACAGGACAGGATCGTGAACGCATTCACACCCGCTTCGCGGCGGAGGCGTAGAGCCTCTGTCAGAAGACCGAAGACACTTTCCGGCACATCGCGCTTGAGATCAGCGGCGATGGCGGGATGATCGGTCATGAAGTGACCGGCCTCATCCATGTAGTAACCGCCTTCCGTGATCGTCATGGTGACGATGCGGATGGTGGGATCGGTCAGGCGCTTCAGCGCTGCGGCACGATCTGCGGGGGCGTGAATATATTCCACCAGCGACTTCACGACCCGCACCACATCTGGTCGGCCTGCCGGACATTCACGGAGCGTGTAAAGCCCGCTTTGAGCTTGTAGAGCTTCGGCTTTCTGCACCTCGGAGGGTACGTCCATCAGGCCAATGCCGACGATGCCCCAGTTTTCCTGACCGGGAAGAGCCAATGCGCGATCTGTATAGACAGCCTGATGCGCGCGATGGAAATTGCCGACACTGAGGTGCGCAATCCCCGCAGTCACCTTCTGGCGATCATAAGGGGAGGTAAGAATGGTCTCTGGAAGATGAGCCAGAGTTTCCGAAGTCAGTTTCATGATGGTTCTTCCGAACGAAAGGCCCATCCCTTTTAAGAAGATGAAGTGATGAGGAAACTCTTTTTATTGAATATGAATTTTTTCTAATAATTCTCTCCATGTCGAGAGAGCAATCTGAAAACCAATACTACTCAAATGGTGCCTCTGATACATGCGGCATCGAAACGAATCCCGGAAGCGCTTCCACACCGTCAAGCCATTTGCGGATATTTGGATAAGGCTGGAGAGAAATCCCTCCCTCGGGCGCGCGGGTCGTGTAAGCATAACAGGCCAGATCGGCGAGTGTTGGTTGATTCCCTGCCAGATAAGAACGCCTGGTGAGTTCTCCTTCCATGAAAGGAAGGAGCTTCTCAGCCTTGGTCTGAGCCGGACCAATCTCTTCAGGGCGTTTCCAGATCGTTGCTGCTCTTGCCATTGCCGGGCCGTAGCGCAGTTCGCCAGCGGCGATCGAGAACCATTTCTGGACATGAGCTGCACCCAGCGGGTCTTCCGGAAGCCAGTGACTGCCAGGCGCATAGGTCTTCGCCAGATAGACAAGAATAGCGTTGCTATCCGTAAGGATGATCTCTCCATCTTCAAAAACAGGAATTTGTCCAAGCGGATTGAGGCGGAGAACTTCCGGAGACTGCATGCTGGCTTCAACGAACGTGTAGTCTAGTTTCAGGATCGACAGAAAGAGTCTGACACGATGCACATGACCGGAGAGCGAAATTCCATAGAGGCGTCTGGTCATGGTCTTCTCCTGAATTCTGATGCGCTTTTCCGAGTGTGACCATCATGACTGATCAGCGCAACGGCTCTATGGTCCAATCCCCTTTTTCAGGAGAGATTAGTGTGAGTGCGCCCATCCATCGTCTGACCACGGAAGATCTTCTGCCAACAGTGGAATCTGTCGTATCTTCGGAACCGGACATGATTGCCAACATGGCCAATATCGCGGCTTTGTTGTTCGAAGCGCTGCCGGACATCAACTGGTCCGGCTTCTATCTGTGGAAGGAAGACCAGCTTGTGCTCGGTCCTTTTCAGGGACGGCTGGCCTGCACGCGTATCCCGTTGGGAAAAGGCGTCTGCGGGACGGTCGCTGTACAGAAGACCACGCTTGTCGTTCCAGACGTTCATGCGTTTCCCGGCCATATCGCCTGCGACGCGGCTTCAGAATCCGAAATCGTCATTCCGGTTTTGAAGGAGGGTGCACTTATTGGAGTTCTGGATATCGACAGCCCGATCAAGAACCGCTTTCAGGACGCAGACCGTATTTTGCTGGAAAAGGTGGTCAGCGCCCTCGAAAAGACGCTGACTGCCTGATCTTTCACGCCAGGACGTTTTCGCGCAGGTGGCTCATCAGCTCGGGAACGTCTTCCACAACGGTGAAAAGGGAAAGCGTGTTCGCGGAGGCAAAACCCTGTTCGACAGCATCAGTCAGGGTGCGGACGAGAGACTTTGCCCAGCCCCCGATATTCACGATGTAGATCGGATCCTGATGCAGGCCGAGCTGCTTCCAGGTCAGGATTTCCATCAGTTCATCGAACGTGCCGAAGCCGCCCGGAATGATGGCATACGCGTCAGACAACTCGAACATGCGGGCTTTGCGGCTGTGCATGTTTGGGGTCACTTCAAGCGCTGTGACGCCCTTATGCATAACTTCCCGGTCATGCAGGAAGCCGGGAATAACACCGATGACTTCGCCGCCCGCAGTCAGCGCAGCATCCGCAACCGTTCCCATCAGACCGACATGACCGCCACCGTAAATCAGTTTGATTCCATTCTGAGCCAACGCTTTCCCGAGTTCGGATGCACCTTCGGCATAAACAGGAGAATTTCCGAAGCGGGAGCCGCAGAAAACAGCGCAGGAACGGATGGTCATGAAAGGCAGATCCTGTAGACAAGCAGGCAGAACGCTCAGACGGGAGGCTTCCGCCCGAGCGAACGGCTGATAAGTACACCAACCAGGCAGCACACCGCAGTCATGCCGAACATGGTCTTGTAGCCAGCAAACTCGATGACCTGCCCGAGCACAAGACCTGAACACGCAATCGCCAGATCAATGAAGATCGAATAGGCCCCCAGAGCGGCACCCCGATTCTGCGGCCCAGCACTGTTGACGGCCAGAACACCCAGCGCCGGAAAGAGCAGCGAGAAGCCGGCACCTGTCAGTGCGGCGCCGATGAGAGCTGCACCCTGAGACGGGAAAATGGCCAGACAGGCCAGCCCCGCCGCCTCGACCAGAAGCGAGACAATCGCGACAAACACACCACCGCGTCGGGCAATCTGGGAGGCAAAGAAGAATCGGATGACGACGAAGACGATGCCGAAGACGGACAGGGCCGTTGCTGCACCTTCCCAGTGAAGAACTGCATAATAAAGCGCGAGGAAAGAGGAAATGGCCCCGAATCCGATAGATCCCGCTGCGAGGGCCATACCATGTGGCAGAACCAGTCGAAGTGCATGACTGAAGGGAAGAGGCTTGTCATTCGTGGCAACTGGCTTCACGCCTTTATAAAAGCCAATTAATGCCAGACCGATGAGCGGTAGAATGGCAGACAAAATGCCAACCGAGACAATCCCGCCATAAGGGGTCGGTAACAGCGACAGCTTGGCGCCAATCGGTGCGCCAAGGGCAATGCCACCGTAGGAACAAATTCCGTTCCAGGAGATGGCAATGGCTGTATTTTCAGCCCCGACCCGGCGGATATTCCAGACAATCACGCCAGTCGCGGCCCAGCTTTCAGCCCAGCCGAGAAACAGGCGGCTGAGAAGGAGGATACCGAGAGACAGGGCTGGAATCTCCCTTGCCCATCCTGCTCCAAACATAAGCAAACCGGAAACGAAACAGGTGATCAGACCGCCAAGAACAACCGGTTTGGGGCCGATATTATCCACCAGCCGCCCGGCCGAGGGTCGGGCAGCGAATGTCGCCAGATATTGCAGGGAAAACGCCATACCCGCGATTGCTGTACTGTAGCCAAGGGTATGATGGACGAAGATCGTCAGAACGGCATTGGGAAGCCCGATGACGATGTAGACCAGAAGGTTGAAGAGGACGACGGTAAGAACTCGCTTCGTCGGTGAACTCACCGGCGTTTCTTCCGCAGTCATGTCTTCAATCTCCTATTCTATTAAGTAACCAAGTGGTTACGTCACTTCAGACATAAGACAGTCTGGACCATTCGTCACGGTGAATGGACCCCTCAGGTCCAAAAAACAACATTATGTGATCCTGCGAGCCTCTGTGCCCGCAGGATGCGCGCCTTAAAGCATGCTTTGCAGACGGCTGGAAACCGCAGAACAGACTTTCTGACGAAGGGGTTCGGCAAGAGACGACAGAGAGTACTGCTGCGAGGTATTGGTCTGGTTGCTGATTGCCTGAAGGATACCCTGTTGGCCTGCGCTATAGGCAGAACTGTTCGTTACGCCCGGCTGCTGGCTGACCGTGGACAAAAGGCCCGAGGCAGCACCGCCAGATGTCAGGTTGTTCGTGACGCAGTAATTCAGAACACCGGCAAGATTGCTGGACGAGGTTGAAGACAGGTTAGGCAGACCCAGCGCACCTGTGAGGCCGTCTGTCAGTCGCGACGCGGTGGTCTGGGCCGCCGCCGTAGCAGCCGCAGTTGCGGCGGCCTGGGTTTCCGGGTTTTGAGCTGCCGAAGTGCCAGAGGCACATCCCCCTAAAGACAAAGCCGCAACGGTGGCCAGAGCGCCAGCGGAAAGGAGAGCAGGCAAACGGAACGGAACCATGAATTTTCAACTCCTGTCAGAACAGCCAGCAGGCGCATTTTGCCCCTGACCTCGGCCTAACAACGCTCAAAACAAGGAAAGTGAGCGAAAAGTCTCAGGATTTTTAGGAGGTTCGTCTGAGGGATGGTCAAATAGAAGCTGCATTTGTGGAGCAGGCGTGCTTCCCGTGGCCGCCGAGCCAGAAAGGCTGGAAAGGGTGAGCCCCAATAGCCGGACGCCTGTCTGAAGAGGGAAAAGCGGTGCGAACAGGGATTGCCCGGTTTCGCTCAGACATGCTTCGGACGTTATGGGAGCGGGAAGGGTTCGTGCACGGGTAATCTGCCGAAAATTGGCGTATTTGACCTTCAGGGTGACGGTCCGACCTGTGAGTTGCTTTCGCTGAACCTGAAGCCAGAGTTTTGTAGCGATCAGGCTCAGAGCGGCTTCGGCTGCGTCTTTCTTTTGCAGATCACTCAGATAGGTCTGTTCTGTTCCAAGCGATTTGCGCTCGCGGTTTACGACGACGGGTCGCTCATCAATGCCCCGGGAAATACCATAATAGAATGGCGCAGATTTGCCGAAGTGCCGCATCAGTGTCGGAAGATCTAACTTCCGAAGGTCAGCACCGGTTTCAATCCCCAATGCTCGCATTTTTTGCGCTGTGGCTGGCCCGATTCCATGAAACTGGTCGACCGTCAGCCCCGCTACAAAGTTCGGCCCCATGCCCGGCGTAATAACAAAGAGCCCATCAGGTTTTCGGTAGTCGGAGGCCAGTTTGGCCAAAAATCGATTATAGGACACGCCTGCCGAAGCCGTCAGTCCGGTTTCCTTGCGGATGTCTGCCCGGATTCTTTCGGCTACCAGCGTCGCTGAACCATAGGCGCCAAGATAATCTGTCAAATCCAGATAGGCTTCATCCAGGGACAGTGGCTGGATCAGGGGCGTATAGCGCGCGAAGATGTCATGAATCTGCGCGGAGACGGCGCGGTATACATCAAAACGACCGGGCACGAAGACAAGGTCGGGGCAGAGTCGCTTGGCTTTCAGCGACGGCATGGCTGAGCGCACGCCAAAAGGGCGCGCCTCGTAGCTGGCAGCCGCGACAACACCGCGTGCCTCTCCGCGGCCTACCGCAAGGGGGCGACCTCGTAAGGACGGGTTATCTCGCTGTTCGACAGACGCGTAAAAAGCGTCCATGTCGATATGCACGATCCGGCGGGACTCCATCCCTATAGTGTCGCCGATCACCAGGAACGAAACAAGATCGGATCAGCCTCATGAGCATTGAAGACGCCCGCACTGCCGCCGGATTCCAGACCGTTTCGACCCGTCTCGCCTACAGCAATCCATGGACGGCTGTGCGTGAAGACATCATCATCCATCCTAACGGCAAAAAGGGCCTGTACGGCATTGTTGAGCGGGGAGAGTTCGTCGTAATTCTGCCCATGCACGCCGATGGCCGCGTGACGCTGATCCAGCAGTTCCGCTATCCGGTTGGGGAACGTTTGCTCGAACTCCCCATGGGCATGTGGGAGACGAAAGAGAACGTCGACCCCGTGGAACTGGCTCTGGGCGAACTCCGGGAAGAAACCGGCCTGCGCGCTGGCGAGATGATCCACGCAGGCACGATGTATCAGGGCGCAGGCTATTCTAACCAGAAGGGGCACGTTTTTTTGGCGCGCAATCTTACCCGTGGGGAGACCGAGCTTGAAGAGACCGAGGAGGACATCACGACGCAGGATATGACACTGGCGGAGTTCGAAGCCCTGATCGCCCGTGGCGAACTGAAATGCATGGTGTCTCTGGCAGCCTTCGCGCTGATCCGCGCGAAGGGCCTGATCTGAAAACTGCTTTCAGATCACGGTATCAAGGAACACGACCGTCGAGCCGCCGCCTTCAACCAGCGTCTTGATAGCCTGATTGAAGACGCGGCCGTGCTCGGTCCCCATATGAGCCTTGAAAGCGTCTTCGTCGCGGTAGGTTTCTTCGACGTGAAAGAAGTCCGGCTCGTCTGCCAGTGTGTGAACGACAAATCGCTCGCATCCCGGTTCTGCCCGGACGTCTGCGGCCAGACCGACGAGAAGGTCACGGACTTTCTCACGGCAGCCGGGAAGGGCTTTCATCGTGGCGTACAGGGATTTGGGCATGACTCTGGATCCGTTTCCAAAAGAATGAAGCGCCAGTGGGCGCGCGTCATCAATGAGCCGCCTGTGCACATCCTTCAAGAGTGGAAAAGTTCAACCTTTTTCGACCAGTTCCTGACACCGCATAAATGAGAGTTTTTCGCGGAAAATGAACAGAACATAATAATCCAGTTCACGGCTGCGGGTTTTCGTGGTGCGTGTGTAGAACGGATACACATCCAACGGACCCTGCAAGCCCAAAGGCGGCGGATCTGTTTTGAGAATGCAGTCCACCCGGAAAAGCGGCATGTAGACCGCATCCTCTCCGGGGTTGCGGCGGACGTGCCAGAGATTGCGCCGGAATTTCTTCAGCCCGTCCGGCAACGCGAACACCATGGATTTTTCAATGAAGCCGGATGGAAAGACATCCGGCCGGTAGTACTGCATGTCGTCCGGCATGTTGCAGAAGTAAGGGTGGTCCTGAACAATCATGACCATCCCTTTAAGACATGTCGCCTGGCAGACGAAGGGCTTCAGTCTTCTGAAGGCTTTTCTGCGTTGGCTTTGCCGCTGATTTCGTCTGCAGCCCGACGCAGGACCCCTACGATGCGACGAAGTTCGTCCGCATTCGCTCCACGGCGGGACTTCAGAGCCATTTTTAGCGCCAGACGCGCTTCATGGAAATCCTGACCCAGACTCGGATCGAGGTCATTCACACCGCTGAATGCGTCCCGCACTTCTGACATTCGCGCACCGATGCGCGCCAGAATTTCGAGAATGCGAGTCGCCTGTTCCCGATTGGCTTCGTAATGCGCGCGGCCTTCATCCGTGAGACTGTAGAGCTTGCGATTGCCCTCCTGCGTAACGGCTGTCAGGCCAGCTTCCTCAAGATAGGTGAGGGAGGGGTAAATGACGCCGGGGCTTGGCTTGTAAAAGCCGCCTGAGTGCTCTTCGAGGCGCCGGATCAGCTCGTAACCATGGGCAGGCTGGTCATGCAGCAGGGCTTCAATGACAATCTGGAGTTCTTCCGCAGTTAGCTTGCGACCGCGACCAAAAGCGTCGTCACCAAAGCCGCCGCCAAAACGGCCCGCACCGCCACGGGGGCCGCGGCCGCCGAAAAAGCCACGGCCGCCCCGACTTTCACCACCTCGACCGCCGAAGCGTTGGCCTTCGTGTCCCCAGCGGAAGCGTTCTTCACCGGACTCCGGGCGATCGCGCATTTTTTCTTCGTCATGTCCTGTTGTTTCGCCACGGACTTTTCCGTCCCTGCGATGCTTGTGTCCACCGAAGCCAAAACCCCTGGAGAATCTGGAGAAACCACGTTCTGCGCAATGGGTATCATGTCTAAACATTCTGTTTTCCTTCATTCGATATGTCGTACGATATAATATCTTAAGATATATCTGCAAGAGATTCGTTCTCAAATTCCGGCATCGCCATAGCCGTGAGCTGTTTCCGCTGGTATCCGGCTGAGATGGGTAGCCCGATCTCTTCCCCTCCCGATCCAGAACTGCGCCGGACGTTCCGTGATCTCGTGCCCTGGCGCGCTGCTCTGACGATCGGCGCCATGCTGGTATTCGTGGCCCTGTTGCAGCGTCTGCCAGTTATCCATCACCTTCTGGAGAACGCGCCCCACTGGCACGAGACGCCGTATGCGTCGTTCTGGTTTTTGCTGCTGGCCGTGCCCTATTCCGCCTGTGGTCTGCCGAGGCAGGCTCTTTGCATTGCGGCAGGTCTGGCGTTTGGCGTTTGGGGCGGTCTGGGGCTTTGCTCTCTGGCCTATATGCTGGGGGCTATCGCGGCTTATGGCTGGGCGCGGGCTTTGGCTCCCATAAAATTCCGGCAGAGGTTGCATGACCGGTTGCAAAAGAATTATGCAGCGCTGGCCAGAATTCTTCATCACAAACCGTTCCGCGCAGTCCTGACGTTGCGGCTCATGCCTGTTGGCTCTGCATTGCTGGTGTCTATGGCGGCGGGACTTTTTGAACTTCCAGTCACGGCCTTCGCATTTGCAACCCTTCTCGGGGGGCTGCCCCAGAACCTCGTGTTTGTTCTGGTTGGGGCGGGAACCCGGATTGGTCATATGGTCCAGCTTGGCCTTGCGGGCGGACTGTTTGTGGTTTCTGGCGTTCTGGGAGCCATGCTCCTGCGTCAGGCAGATGAATAAACGTTCAGAACCCAAAGAATTCTGAACGATCAACAGTTCATTCCGTTCGCGAGGAACGGACACTCTCTCCTTTCTTCTGACCATTGCTTTTTCACAGGCAGAAACGAATGACAGAACAGAGCATGGCGTTCCGGCGTGGAGACACCATCCCAGGATGGCTGCCGCTTATGCTGGGCATCTTTACGGCGGTCGGCCCCGTCTCGACGGATATTTACCTGCCAGCTCTTCCCGAGATGGAACGCCAGCTTCACGCCGCTCCAGGGTCGGGCAGCATCACGATGGCGGCCTGGGTCATCGGTCTGGCTATCGGTCAGATCAGTATTGGCCCGATTTCGGATCGCTTTGGTCGTCGGATGCCGCTTTTGATTGGCATGATCGGATATACGATTGGCGAGGTTGGCTGTGCGCTGGCTCCGAACATGACGGTGATGTGCATCTGGCGCGTCTTCTCCGCGCTGATGGCGTCTGCCGGGCTGGTGGTCCCCAATGCCTGTCTTCGGGATCTGACGGAAGGGGATACAGCATCAAAGCTGATGTCCCGCCTGATCGTGGTGCAGGGTGTTGTGCCGATTCTGGCCCCGATGCTGGGAGGATTCGCGCTGAAGTTCGTGGACTGGCGATCTATTTTCTGGGCGACTGCGCTTTACGGTGCCGTCTGTACCGTCATGCTTCTGACCGTCTTCCCGGAGACGCTCGCCAAGCAGGACCGGCGCGACATGATGCCCCTCTCTATTATCGAGCGGTATATCTACATTCTGCGGACTCGCAGTTTCATTACGAACGGGTTGGTCTGGAGCTTTCTGGGTTTCGTGACCTTCACGTATCTGACCGGGGCGCCCGCCCTGTTTGAAGAGCGATTTGGTATGTCACCGTTTCATTACGGCATGCTGTTCGGTCTGTTTGCCGTCTGCATGATCGGTGCCTCTGCTATCAACGGGCTGGTCGTGGGGAAGGTCAGTACCTCTCACATGCTGTTCAGCGCCTTGGGGATCAGCTTGACAGGAAGTGTCCTGTTTCTGGCGTTGGCCGTGATTTCCGCGGTGGATCTGACATCTGGTGGTCAGCTTCGATCGTTCTTTCTATGGCCGCTCATCATTGCCCTGATCATCACAATGGCGCCAACAGGCATCATTGGACCCAATTCCATGGTTGGCATTCTGTCCGAACAGTCCGAACGTGCAGGTTCGGCTTCTGCACTGGCAGGAACAATGCAGTACCTGTTCGGAGCAGTTGCCAGTGCGCTGTTTGGGCTGATGCCTGCGGGGACGGCTGTTCCGTTTGCAGGCTTTCTGGTCTTTGCCTTCTGTGCGGCAACGTTCTTTGCCCTGCTGAGGCCAAAGCTTCCCCCTTCGGCGTCTTGAGCGGAGTTGAAAGCGATGCAGGTCCTACTGGTTGAAGATGATGTTGCCGTTGCCCTGGTGGTGAAAACGGTTCTGCAGCGTGAAGGCTGGGACGTTCATCAGGTTGAGGACGCGGAAGCTGCCTTGGCGTGGGACGGATCAGCCGATCTGCTGGTTACGGATTACAATCTGCCCGGCATTCTCAACGGGCTATTGCTCGCCCGGAAACTGCGGGAGCAGAACGCCTTGCTGGCTGTCGTTCTTATGTCGGGAGACTTCGAGGAAGGCCAGTTAATGGGTGAAAGCGTGGCGGTTCTGCCAAAGCCGTTTCGCAGAAATGCCCTTCTGGAGGCCATCGATCAGGCCCGGAATGCAATCCGGGCTTGAGTTGAAGGGGAAGAGTCCCCTACATGGCGCGCTGTTTGTCATGCCCAGAAGAAAGCAGTGCCGCCATGTCGTTCAAGGAACCCCAGCCGCTCAACCTCAAGGACTATATCCGTGAGGTTCCGGATTTCCCGAAGCCGGGGATTCTGTTCTACGACATCTCCACGCTGATCCGTTCCGCCGAAGCCTGGCAGGTTGCTACAGGCCGTCTGGCCCGCATCATTTCCGCATGGCAGCCGGATCTTCTGGCTGGAATCGAAAGCCGTGGCTTCCTGATGGCGGCTCCGTTGGCACAGCGCCTTGGCTGTGGTTTCACCATGCTGCGCAAGCCAGGCAAGCTGCCGGGCAAGACGATTTCCCTGAAATACGGCCTCGAATACGGCGAAGACGAACTGCATATTCAGGCAGACGCCATCAAGCCGGGTCAGCGCGTTGTTGTTCTCGATGACCTTCTGGCAACGGGTGGCACACTGACGGCTTCCATCGACCTGCTGGGCAAAGTCGGTGCAGAAGTTGTTGGTGCTAGCGTGCTGATCGAACTTGCAGGTCTTAAGGGACGTGACAAACTGGACGTTCCGCTGAACGCACTCATCACTTACGAAGACTGAGGAACACCCATGTCCGGCATTTCTTCCCTGTGGCAGACCCGCTATCGCACTGACGCCCCGAAAGACCTGCCGGACAATCCGGTTCTCGAAACCCTTCTGAAACACCATTCGGTTCGGGCTTATCTCCCGGATGCGCTGCCTTCCGGCATGTTGGAAGCCGGAATCGCGGCGGCCTCTTCGGCGGCAACGTCCAGCAATCTTCAGGTCTGGTCTGTGGTCGCGGTTGAAAATCCCGAGACACGCGCGAAGCTGGCCGAACTCTGCGGCAACCAGAAGCACATCGAAGTCGCGCCTCTGTTTCTGGCCTGGATCATCGATCTGGCCCGTCTGGAACGGATTGCGGAACGGGCGGGTAAGGGCAGTGAAGCGCTGGATTATGAGGAAATCTTCCTCATGAGCACGCTGGATGTAGGCATCGCTGCCCAGAATGCCGTGACGGCCTTTGAGTCCATGGGCCTTGGCACTGTCTATATCGGCGGTTTGCGGAATCATCCGGAAGACGTTGCCAAACTGCTCAACCTTCCTCCCAAAACCGTTGCGGTTGTCGGCCTGTGTGTTGGTC
Source organism: Gluconobacter sp. ESL1110 (assembly GCF_058107395.1). NCBI lineage: Bacteria > Pseudomonadati > Pseudomonadota > Alphaproteobacteria > Acetobacterales > Acetobacteraceae > Gluconobacter > Gluconobacter sp. ESL1110. The sequence goes on from NZ_JBYLUK010000007.1 coordinate 742,854, forward strand.
GCCCCGATCCGGTCTATCAGAACGGATACAAGCCTCGTCTCGGTCAGGATGTGGTCGTTCATCGGGAACGGTATGATGCGACGCAGGAACCAGAAGGCATCGCCGCCTATGACCGCGTTGCTGACGCTTACCAGCAGGAGCAGGGTCTTCCATCCCGTGCATGGTCCGAGACTGTTGCGGCTCGCGTGGACAGCTATCGCGGGCTGAGTGGACGGCACGTTATGAAGGACGTTCTGAACCGGATGGGCTTTGCGTTGAAATAACCGGTTTCTGCCTTTTCCTCTGTTTCCCACGGGAGTTCCGTCCTGAGCGCGTTTCTTTCTCCGGACCTCCCGGTCACGGCTATTTTTCCAGAGCTTCTGAGCGTATTTGAACAACAGTCCAATGCTGTTCTGGTGGCTCCTCCGGGTGCCGGTAAGACGACTTTGACCCCATTGGCGCTGCTTGATGCGCCATGGCTTGCCGGGCAGAAAATTATTCTTGTCGAACCGCGCCGTGTTGCCGTGCGTGGTGCCGCATCCCGGATGGCCAGCACACTTGGCGAGCGTCCCGGCGAGACCGTTGGCTTTCGAACCCGTACGGATTCTGCTGTTTCCAGTCGCACGCGCATCGAAGTCGTGACGGAAGGGCTGCTCGTTCGCCGCCTTCTGGCAGACCCGACACTGGATGGCGTTGGGGCTATCCTGTTCGATGAAGTTCATGAACGGTCGCTGGATCTGGATGCCGCACTGGCCTTTTGCCTAGATCTTCAGCGCGAACTGCGGCCCGATCTGCGTATTCTGGCGATGTCCGCGACGCCGGACGGTCGTGCTTTCACAACGCTTATGAATGCGCCTCTCATCGAGAGTGAAGGGCGGCAGTACCCAATTGATGTCCGACACACCCGGGACCTCTCGCATCCCCGAGATCTGCCGGAGGCCTGCGTCCGAGCCATCCGACAGGCCTGGTCAGAAGAAGAGGGCGATATTCTCGCCTTCCTGCCGGGTGTCGGTGAAATTCGCCGCACGCAGGCGCTGCTTGGGGAGTCCGTGCCTGTTTTTCCGCTTCATGGTGAACAGACAACGGAAGATCAGGATCGCGCGATTGCACCGTCCTGTGTCCGTCGCGTCGTGCTGGCGACGTCCATTGCGGAAACATCCGTGACGGTTTCGGGCGTCAGGATTGTCGTGGATGGTGGCCTTCGACGGGCGCCCCGTCTGGACCCGAATACGGGTCTGTCCCGGCTGGAAACGCTGAAGATCTCCCGTGCGACGGCAACCCAGCGGGCCGGGCGAGCAGGGCGACAGTCTCCCGGTGTTGCGATCCGACTCTGGTCTGAAGCCACGCAGCGTGCACTCCGTCCACAGGATGCGCCTGAAATCCTTGTCGCAGACCTAACGGATTTCGCTCTTGTGACTGCCGCCTGGCAGAACGTCATGGGCACGTCCCCTGATGATCTGCCTCTGCTGGACGCGCCGCCTGCCGGGGTTCTGAAAGGGGGCCGCGAACTGCTCCGTGACCTTGGCGCCATCGACGCAGCGGGGCACATCACACCGCTCGGGAAACGGATGGCGGGATTAGGAACTCATCCGCGTTTGGCCGCGATGCTCTGTGCGGCAAAGACCATTCCTGAACGTGTCACAGGCGCGTGCCTTGCAGCGCTTCTGGAAGAGCGTGATCCTCTTCGTCCAAGGCCGAACACACCTGTAGGTGCATCGGCTGGAGCGGACATCCGCACGCGTCTGGCTCTTTTCGAACGCGATGACCCTCGTGCCGACCGGGCCAGCCTGTTTCACATGCGCCAATCTGCCAAGCGCTTCCTGCGCCGGATGGGTGGCAAGGATCTTCCTCTTAGCCCAATGCCTGCACATGCCGGACCACTTCTGGCGGCCGGTTTTCCAGACCGGGTGGCGCAGGCGGCTGGCGAATTGGGGCGCTTTCGTCTTGCAGGCGGAGGAAGTGCGCGCGTCTCGGCTAATGATGGTCTGGCACGGGAAAAGCTGCTGGCTGCCGCTGCCTTCCATACCCGGACGTCCACGGAAATCACTCTTGCCGCGCCTCTGGATGCGGAAAACCTGCCTCAAACGCTGCTGGACCGGACGACCGAACAGGTGGAGACCAGTTTGGACGGTGCCTCCGGGCGTATCATCGCCCGGCGCCGACTTCGTCTGGGTGCACTGATCCTGCGAGACCGCAACACAGAGGTGACGCCCGAGGAAGCGCAGGCGCTCCTGCTCCAGCAGATCCAGTCCGATCTGCCACGAGTTCTCGACTGGTCCGACGCGACCCGACAGTTTCAGGCGCGTGTCGCTCATGCCCGCGCGACCTATGCTTCACATCTGCCAGATCTGTCTGTGGAGGCTCTGGCTCAGAGTCTGGAATGGCTCGAACCCTATCTGGCGGGGTGTGACCGTTTAACGCAGGTCAAGGCGCTGGATCTTCTGTCCATCCTGCGGACGCAACTGGATTACGCTGATCTGTCGGCGTTGGATCGCAAATTACCGCCACGTTTGACGCTGAAAGCCAGCACGCACGAGATTGATTATACGGGTGCGATTCCAACAGTCTCCGCCCGTGCACAGGCTTTCTACGGAACAGCCACAACGCCCGTGCTGGCCGACGGTCAGGTCGCGCTTCAATGTGCGCTTCTGTCGCCCGCTGGTCGTCCGCAGGCGATTACAGCCGATCTGGCAGGCTTCTGGAAAGGAAGCTGGCTGGATATGCGTAAGGACATGCGCGGCCGTTACCCTCGGCATGACTGGCCGGAAGACCCGACCACGGCTGAGCCACCGAAGCCCAGGCCAAAGCGTTAGCCCAGTCGCAGGATGGCGTTGCGGAAAAGGGCCCGGACGCCTTCCGCATTCACGTCCGTACAGACCTGCACAGAAGGGCGATGATCCCAGTCGCCCGGCGGATAGACGCGTCCATCAGCTTTCAGAATGGATTCTCCCAAAGCGACGCTTTCCGTTGCGACCCGGACAGCTCCTTTCTGTGTTTTGAATAGTTCGGGGGCGATGACGTAGGCAGCGGCGGAGGCGTCATTGACGTAAATACCGTTCAGGCCGAGCCCATGATGGAAAGTCATGTAAACGCGGGTGATGTCCCACAGGAACTGCCCGGCTTTACCACCATGTTGGCGCAGATCGGCGAAATACGCATCCGTCATGATGGTCTGCGTCGTGACATCCAGCCCCACGATCGTCAGGGGCCAACCTGCGGCACAAATTTCGTCTGCCGCACGGGGATCACCATGGAAATTGGCTTCCGCTGCGGGTGTGACGTTTCCGCGCGCTCCATGATACCCGAACGCTCCACCCATTAGCACGACCTCCCGAACCAGCCCGGCAATCTCCGGCGCTTTTCGCACCGCGAGCGCCAGATTGGTCATATGTCCCGTTGCAACCAGCGTGATTTCGTGAGGACTGGCTCGCACAAGGTCGATAATCAGGTCATGAGCGGGACGGGGATCGAGCTTTTTCCGGACTGCGGGAAGAGGGATGTCGCCCAGTGCGTTCCGTCCATGAATGGTGACAGGCGGTGAGGACGTTACGCCATCCAGAGACGCTCCCTGACCTTTTGCGACAGGAGCGGTTATGCCGAACCTGTCTGCCAGATACAGCGCATTGCGTGTCGTGGTTTCGATCAGACCATTGCCGGCCGCTGTGGTGATCCCGACGATTGAAATACCAGGCGTGCCATGGAGTAGTAGAAGCGCCATGGCATCGTCGACACCCGGATCGGTATCCAGAATGATCTTGCGGCCGGGCGCCTGTGCCTGAACCTGTATCGGCAAGGCCGCAAGGGATGCCAATCCCGCGGAGTGGGCGAGCAGAGAGCGGCGGGACAGGCTCATGGCGGATCCTTGCGGATTGAAGTGACCGTTACTATCCGGGAACGACCTGTCTGCCGCAAGCGCTCAGCGTAGTCGAAGGGCGAAACGCCCAGCTCCGGCAGAGGCAAGGATCAGAAGACCACCGGCAATGCTGATATTCTTGTAGAAATGGATCATCATGTCGTAGCGGAGCATTCCGGACATGGTCCAGAAATGATGGCCGATCAGCCCTGTAATAATCGTATACAGGGCGAGAATGATGGCCACGGGCTCAATCAGAAAACCGGTCACCAACGCCAGTCCGGCACCCAGTTCAACGATGATGGCCAGAGCGGCAGAAAGGGTCGGCACGGGTGCACCTGTCTGCACCATATAGCCTACTGCGGCCTGAAAGTCGGTCAGCTTTCCCCATCCCATGACAAGGAACAGGATGGCCATCAAAAGGCGCCCAGCAAGGAGGAGGGCATCACGGGGAAGAAGGGAAGCGAACATTGGATTATCTTTCAGGGAGGAGAAGAACTGCCTGAAAGATAGGTGAGTTTAAAAAGTCGAAAAATAGAAATCATAGAATTGTTTGATTTCCAAAAACGTCATTATGTAGCATATGAGCACAGTGCCTGGACGCTCAAAAACACCCGTGTAGCGCTTCTTTTAGGAGCTTCAGCTATTTTGTGTTAGCAGCTGAAATATGACGATGTTCGTGACCTGTTTCCTATGAATCGCTCTCTTCAGGCCGCAGTAATAGGGGCAGGGACAGCGACTGTCGTAACAGTAGGGCTCATGCTCGCATGGCGCGCGCATGACAGCAGTTCACGCATTTCCTCACCCTCACAGCAGGTCTCTTCCGCAACGGTTCAGCTGCCCGTGGTCAAATCGCTGCCACCCGTTGTTTCTGGCAGTCCTTTGGCCGGTGAAAGCACGGATGCACACGGTATCCCGACGCAGCCCCCGGTCCCCGCAGCAGCGCCAGCTCTTCCGCCACTTCTGGTCAAATACGGCCCCCTGAGTTTTGCGCCGCTCGTCCGACAGGTCATCCCGGCTGTCGTCAATATTGCCATTACCCAGAACAGTCCTGACGGCCATGACCACGTTCCCCCGCAAATCAAGGGAACACCGCTGGAAAAGCGTTATCATGATCGCATGAAGCGCCAGCAGGATGAAATGGTTGGCGCGGGGTCTGGCTTTATTGTGGATGCGACCGGCATCATTGTCACGAACCGCCACGTTGTTGGCGGCGCTGACAAGGTGGTCGTGTCCCTCTCCAATGGCCACGAAATGCCAGCCCGGCTTCTGGGGGCTGACCCGCTGACGGATATTGCCGTCATCAAGGTCGATAGCCCTGAGCCTCTTCCGCACGTCACGTGGGGTGACAGCCGACAGACGGATATCGGAGACTGGATTCTCGTAGCGGGTAATCCGTTCGGTTTCGGATCTTCCGTTACGGCTGGTATCGTTTCAGCCGTCGGGCGTGATCTCGGGATTGGTTCGCTGGATGATTTCATCCAGCTCGATGCGCCGATCAATCCGGGCAATTCCGGTGGTCCAGCTTTCAATATGCGTGGACAGGTTGTGGCTGTGAATGCGGCGATCGTGACGCCTGCGGGTGGCTCGGTGGGGATTGGTTTCGGCATCCCGTCCGAAATCGTGGCGCCCATTGTTGCGGAAATCGAAGCCACGGGTCACGCCGAACATGGCTGGCTTGGGATCACGCTGGATGACAGTGACACTGATGTCGGCATCGCGGGTGTCGATAACGGTGGTCCGGCCCAGAAAAGTGGCCTGCGTCGTGGCGATATCGTTCGTCAGGTGGATGGAACGCCCGTGATCAGCGCCCGAATGCTGCTGCGCAGCATAGCGGCTGCCAAGCCGGGCATGGTGCTGAATTTTGGGGTCCGTCGTGGAGACAAGGACCTGACACTTCCTGTTCATATCGGCCCGCGCCCGAAGAATGCGGATAACTGAACAACGCTTCACTTTGACCCACGCAAACAAGCCGGTATTCTGTAGGTCTGACGCCGCGTTCAGTTGTCTGAAAAGATAGAGAGTAACATTCATGCGTATCCTGCTTGTCGAGGACGATTCCACAGTCCGCGCCTTTGTTCTCAAAGGGCTGCGCGAGGCCGGGCATGTCGTTGATGAAGCGGATAATGGCAAGGACGGTCTGTTTCTGGCGGTTAGCGAGAATTACGACGTTGTCATTCTGGATCGCATGTTGCCGGGCGGCATTGATGGTCTGCGTATTCTGGAAACGCTGCGCGGCCAGCAGAACGCCACACCCGTTCTGCTCCTTTCCGCACTGGCGGATGTCGATGAACGTGTTGCCGGTCTGAAGGCTGGCGGCGACGATTACATGACGAAGCCGTTTGCGTTCTCCGAACTGCTGGCTCGCGTGGAAGCTCTTGGCCGTCGTGGCCGCCCGGAATCTGCTCCCCAGACGCGTCTGACGGTCGGGGATCTGGAAATGGATCTGCTGTCCCGGACGGTGAAGCGTGGCAATGAAAAGATTGATCTTCAGCCTCGCGAATTTCGTCTGCTGGAATTTTTGATCCGCCACGCCGGACAGGTCGTAACCCGCACCATGCTGCTGGAGCGCGTGTGGGATTATCACTTCGACCCACAGACGAATGTGATCGACGTGCATGTGTCCCGCCTTCGCCAGAAGGTGGACAAGCCGTTTGCGACTCCCCTCATCCATACGATCCGGAACGCCGGCTACATCCTGCGCGCGGACTGATCCGTGAACATCTGGCGTGGGCTTAAGCGGCTGGGAAAGCGTTTACGCTGGCCGATCCGGTCCGCTGGGCTGAACTTTGCGCTCGCTTACGGGCTGGTGTTCATCATTTCAGCGGGCGTGTTCCTGTCCTTCATCTGGTGGAACACCACCGGGCAGCTTGATCGTCAGGTAGAGGCCGCCGTTCAGGTTGACGCGCATGATCTGGCCCAACGCTGGGTTCATGGTGGCCCTGCTGCTCTGGCCCTCGCCATTCAGGATCGCCTAGATCAGAACGTCGAGGATGACGAACTCTATCTTCTGGTCGGCCCGGACGGCCGGAAATATGCCGGTAACCTCCCCGGATGGCCGGTCGTCATCACACAGATGGACGAGTTTTATGAACTCTCCATCCGGCGGGACGGATTTCGAACACAGGCCAAAATGCATGCTTACCCGCTTTCAGAAGGGTTCCGCCTGATTGTTGGCCGGGACGTCCGGGGACGTCAGGTTGTCCGGCATGTTCTGACCGATACGCTCATCTGGGCGTGGGTCATGGTGTCTCTTCTGGCGGCAGGCGGAACGTTGGCCATCCGTCGGATTTTTCGACAGGTGGTCCATTCGATTGCCCGCACAACGTCCGCCGTGGCGCAGGGTGATCTGAGCCGTCGCATTCCCCTGACGGGGAATGAAACCGATCTTGTGGCGCAGACGGTCAACACCATGCTGGAGCGTATCAATCGTCTTATGGACGGTGTGCGACAGGTGTCGAATGCCATTGCGCATGATCTGCGCACCCCCATTGCCCGTGCCCGTGCCCGGCTGGAAGATGCGAGCCTGACCGCGACGTCTAAAGACGAACTCCGCGCGGCGATTGACCGCGCTGTGCTGGATCTGGATCGCGTAACCTCCATTTTTGAGGCATTGCTCCGCATTGCCCAGCTTGAGGCGGGCGCGCGGCGCGCTGCCTTCACGGTGTTGGACATCGGCCCTCTCCTCGAAGGCCTGACCGAGCTTTATGAGGCCTCCATGGAGGAGGCTGGTCTGACGCTGGACCTGAAGCTGGGCCAGATTGGTCCCGTAAACGGCGATCCGCATCTTTTACAGCAGGCGGTCGCCAACTTACTGGATAATGCGATCAAGTTTGCTCCGGCCAACTCAACCATTACCCTGTCTGCCGCCATGCAGAATGGCAGCGTTGCGATTTCGGTGGCCGATCAGGGACCAGGAATGGAGGAGCAGGATATGATGCGGGCCTCGGAGCGCTTTTTTCGGGCTGAGGCTGCTCGTAATACACCGGGAGCAGGCTTGGGCCTGTCTTTGGTTCAGGCTGTTGTGCACTTGCATGGCGGCACTATGGAACTGGCGAATGGCCATCCGGGGTTACGGGTGATGCTGCGCCTGCCTGTTGCTCAGAAAAAAAGCACATCGCCAGCATGACGGAAGTTTCATTCCTCCCTCACACGTGGCTTAGGTGACAAGGCTTAAAGAAGGCGAGATGCGCCTTCTGTCCCCCACTACTGTCTGTCTTTTGGGTCTTGGCCTGATGGGAAGCCTTGCGGCTGCTCCCGCCGGGCATGGACCGTCTCAGTCACTGGTTTCGCGCCCTGCTGTCGGGAAAGAGGATGGCGCAATTTCCGTGACATCGGACAGTGCTGAGTACTGTACGCAGCTTACTCGGAATGTGGATCAGCTTCTGGCCATGCCGCATGGGATTCCAGTTGGTGCAATGGATGATGCAAAGCGGCTGCGAGCGGAAGGAGATACGCTCTGCAAGCATCGCCATCTTCGCGCTGGGATCGCAAGGCTGCGTCGTGCGTTGGTTCTGCTGGAACATAGTCAGGAGCATTCATGAAACGCTTATTCCGTCTGGTCACGCCCTTGGCCGTTTTGTCTCTGGCCGCCTTCTGTCAGGCCCGCGCCGAGGACAGTCCCAACGGAACCCAGCTTGATTTCACGGTGACGGGAGAAGCCCATGCGGCTCCTACGCTTCTGACCGTGCGCCTCTTCGGGCGGGCTGACAGCACGTCTGCGATTGAAGCTCAGAAGACTCTGAATGCGCATATGGCCGATGCGATGAAGATGGCGTCCGGTCAAGCGGGGATTGAGGCTCAGGCGGGCAGCTATTCCCTGTCTGATCAGACACCCGAGCGTGGTCCGACGCGCTGGACGGCGCGTCAGGACCTGAGTCTGAGCGGCAAGGAAGCCGTGGCGCTTCTGGACCTGTCGGGCAAGCTGCAGAGCCATGGCTTGATGATGGATGGTCTGGAGTGGTCTCTGGATTCCGAAACCCGTGAGACACTCCTTACGCAGGCCCGCACGCAGGCTCTTCAAAAAGTCCGTAAGGAAGCGGAGGAGAGCGCCAGAACGCTCGGGCTGCATGTTGTTCGCCTGAAGCAGGTGCGCGTTTCTTCCATGGAACCTGGACCTCGCCCGGTTATGCTTATGGCTGCGCGTGCATCAGCGGATTCTTTTACGCCTCCGCAGGGCACACCCCAGGAGCAGACCTTGCGCGTAACCGTGAGTGTTCAGGCTGAACTGGCTCCCTGACGTGCCGCAGGTCACTGTCTGGCACGATGGCAACTGTCCCTTGTGCCAGAAAGAAATTGCTTTGATGCGTCGGCTGGACCGGCGCGGAAATATCCAGTTCATTGATGCGACCAGCGAGACAGCAGACTGTCCTTTAAGCCGGCATGAGCTTCTGGAGCGCTTCCATGCGAGAGAAGGGGAGCAGATGTATGACGGTGCCGCGGCTTTTGCAGCCATGTGGCGTGCCATTCCACCCCTGAGGCCACTGGGCGAAATCGCGCGGTTTCCGCTTATGCTTCAGGGACTTGAGTATCTGTATGGCCACTTCCTGAGGGTGCGGCCCGTCCTTCAAAAGATTATGCGAAAAATCGGGCATTAGACTCCATTTTCTCTCAGAAACGGTTTGCCGGCAGAAATTTACAGACATATTTTGACATGATTAACCGGAAAGGGATGTGTCATGCGGGTCTGGCTTTCTGCTGTTGTCGTTCTTTTATGCCTCGCAAGCTCTGGCGCTTATGCGCAGGAGCATCTGGTCGTTAAAGGATATTCCTCAGACCAGACCAGTCATGCGGTTGAGGAGATCGTCCAACCAAGGACCGATCGCCAGATTGCCCGCTGGAACCAGATGGTTTGCCCGCAATTTGTCGGCTTTCCTGCGGATGTGGAAAAGCAGTTCGAGGCCCATCTGGAAGACCGGTTTGCGAGATACGGGATTCCGGTCAAAGCGCACTGTCCAATCCCGCAGCTTTTCATTCTGGCCACGGTTCATGAAGACGATCTTATCGATCATATTCTGGAGCGCGATCCCTATCTGATGCAGGGGATCGACGTTTCTGCTGCGTTTGCGGATAATTTCCGTCTTCCTCCCTCGGATGTCCGGCAGGCGATCCGGCAGAATTATCCTGTGCGCTGGTTTTCTGATGTTGGGATTGAATACAACGGACAGACAGGCACACACCTTCTGAACGGGAATTTACCCGCGCGTTTTGGGGGAGGAAGAGCAACGGCTCTGTATATCGGCGAAATTCCGATGACGTCGTTTCTCGGGTCGATCCGGCATGAAGATATCAAGTACATGGCCATCACCGTGGACCTCTCCAAAATGGAAGGTGTTTCCTGGCCATCCTTGTTCGAATATGTCTCCATGGTGGCGCTGACCAATCCGCAGCTCAAGGATTACGACACGTCCGAGACGATACTCGGCAGTTTCGTGAAGCACAGGAAACCACAGTCAGGCGATTTTGCCATGACGGATCTGGATGATGCTGTGGTTCGCGAATTCTATACGAATGACCGGGCAGAAGACGGTCGGGAAGAGACTCAGAAAATTACCTCTGATGTCACAGCCAGTTTGCATCCCTGATGGAAGTGGAGCCATGGCCGCATATCCGGGGCAATGTTTCCATGCTTGGGGGGAGGATTTAGCTTCGGTCTGGCTCATCATGGTTGAGAACAAGGCCGCGCATAACAAAAGGCCAATCTAAGGTTTTTTAGGAAGTTTTTAAGGGAGAGTCCCTAGAGGTGGTGCGGTAGGAGCCCGCATGACCCTCTTTGCCCCCGACCCGTTTTCTCCTGATATTCATAATTTTACGGCCTCTCTGTGTGCTGCCGTCAGTCTGGATGAGGCCGGACGCAGAGGGGATGCTCTGGAGTCCTTGCAAGAGGCTGAGGGCCTGTTACCAGATCGTTCGGAAAGCGCTTTCCTTCTGGGTGGACTGTATGAGCGGTTCCAGTATTGGGGAAAAGCCGCAGCGTTTTATGAGAAAGCCCTTCAGTCCAGGCCAGAAGCGTCGCGCGTATGGCACAGGCTTGGCATCGTGCGTCTTCATGCGGGAGATTTGCCGGAAGCGCTGGATGCTTTGGAGCATGCGGTGTCTCAGGCCCCGGAAGTTCCTGACTATGCCACGGATCTGAGTATGGTGCTCTCCAGAATGGGACGATTCGAGGAGGCGCTTTGTCTGGTGCGTTTGGCCTTGACCCTCCGGCCAGACGATATCCATGCGCTTAATAATGCAGGCCATGTCCTGCAATGTCTCAACCGGTCTGCGGAAGCGATAGCCTTTTATGATACCGCGCTTCTGCAGGCTCCGTCTCATCCTGTTATCCGTTTTGGACGTGCGGCAGCGCTATTGAAAGCAGGCTTCTTTCGGGAAGGGTGGCAGGAATACGAATGGCGCTGGCAGTCTTCCCGCACAGTGAGGACAGACATCAAGGCTCCCGTCTGGGAAGGGGAAGACCTCCAGGGTAAGACGATCCTTGTGCACCATGAGCAGGGCTATGGGGACACGTTACATTTTGTGCGTCTTGTTTCCCTGCTGGCAGCCGCAGGCGCCTGTGTTGTGATGCAGGTACCAGTTCCACTTGTCCGTCTCATGGAACGCGTTGAGGGTGTGGACCGGGTTTTTTCTGTGATCCCACCTGAAGAGCGTTTTGACTATCACTGCCCGCTGATGAGTCTTCCGGCCCGCCTCAGGCTGGAGTCTGATTGTGTCGGACCGGTGCCCTATCTTTCCGTGCCGGCCGACGAGAGTGTACGACAGGGAAATCTTCTGCGGAGTTTGGCGCAGGGAAATCCAGAACAGCCAGATTTCATTGTCGGGCTTGTCTGGGGAGGAGATCCCCGTTCTCACGATCTGCGAGCGACACAAACGGATCGCCGCCGAAGCATCCGGCTGGAAAATCTGGCGCCTCTTTTCTCGGTTCAGGGCATACGCTTTGTCAGTTTCCAGATGGGGCTGCTAAGGCATCAGATTGAAGCTTCAGGACTGCCTCTGGTGGAGGGGACGGACGGTATTCTGGATTTTCAGGATACTGGAGCGCGGCTGTACGGTGTGGATCTGTTGATTACGGTTGACACATCCATCGCCCATCTTGCGGGCGGACTTGGGTTGCCCGTGTGGATGCTATCCCGTGCGGATGCGTGCTGGCGATGGGGAGAAAGCAGTAGCCAGACTGGCTGGTATCCAACAATGCGAATTTTCCGCCAGCCAGAATCAGGTGAATGGGGAAGTGTCGTAGAAGACGTGCGCGGAACTCTTGAGCGCCTGATGAGCGTTTATCGTTCCTGTCAGGAAAAACCGTCAATCATCTGAAGGTCAGATACAAAAAAGCAGCCACCCAAAGGTGACTGCTTTTCCGTAATTCAGAGCGGAGAACAGCTTTAGCGCGGTGCAATGACCATCAGCATCTGACGGTTTTCCATGCGTGGCATCTGCTCAACCTTGGCCTTTTCTTCGACTTCTGCGCGGATACGCTCCATCATCTTGGCGCCAAGCTCCTGGTGAGCCATTTCACGGCCCTTGAAGCGCAGGGAAACCTTCACCTTGTCGCCGTCATCAAGGAACGAATTGATGGCCTTGAGTTTCGTCTGGAAGTCATGCTCACCCGTACCCGGACGAACCTTCACTTCCTTGATCTCAATGACCTTCTGCTTCTTGCGAGCTTCGTTCTTCTTCTTCTGCTGTTCGTATTTGAACTTGCCGTAGTCCAGAATCTTCACAACAGGCGGAACAGCCGTCGGGCTGATTTCCAGCAGGTCAAGGCCAACCGAGAAAGCACGCATCAGGGCATCGCGGGTCGACATAACACCCTGCATTTCGCCTTCTTCGTCAATCAGACGAACCTGCGGAACACGGATTTCCTCGTTGACGCGCGGTCCTTCACGTGTGGGCGCGGCCTGCATCGGCGGTCTAGCTATGGTCAGCTCCTGTCGTAATTCTCATACAAGAATCAGCACTGACCTTACGCCCCGCCCTTCACGAAAAAGGGCGGGATGCGGTCTTTACCGATCCCGTTCCTTCTGCACATAGTCCCGCGCCCTTCCGGGTGCAAGAGGATTAAGCACAATCCTCAGAAAAGCGCGCAATATCCGGCGGAGTTGCTTCAGTTGAGAGGGCTTTGACGGCTTCGTCGAGTCCAAGGATTTCCTGCTGCGCTCCGCCGAGGCGACGCATGGCAACCTTGCGCTCTTCCGCCTCGCGGCGTCCGACGACCAGAATGACCGGGACACGGGCAAGGCTGTGTTCGCGGATCTTGGCGTTGATCTTGTCGTTGCGAACGTCAGTCTCAACCTGAAGACCAGCGGCCTTCAGCTTCGCGGCAACTTCCGTGGCATAATCCGCCGCGTCGGACACGATAGAGGCCACGACAACCTGCGTCGGTGCCAGCCAAAGCGGGAACTTGCCTGCATACTGCTCAATCAGAATGCCGATGAAGCGCTCGAAGCTGCCCAGGATCGCACGGTGCAGCATGACCGGGCGATGACGCTGGCTGTCCTCGCCAATATAGGACGCATCCAGACGTTCCGGCAGAACATAGTCCACCTGAAGCGTACCGCACTGCCAGTCACGACCGATCGCATCCGTCAGGACGAACTCCAGTTTCGGGCCGTAGAAGGCGCCTTCACCTGGATTGTATTCGTACTCAACGCCAGCAATTTCGCAGGCTTTCTTGAGCGATCCTTCAGCCCGATCCCAGACGTCGTCAGAGCCAGCACGCGTCTCCGGACGGTCTGAGAACTTCACGCGGAAGCTCTCGAAACCCAAATCCGTGTAAACCTCGGCCAGCATCTTCACGAATTTTGCAGTTTCATCCGCAATCTGGTCGTCCGTGCAGAAGATATGGGCATCATCCTGCGTGAAGCCACGAACGCGCATGATGCCATGCAGTGAGCCGGACGGCTCATAACGATGGCACGCGCCGAACTCTGCCATCCGTAGCGGCAGTTCACGGTAGGACCGCAGGCCATGACGGAAAATCTGCACATGGCACGGGCAGTTCATCGGCTTCAGGGCGAGGGTTTTGTCTTCATCCTCAACCTGCGCGATGAACATGTTCTCGCGGTATTTGTCCCAGTGACCGGAGGCTTCCCAGAGGGCACGGTCCACAAGCTGCGGGGTGCGGACTTCTTCATACCCGTTCCGGGACTGCGCCCGGCGCATGTAGTCTTGAAGGACCGTGTACAGACGCCAGCCCTTGTGGTGCCAGAAAATCTGCCCAACAGCTTCTTCCTGAATGTGGAAGAGGTCCATCTCACGGCCAATGCGGCGATGATCGCGCTTCTCGGCTTCTTCCAGACGCGTCAAATGGGCGTCCAGCTCCTTCTTGTCGCGCCAGGCTGTGCCGTAAATACGAGTCAGCATGGGGTTGCGATGGTCACCGCGCCAGTAGGCACCGGCCACACGCATGAGCTTGAACGCGGTTCCGACGTCTGCCGTGCCGCGCAGATGCGGGCCGCGGCAGAGATCGAGCCATTCGCCCTGACGGTAGATCGAAATCTGCTCGTCTTCCGGCAGATCGCGGATCAGTTCGGCCTTGAAGTCCTCACCCTTCTCTCCAAAAAAGCGGATGGCTTCGTCACGATCCCACACTTCACGGGTGAAGGGAGCGTTGGCAGCAACGATCTCGCGCATCTTGGCTTCGATGGCCTCGAAGTCATCCGGCGTGAACGGCTTCTCACGAGAGAAATCGTAATAAAAGCCGTCCTTGATGCTCGGACCGATCGTGACCTGCGTTTCCGGCCAGAGCGATTGTACGGCTTCTGCCAGGACATGGGCCGCGTCATGGCGGATCATTTCAAGGGAGGCGTCGTCCTTTTTTGTGACGAACTTGACGGCCGCATCGTCTGCAATCTCGGTTGCGAGATCGACGAGTTTGCCGTTCACCTCCATGGCCAGGGCGGCTTTTGCCAGCCCCGGACCGATGGAGGCGGCGATAGTCGTGCCCGTCACGGTCCCGTCGAACGTGCGGACGCTTCCGTCGGGGAGTGTGATGGCGGGCATGGGATCGCTCCTCTGCGATGGCTCCCGGCAGCCCTCTGCCGGGAAAAAGACACGCGTAAATGGCCCCAATCCGGTATGGGCTGCAAGCCCTGCACCGGCGGGAAGTCGGATTTATCGGTCGGTTGTGGCTGTCTGAAGGGTAAAAGGCGCCAATCCAGCCCCGTTCGGGAGGCGCCCCTCGCGCCATCCGGCATCCATATAATGGATCAAGGGCCAGATGCCGTAAAACGCATCCTTCACAACATCTATGTTCTCATGCGCGTAGAACAACGGATCGAACAGGACGTACTCGTGCTGTGATCCACCTTCAATCCGACGATGTGCTAAAAAATTCTGTGGAATATGGACCGGAATCTGTGGAGCCGGAGCGTCGCCCAGAAGGGGAGCAGGATCTATGCCCAGATCACGGAAATGCTGTGCGATGGCAGGTGCGTAGATATCGGGTGTGTGCAGATAGCTCCGGAGAAAATCTTCCCGACTTGCCTGAAAATAATACCGGAGATGATACCCTTCCTGCGGGTTTTGTGGCGTGATCTGGCCTGCTTTTGGTTTCTCGCCAGGAATGGCGCCAGCGATATGGGAGAGTTTTTGTCGTGCGAAGCGGCGGATCTCTTCATAATCCGGTCGGTTGTGCAGATGAATATGCACAAAGGGCGTGCGGACGCAGCGTTCAGGATAAATGGTTTGCGGCGCATGAAGTCCGCGGTCCAGCCCGACAATCGTATGGGCTCTGAACAGGGCGCGCGGTACGGATTGCGGGCGGTAATAGCCAGGTGCGTCCGGCACATTCAGGAGCAGCCGGTCTGTAATCAGCGTGGCCTGCTCGTCTTTCAGAAGTTCGAACTGTGCTCGGATTTCTGCTGGATCGACGGATAGCCGATCCAGAAAGAATGCGAGAAACTCGTCGCAATCCATAGGAAGGACGAAATCGCAGGCATTGTCTGCATCCCATCCACGGATAACGTCCGCGAAGATATCTCCTTTCCGCAGGAAATCCCTGTGAGACCGGTACTTGCGGATAATCTGAACGCCCTGCGCTTCGTAGCGCTTCTGCACGGCCTTGACGTGCGGGTCCGTCGAGCCGTTGTCGATCACGGTCAGATTGGAAAGGCCGAAAATGGCCCCATGCCAGAGAATCCACGGCTCAAGAAGCGTGGCCTCGTTCTTCTGCATCGTGATGCAACGGATGACGGTCATGCCGGGAGGAGGGCCTCTATCCTGAAAGCGGGCAACAACGCCAGATCCGGAACGTCCAGAATGGTTGTGCGCCCTGGGGTCAGGGTCAGTGGGGCTGTCAGGCGGGGGTCGCTATCCTGCGAGAACAGGGCGATGACCGGCCGGTCCATGGCGGCGGCCAGATGCATCGGGCCGGTGTCGTTGCCAATGACCTGTTCGGCGCGATCCAGCACGCCAGCTAACTCGATCAGACTGGTTTTTCCCGTCAGATCTATGGCCTGTGGGCAAACGGTTCGGATCTGCTCGGCCAGAGGTGTCTCGGCCGCGCTTCCCGCAATAATGGGTGTGATCCCGCGCTGAAACAGGGCTTGGGCTACTTCGGCGAACCGTGTGACAGGCCAGCGTTTCTGAGGACGATGCGGGGCCGCGCCAGGCACCAGAACAACATACCGCCCCTGAAACTTCGGTCCGTGACCTTGCAGCCATTCTGGGACGATACGCGGGAGCGGCGGCACACCAGCGGCACGAATCTGATCATCCAGACGGGCGAGCGTGTGCATGTCGTTGCGGGACGGATTGGCATGGGGGTGGCAACAGCCACTGGAAATCCCGGACCAGTTTCTTGGGCGACCTGCCAGCCGGAAATAGGTTTTTGAGCGGCCAGATGTCTGAAGATCGAAAATACGATCAAATCCCCGCAGCGTCCGGGAGAGCCGGAACAACGCGATCGGGTGTTTTAGGGAAGGGCGCTGGTCTGTCGTCACATCGTCGAACCATGGCGCTGCTGTGGCAAAATCCACAAAAGGCGGTGTGGTCAGCAACGTGATGTGATCATCCGGGAACGCAGTCCGAATGGCAGAGAAGGCTCCAAAAGCCTGAACGAAATCGCCCAGAGCGCCGAGCTTGATGACGAGAATACGACTCATACCCTGATTTCTAGCAGGGTCTGACGGAACGCCAACTCCCAGAGCCGACGTTCCGCAAAAGAAATCCTGTTTGTTCAGGATTGGATCTGCCTATCAGGCCGTGGTGTCGAGCCCTGGAGAGGCCTTGGCCGCATCGGCTTCAGGCGTACCCTTGGCGACCACGACCATGGCCGGCTTCAGCAGGCGGCCTTTGAGAAGCCATGCCGGCGTCCAGGACTGCATGACATGGCCCGGGCTGTGCTGGTCGGACGGCTGCTCAGCCATCGCCTGATGCAGATTGGCATCGAACGGCTTGCCTGTCGGATCTTCGCAGGTGATGCCGTGGCGTTCCAGAATGTTCAGGAAGGAACGTTCGGTGCCTTCAATACCCTCACGCAGTTTGGTGATGAGCGTCTCTTCGCCTTCGGTCTTTGCAGGAAGAGAGGCGAGGCCGCGCTGAAGATTTTCAGCTGCTTCCACCACATCCTTCGCAAATTTCTGGATCGCGTACTGACGTGCGTCTTCCACGTCCCGCTTGGCGCGGGCACGGATGTTCTGGTTTTCCGCTTCGGAGCGGACCCAGCGGTCCTTGTATTCCGCCACTTCCGCTTCGAGGGCCTCGATACGAGCTTCCGGGGTGGTGTCTTCCAGCGTTTCGCCGCCGGTTTCATTCATGCCGGGTGTCTCGACGCCCTGCTCAGGCGCGTCGTTCACGGTTTCCGGCGTAGTCTTCTGGTCTGGCATGTCACGACCTTATCTTGTGGGACGGGCCATCCTTTGGCCCCGTTCTCTTTCAGGAGATAACGCGGATTGTCTCAAAGACAAGGGTTGCAACGTGGTACGATGTCATTGAAATGCCTATTTTCTGCCATGGTGCGCCATGCGTTATAGATAATCCTGTCATCAGATTTCAGCAGACGGACCCCCTATGGAGACGCCACACACGCCTTACGCGCCCCAGCCGGCCAGTAGCCAACCGCCATCTGGCGTTGCTACGACACCGATTATTGCGCTGGTGGATGATGACCGGAACATTCTTGCTTCCGTTCAGATGACCCTCGAATCCGAAGGCTTCACCGTTCACACCTATACCGATGGCGAAAGCGCCCTGCAGGGAATTATCAGCCGCCCGGTCAGTCTGGCTGTGCTGGATGTGAAGATGCCCCGCATGGATGGCATGGAACTTCTCCAGCGCCTGCGTGCCCGGTCCAACCTGCCCGTCATCTTCCTGACGTCGAAAGACGAAGAGCTGGACCAACTCATGGGTCTGCGCCTTGGCGCGGATGATTATATCACCAAACCGTTCTCCCAGCGGCTGCTCATCGAGCGTATTCGCGCCCTGCTGCGCCGTCAGGATGCAAGCCGCGCTGAAGCTTCCGGAGTGACGGCAACGGGGTCGGCCATCGTGCGTGGGCAGCTTTCGCTTGATGAAACCCGGCACCAGTGCCTCTGGGGGGGGCAGGATATTGCCCTGACGGTCACGGAGTTTCTTCTGGTCAAGGCTCTGGCCATGCGGCCCGGAATGGTGAAATCCCGCGATCAGCTTATTGATGCGGCTTATGGGGATAATATCTACGTCGATGACCGGACGATCGACAGCCACATCAAGCGTGTCCGCAAGAAGTTCCGTCAGGTCGATGACAGCTTCAATCAGATCGAAACGCTGTATGGTATCGGATACCGTTACCGGGATGAGTGACGCAGCGTGACCCCTTTCCGGAAAGAAAAGCTGCGTGCCTAAGGCCGATCCGTCTTCCGTACTGGCTTATGATCTTGATTCGGATCGTCTTGAACAGGGGCGTGATCGCCGTCATGCCGCTGCGGCACGGCGTGGGATTCTGTTCTCCCTGCGTAGACTGATCAGCCGGAAAGGGCCGTCTGATCCACGGCGGAAGCTTGCTTCTCCGCTGCTGGGGCGAATCCTTCTGCTGAATATCCTGCCGCTGGCGCTTCTGGCGGTGACGCTTCTGTTTCTTGACCAGTTTCAGAACAGCCTGCTGGAGACGGACGTTAACGCCCTGCGTGAGCAGGCGCATATCTACGCCGCCGCCGTGGGACAGTCCGCCGTCATTCCCGCGCCAAAAGTTGCTGGAAAGCCCGCTCCGGGCGGAGAGTTCGTACTGGACCCCTCGCAGGCCCGTCCGTTGCTGGCGCGGCTGACCGAGCCCAGCCCGAATGCGCATGCGCTGCTGTTCGATCCGGATGGAAAGCTGGTGGCGGATAGCCGGACGGAGCCTCGGCACCCGCCGAAAGCCATTGCTCCGGATGCGGCAACGGATGGGGTTCCCTGGGAACCTCCCCGCAACAATGCACTGGAAACATTTTACGACTGGCTTCTGTCCCTGCTGCCGCTGACGTCCAGCGAAGGGATCGTCACGCTGGATACGCCGGATTCAGCAACCGATGGCCCCCATGATGCACAGCCTTTGCGGGCTCAGTCGGAGCTTCCGCCCTTTATCCGCCGCACCAAAGATCATCAGCTTGTGGTCACGGTTGTTGAGCCTGTGGTGCATGAAGGTCTGACGGTCGGGGAAATCCAGCTTACCCGTCATGCTCCGGAAGTGGACCGTTCGCTGTTCGCGGTGCGCTCTTCCATTCTGTCACTGGTGCTGGCTGCGCTTGTCGTTACCATTCTACTGTCCTGGTATCTGTCCCTGACGATCGCGCGACCATTGCTGACACTTGCCCGCGCTTCGCATGAAATGCGGGAATCAGACGGGCGTAAGGATCTGGTCCCGGAGCGTCTTCTGGCGCGGCGGGACGAAATTGGTGTTCTGGCACGTTCCCTGCGTGGAAGTGCGCTCGCGCTTTGGGCGCGTATGGATGATATCGAGCGGTTCGCGGCCGATGTGAGTCATGAGATCAAGAATCCGCTGTCGTCGATCCGGTCTGCTATTGAAACGCTTCCAAGAATCGCCATCCCTGAACGACGTGACCGGCTACTGGGAATCATCAACAGTGACGTGAAGCGGCTTGACCGACTGATTACCGATATTTCGGATGCCAGTCGTATTGATGCTGAACTGTCGCGCGTCCGGCCTGAACCTGTGTCTGTTGTGGCGCTTCTGTCCATTCTGGCGGAAATGCATCAGACGACCCGCAAGGAAGATGCGCCGATCCTGCGTCTGGATGTGCGCGATCAGGAACCGCCGCTGCGCGCTTTTGCCGTGGAAGACCGGCTGGTTCAGGTTCTGCGGAATCTGATTGGGAATGCGGTGTCGTTTTCCCCGCCACATGGCGTAATCGCTCTGCATGCCAGTGCCCGGGATATTGCGGGGAATGGCCCTGGGACAGGGAGTGTGGTGGAAATCACCATCAGTGATCAAGGGCCCGGAATTCCACCCGGAAAGCTCGAAAGCATCTTCGACCGTTTCTACTCAGAGCGGCCGCAGACTGAGCATTTCGGGCAGCATTCCGGGTTGGGTCTGGCTATCAGCCG
Organism: Gluconobacter sp. ESL1110; assembly: GCF_058107395.1. NCBI lineage: Bacteria > Pseudomonadati > Pseudomonadota > Alphaproteobacteria > Acetobacterales > Acetobacteraceae > Gluconobacter > Gluconobacter sp. ESL1110. The sequence continues at coordinate 763,207 of NZ_JBYLUK010000007.1, forward strand.
TCAGATTATTCACGCGCTGCGCGGGAGTCTGTTCGCTGAAAACATTCTCGATGCTTCGGGTGCAGTCTCCGGCGCCTGTTTTGTCGTTCGGCTTCCCCGCGCATCCTGACGGGGTCAGTGAACGGCTCTGCGACAGTCTGTGTCGAGTTTCAAATCCACTGACTGTTATGCTGGCTTCCTGTTTGCTTCCGACGTCCTGAAACAGAAGCGTAGAGGCAAAGGGCATGGCCAGCGTCAGAATGCAGAGGGGCGAGAGGCAATCCTTAACCATGAGGAGACGCAACAGGTCGTGCTGCAAGCAGGACATGACCGACCCGATGATCCCGACGCTGACTGGCCCGAATGTCGCGCAGATCTGCTAGAGCGTTGTCTTTGGCGGACTGAACGCAGTTCGAAATATCATCCAGCGTTGTCATGTCCATGGGGTTGGTGACGGAACAGACCGTCTGAGCTGCATCTTCAATGCGACTCTGCGCTTGCCTCCAGCCCTCTTCATTCGTCAGATCAATGTTCTTCACATCAACCTGCTGACTTGAGGTCAGGGGAATACCTGTAAGTAGCAGGGGAGCTGCAACGCTTTGGGATACTGGTGCAAGCGTGAGTGCGGCCAGGAAAAGGATGCGAACGGGAAAAGACGTGCGAAGCATGGTGGAGGCCTTTCGATGCAGAAAGATGCGGCGATCATGTCGCCTGCACATCTGTATGCAGAAGGCGTGCCAAACTTAGTTTTCTGGAAATTTTTTCCGGCAAAAAACCTTAATTCGAGATCAAAGCTGTAAAAGTGGTCAATTTTACCAGTTTGTGGTGAAAATTATCGTTATGGGGAGGGGCTGGCAATCAGGCTTAACGCGATGCGCTGGTTGGCGTCTGGAAAACCTTGCACAATCCGTAGCGTGAGCGTGGGGCGGGCTCCAGCAAGAGCATCGCCAAGTGTGCTTTGACATTGACTGAAACCATCACCTTCCCGAAGCATGGCGGCGATGTGCCGTGTCTGATCCAGTGTCAGATTATGCTTGGCCAGTTCTTCGGAAATAGCGTCTAGCGCGGCCTGGCATTCTTCCGAAAGACGTTGAGGACGCTCGCCTGCTGGCCCGAGGCCATTAAAATCCGTGCATGTCACTTCGTCACCATAGACAGTGACAGTCTCGTGTCTGGAAAGTTCGCCCATATGATCCGTATTCCCGATCTGTCGTCAGAGGTTCCAAATTCCTCTCCGGACAAAGGTGCTGGCGGCGATGCAGCGCAGTCCGTTCTCCAGTCTTCTAAACCGGACTTGGGAGGGTCGCAATCCGTGTCATCTCGGCAACGGTTTCCTGATGGCGAAAATATTTACGCGTCCTGTGTTGCCCGAAACGGAAAAGCCATTCTGCTTTGTGGGGTGTCCGGGACAGGTAAATCGATTCTGGCTCTGCAGTTGATTGAGGCAGGTTTCTCTCTTGTGGCAGATGATCGCGTCATAATGAGAGGCATCTATGCCAGTCCTCCGCCTCAGTTGGCGGGATTGTTGGAGGTACGGGGAGTGGGAATTCTCAGGACATCTTTTGTCACGAATGCGCGAGTGATCCTGAAGGTCTTTCTGGGGGAGGAGGGAGTCCGTTTGCCGGTACCGGAACGAGAGACCCGGACAGGTGTGGTTGTCCTGCGTCTGAATGGGAGTTTTCCGGGGGATTCCTGCCGAATTATTGCCGCCTTCAAAGCCTGCTGCGGTGAGTATGAATGGCATGTTGGAGCAGGTGAGGAAATGTCGGGACTCTGAAGTGGCGAAATAGTTCCTTATGATCTGAAAAAGGGCTAGAGTAGGGCACATGACACCGGCGAATATTCCCGAGTCCGAACTTTCGGCAGGATATGGTCCTGGTTCCAGACAGATCCTGATTGTTACAGGGCTTTCCGGTGCCGGAAAATCATCCATTCTACGAGTGCTTGAAGATCTCGGCCACGAAGTCGTGGACAATCCGCCTTTGCATCTTCTCGAAGCTCTGGCCGCACGGGGTGGGTCACGTCTTGCGATTGGAATTGATGTTCGCAGTCGCGGGTTCGAAGCGTCCCGGGTGCTGGAGGAAATGGACCGGCTGAAAGCTTTGCCTGGCAGTCAGGTCCAGCTTCTCTATGCCACGGCAGAGCCGGAAATCCTTCTTCGCCGCTTTACAGCGACACGCCGCCGCCATCCCCTTGTGACCAGTGGTACGATCTTGCCCGGAATTGAGCAGGAAACCCGACTTCTGGCCCCTCTGCGGGGTCATGCGGATTTCGTTATCGATACGTCTGACTTGCCAGCGCCTGAACTGCGGCAATTGATCGAGACGCGCTTTGGCAGTGGCGCAGAAGATGGGTTGACGGTTGCCTTGATGTCTTTCGCTTATCCATCAGGTCTGCCTAGGGAAGCGGACATGGTGTTCGATGCACGCTTCCTGCGGAACCCTCATTACGATCCAACCCTGCAGCCCATGACTGGCCTTGATCAGGCTGTCGTGCAGCACGTCAAGCAGGACCCAGCGTATCCGGCCTTCTTTAATCATGTGCATGGTCTTCTCGATCTCGTGCTTCCGCGCTTTGTCGAAGAAGGTAAGAAATACGCTACCATCGCTGTGGGATGCAGCGGTGGACGTCATCGTTCCGTTACCATCATTGAGGAACTGGCGCGCCTGCTTCCAAAAACGGCGCCTGTCGGCCCGATGATGGTGCTGCACCGTGAGTTGGCCCGGAAAGGCCTTTCCTCATGGCGCTGGGCTGTTCCGCCACACAACCTGTCCGGGCAGGATAAATCTGCATGATCGGACTGATGCTGGTCACGCATGGCAGGCTCGGCGAAGTTCTGCTTGAAACAATGGTGCATGTCGTGGGGCCACAAGCCCAGATCGGAATCGTGGGTGTCGGCGACGATGACGACCCGGCTCTTCTGCATCCTGAAGCTGACAGGTTGTTGCATCAGCTGGACACGGGAGATGGTGTCCTTGTTCTGACGGATATTTTCGGAAGTTCACCGTCAAATCTGGCTTTGTCTCTTCGGAAACCGGGACACGTCGAAATCGTTTCTGGCGTGAATGTACCTATGCTGGTCAAGCTCGCGAAAACGCGCGCGGGGCTGGATCTTGAAGGCTGCATTGAAAAAGCAACAATGGCCGGGCGCAAATATATCGCGGTTGCGTCCCAGCTTCCTGATCCCTGTCTTCACGGGGGGCCGCGCCCCTGTGTCATACCGGTCCCCTGATGAGCGAAACAGCCCTTGCCCCCCGCACCCTGACCATCGTCAATCGGCTGGGCCTCCATGCTCGTGCCGCAGCCAAGCTGGTCACGACAGCAGAGCGCTTTGATGCAGAAACGACGGTAGAGCGGGGGGGAAACGTCGTTTCTGCCCTTTCGATTATGGGGCTTATGATGCTGGGTGCTGGGGAAGGGGAGACGGTGACCCTGCATTCACACGGCCCACAGGCTGTTGAGGCGCTCGACGCTGTGGAAGCTCTGATTGCGGACGGATTTGGTGAGCGTGACTGAGCAGCCTTCCCGTTCCAGTCGGCCCAGAGCGTCCCGTTCACGCAAGACGCCTCCCAGTTCCACGACCCTGCACGGTAAGGCCATCACCCAGTCTATCGGGCTGGGACCTGCTGGGCGTGTTGAGGAACTGCCTCTTCCAGACATTACGGAGCGATATAGCAAGATCGGCCCAGAAGCTGAACTTGTCCGGCTGGATGCGGCCATTACGCGGGCGCTTCGCCAGATCGAGAAAATGCGGGACCGTCTGGTGGGTTTGCCGGAAGAAGGGCGCGAAGAAATCGCAACCCTGCTTACGGTTTACGAGCGCATGCTCGGCCCGTCCCGCCTGACGCGTCAGGTTCGGGCGCGGATCAACGAAGACGGACTCTGTGCCGAAGCAGCCGTGTCAGACGTCAGTGAGGCGCTGGCCCTTCAGGTCCTTAGGACTGCCGAAGCCATGGCGGGTGACCATGGCGCACAGGAACAGGATGCCAATTTCAGGCTTGCCGGAGAGTTTGAGGAAATCGGCCGCCGGTTGATCCGTAACCTTACAGGCGTGTCTTACAGGGCATTCTCCAGCCTGCCTCCAGGCTCGGTTCTTGTTGCTGAACAGTTGCGGCCTGCTGATGTTGCAATGATTGACCCCGCGCGGATTGCGGCTGTCGTAACCGAGGGCGGTGGCGGTGCAGATCACACCGCTATTCTATTACGCGCGCTTGATATTCCTGCGATTCTGGCTGTGCCCAATCTGATGGCACAAGTGAATGAGGGCGATATGCTCGTCGTGGACGGGCATCTTGGCACGATTACGCTTTCCCCGAACGAGACCGAACTGCGTCTGGCCCGTGAGGCTGCCCAGAAGGAAGCCAAGGAAAAGCGCGCTTTTGGCCGTCTGAAAAAGCTCCCGGCCCAGTTGCAGGGCGGCGAGCCGATTGAACTTCTGGCCAATCTGGAGCTTCCCGCCGAACTCCCCATGTTGCTTCGCAATGGCGCTAGGGGGATTGGCCTGCTGCGAAGCGAGTTCCTGTTTGGCGAACGGGATGATCTGCCTGATGAGGACGGCCAGACTGCCACGTATCGCTCCATTATCGAAGGCATGGACGGACGGCAGGTCACGATCCGTGTTCTGGACTGGGGGGGCGAGAAAGGCCGTGCGTGTATGCGCCGTCTCGGTCTGGCGGAACAGGTGGCGGATGGCGATAACCCTGCGCTTGGCCTGCGGGGTATTCGTCTTCTCCTCCGCGTTCCCGATGTTCTGGAGACCCAGTTCGCTGCGATTTTAAGGGCTGCTGCGCCTGAAAAGGGCAATACGGCCATTGGCCCGGTCCGTATTCTTCTTCCGATGGTGACGTCTCCGGATGAAGTGCTGGAGGCGCGGGAAATTTACGAGAAGGTGGCGCGCCGCCTCAAGCGCAAACAGGTTCCGCTGCCTGATGTGCTTCCCCCGCTCGGGATCATGGTGGAAACACCGGCAGCCGCTCTGACGGCAAGCACGATGGCGCAACACGCTGATTTCATGGCGCTCGGCACCAATGATCTGACGATGTACACGCTGGCTGTAGATCGGGCGGATTCGATGGTGGCCGATCGATACAGTCCTCTTCACCCGGCGGTTCTTCAACTCATCGAAGCTACGGCTGAAGCGGCTTTGCGCACTCATCGACCCATCTCCGTCTGTGGAGAAATGGCGTCTGACCCCAGAGTGGTTGCACTTCTGATCGGTTTTGGCCTTCGGTCTTTTTCCATGAACTCGGCGTCTCTGCCGCGCGTAAAACGCCTGATCCGCACTCTTAAGATGGAAGACTGCGATCATTTGCGACGACAGATCATGGTGGAAACAGATCCTGCAACCATTCAGTCCCTGATCCGGGATTTCGCGCTCTGATCAGTCGTTCTGGACGGTCTCTCTCGAAAAAATTGCCGCTCGATGCCATATAAGAGAGATCATGCCGGATTCGCCTTATGAGACCTCCCCCGCGGAGAGCCTGTCTTTTTCCCCATCCATTACAGCCCGTCTTGAACGGGCTGGGGACTGGTGTCGCCACCGTGGGCAACGCCTGACGGAAACGCGACGTCAGGTTCTGGGTCTGATCCTCTCTTCAGAAAAGCCTTCCGGGGCCTACGATCTGCTGGCCCGTCTGCGACCGGCGCATCCGAACGCTGCTCCGCCTACGGTTTATCGTGCGATAGATTTTCTTCTTGAACAGGGTTTGATTCACCGTCTGGAGCGACTGAGCGCTTTCGTTGCCTGTTCACACGCGACAGATTGCCATCATGGCTGTGATCATGGGGAATGGGGTGTTCACCGCGCGCAGTTCCTGATTTGCAAGTCATGTGGGCGGGCTTGGGAGTTGGAGCAGGAGACCATTGTGCCTGCCCTGATGCTTGCGGCGAAAGCTGTTGGCTTCCGTGCTGAAGCTGCCACGGTCGAAATTGAAGGTGTTTGCGCCGGGTGCCAGAAAGCTGCTCTTAGCGGCGGGCACTAACGGCAATGGGCGTGCGACGTTTTCCTCCGCCCGCCCTTCCGTTCACTGATCTTCCGCAGCAGCGTGCTGCCAAATCGCTTTCTTCTCGCCGAAATCGTACACTTTCTCCTGAAAGCGTTCAGCCGGATCTGCTCGATTGGCAACCACCGCAAACGCATCTGTCCGCTCAGGAAACTGATGCTCACATTCTGGAGGCTGTGGGGTTTCGTCCGGCTTCGGGGGAAGCGTTTCTCTATGCCCTTCTGGACCTCTCTTACGCACAGACCCTGATGGAACAGGGTTTGCCTCTTGAAGATCAGTTGGTCTTTCTCGAAGGCAGGGACGCCGTCAACGAGCTTGCGGAACTGCCGCCAGAACAGGAAATCGGCATCCTCCGCGTACGCCGCAGGTTGATCCAGGCCTGGCTGGAGATACATCGCGACGGCGGGAAAGCATATTATGTGCTGGCCGCGAAACAGCTTTCATCGGGCTGACAGAAAATAGCGAAGTGAATGACATCACAGATGGGATTTTGTTTGTTTCGTAGCGGCTGAACGAGTGGGTCGTGCTGTTGTTGTGGATGCGGATGGTATCGTCGTCTGGTCCGGTGGTGACGTGGAAACGCCCTTTTTCCCACGCTTTACGGCCAAGTCCCTTCTGGCCATTGAACTTGTGGAAAGCGGTGCTGTTGATCGGGTGGGCTTCTCTCAAGGCTCTGGCGCATGGGTCCGCGGGCCGCGCTGGCGCTGCAAAGCGTTTGCGTGAAGCTGTAGCCGCCAATCCGTTCATGGTCGCGGGGACGGGACGATATGACACAACGGTCATGAACAATTTCGAAACTCGTGCGTTCATTAAAATGGGCGCCGAAGGCGTTATGATCGCGGCCTTGCCGGAGCAGGGCTTGGGTTTCGCTATCAGGACGGATGACGGTGCTAACAGGGCTGCGGAAGTCTCGATGTCTGCTCTGCTTCACCATTTTGGTGGCGACGCACTCTTCCGGACGCCTCAGGATCGTGCCGTCCTGACGGATACGGCGCGTCAGACGCTGCGGAACTGGCAGGGCGTGAAGGTGGGCGAAATCCGGGCGCCCTCACGATCTGAGTGCGATCGTGTTATAAAGATTACAGTTCTGACATCCATCAGACAGGTGGGTGTCATTTTTTTGGAAAGGAGTGTGCACCAGCATGACAGATCAGGGCAGGACCGTAGAACCCCCTCAGACAGATGACAGTGCGACGTCCGTTTTTGACGCAACACGCTTCAAGATTATTGCCATCGGTGTGATCGCGGCCCTCGCGGGATTGATGTCCGGTCTGGATATTGGTGTTGTGGCTGGAGCGCTGGACCTGATCGGCAAGGAATATCATGCGTCCACGCTGGCCCTTGAATGGGTTGTCAGTTCCATGATGGCTGGTGCGGCGGCTGGCGCTCTGGGCGCGGGTTGGCTGTCCCATCACCTGGGGCGCAAGCGGTCCCTGATCCTCGGTGCGGCGGTGTTCGTCGTCGGGACGCTGGGCTGTGCAATGGGGTGGTCTATTCCATCCATCATTGTCTTCCGGATCATTATGGGAATCGCGGTTGGTATTTCGGCATTTACCGCGCCGCTTTATCTGTCCGAGATCGCCAGCGAAGAGTCTCGTGGCGCAATGGTCTCGACTTACCAGCTTATGGTGACAGTCGGTATTTTCGTGGCTTTCCTGTCGGACACCTATTTTTCCTATAGCGAAAACTGGCGCTGGATGTTTGGTGTCGCAGGTATCCCTGCAGTCCTGTTCCTGATCGGAGTGTTGTTCCTGCCATACAGCCCACGCTGGCTGATCATGCAGGGGCGGCACAAGGAAGCTCGTGAAATCCTTGTAGACCTGCGCAACGACCCGCTGGAAGCCGCCAAGGAAATCCGCGCGATCCGCGAGCAGCTTGAAACCAAGCAGGAGGGCTTCAAACTCTTCCGCACGAACAGCAATTTCCGCCGTTCGGTTGCGCTGGGCATCATGCTTCAGGCGATGCAGCAGCTCGCTGGCATCAACATTGTTATGTATTACGCGCCCAATATTCTGGCTGCTGCTCATTTCGATGCCCATGCCCAGATGTGGTGTACGGCCATCATTGGCCTCGTGAACATGCTCGCGACATTCGTGGCTGTCGGGCTTGTGGATCGCTGGGGCCGTAAACCCATCCTCTACGCAGGGTTTACGGTTATGGCACTTGGAATGGGCATTCTTGCCATTCTGCTTCAGGGGGGCATGACAACGCAGTCTTCGCAGATTGCGGCTGTTTTCCTGCTCATGATCTTCTGTGCAGGGTTTGCGATGTCCGCCGGGCCGCTGATGTGGGTCTTGTGTGCTGAAATCCAGCCTCTCGGTGGTCGGGATTTCGGGATCGCCATGTCCACTTTCACCAACTGGATAACCAATCTTCTGGTGGGTGTGAGCTTCCTCTCTTTGATGAACACCATCGGGACAGGCGGCACATTCTGGCTCTTCGCAGGATTGAATGCACTCTTTCTGCTGCTCACCATCCTGTTTGTTCCCGAGACAAAGGGCATGTCTCTGCATGTGATTGAAAAGCGTCTGATGCAGGGTGTGAAGCTGCGTAAACTCGGTCGCTAACCCATCTGAATGAATTTTGTCTGACAAAGCGTCCAGCCCCTTGGGCTGGGCGTTGTTGTTATACACTGTCAGCTTAAGGAGGCTGTCATGAGCAATTTTTCTCTTTCGTCCGAAGGGCCAAGCCGCGGCGGGGTTTTTCTGGTCTACGGCCTGTATATTGCCCGTTTTTTCACAGGGATTTCCCTGCTGGCCGGGGTAATTCTGGCCTATATCCTTAAAGGTGCCAGCGCCGGGCTGGTGCGGTCTCATCTGAGCTGGCTCATTCGCCTGTTCTGGTATGACGTCGCCTTTATCATTGGGTGTGCGGTTCTGTTCGGAGCGTGTTTCATCACGGAACCACCGGGCAGTTCAGGGCCGGGGCAGCTTCTGTTCCTTATTCCGATCGGCATTTTTGCGCTCTGGAACATCGCCCTTCTCGTCTCGTTGCTGTACGGCGTGCGCTCCCTGACGCAGGGCAAAGGACCACTTCCCGACCGTTTTCGTACGTTGGGCGAATAAACTGGTGAAATCCGCCATTTGATCGTTTTCTGACGATCCTGTTTTTCCGGATTTATCCTGAAAACGTAAAATGGCACGATTTCTGCATGAACTCCTTTGTCGAGGGTCTTCCTCCAGAGGAGTTCAGTCATGTACACTACAGCCATGCCCGGTTATGGCCGGGTTTATCAGGATACAGGACGGAATTACGTTCTGCTGATCTATGCGTTGTATCTGGCCGGGTTTTTCACCGGCATTACCGCTTTCGTCGGTGTGACGCTTGCTCACATGAGTCGCCGTTCCGCTACGGGTCTTAAGCGGGCCCAGTTGGACTGGCAGATCAGGCTGTTCTGGTATGGCTTTCTGGCGCTGGCTGCAATTGGGATGATCCATCTCATGGTAGCCGGGTTGGGCGCGATCACGGGTGGTCTGGGGCTGGTCTTCATGGTCATTCCCTGGGGGCTGACTCTGACGTGGGGGATTTTGACAGCCTGGGCGATTGTCCGAGGCATCCATGCCGCGTTCATGAATCGTTCCGTTGTGTCCTCCTCATCGTTCTGATGCCAGAGAAAGCTCCACCGATGTCCTCTTTTCGTATGATCCTTCCCGTCCTTCTGGTCGCAAGCTGCCTGTCTTCTTCAGGAGCGTTCGCTGCGCCGCTAAACCAGAGCGTCACGTCTGATGATCTGTCTTACACCACGCTGCCAGAAGGGGGCGTTATCTCCAGCATGAGCGGTGATGTGCAGATCCAGACCTCCAATGGCCCTCTCTCCGTTCGCGGCGTGAGTGGTGACATCAAGATATCAAAAAACGAGGGACCAACCTCTCTGACAACAGTGAGTGGAGATGCCCAGATTGATCAGAGTCTGGGGGCTGTGCAGATCAAGACTGTCAGCGGAGACATTGCCGTCGCCCATGCCGCAGGCGGAGCCGCCCTTATGACAGTCAGTGGTGACACGCAGCTGGGCGGGGCCGCAGGTGATGTGACGGTTAAAAGCACCAGCGGGGATCAGGACGTCACGCTGGTTTCTAGCGGCAGCGCACGGAAGATCATTCTTGAAACCGTCTCAGGCGACGTGACGCTTCATCTTCCGCATGATTTTGGCGGTACGTTCGATATTACGCTTCGTCAGAGCCGTCAGCAAAGTGCTGTTCCACTAGAGCAGTCTCTCGGTTTGACGGTACAGTTTGGTCCTTGGGAGAAGCAAGGATTTCTGTCCAGCGAAAGCAGGACAATCACAGCTACCGGGACTGTCGGAAATGGTCGGGATCATGTCACGATCCACGGTGTTTCCGGGAAAGTGCGAATTCTTCAGGACTGATCCTGCCACCCCAGACGTTTCAGCGCCTCCGCCATAGCCGGGGGCGGTGGAGCAACGGCTTCCAGGTCACCTTCCGGCAAAGCGACATGCAGACTGCGCGCAAGAAGGTGCAGGCCGTTTGCATCGCTTTTGCCATACACACGATCACCGACGATCGGTGTGCCAAGAGATGCACAATGAATTCGGGCCTGATGGGTTCGGCCAGTTAGAAGCTCCAGTTCCAGCCAACTCCGTCCCTCTGCGCGACCAAGAACGCGCCAGCGGGTTATAGCGGCATCCCCTTTCGGACTCACGATCATGCGCCAACCTGATGGATCGGACTGGCGCAAAAGGGGGGCGGAAATTTCGCCCTCATCGTCCGTTGGTGTGCCCTCAACAACAGTCCAGTAAAGTTTTCGAACCTGCCTGTTCTGAAAGGCCGCCTGTGCTTCGAGCAGCGCGGTTTTGCGTCGCGCGATCAGAAGGCAGCCAGACGTATCTGCGTCCAGTCGATGGGCCAGCCATGGACCGCCGCGCGGATGCGTGACCAGACGTGTTTCAACGGAATCCTGTGTTGATGGACCGGGATGAACCGCCAGCCATGCCGGCTTGTTCAGAACCAGAAAGCGTGGCGTTTCCAGCAGGACAGGAAGATCCTGCCCCAGATAAAACAGACCTCTTGGGGCAGGGGAGGGGGCCGCGTTCTGCCTGACAGGCCGCTGACGCCGTCGATCAGTCTTCATGGGAAGCTGGGCGACGGGCCAGAATTTCGCGTTTGCCCACATGGTTGGCCGGTCCGATGATGCCTTCCTTTTCCATCTGGTCGATCAGCTTCGCGGCACGGTTATACCCAATCGACAAATGGCGCTGGATGAAGCTGGTCGAGGCGCGGCCTTCGGTCATGACGATATCCACAGCTTGCTCGAACAGGCTGCCTTCTCCGTCGCCACCGCTTCCGCCACCGCCCGTGTTTCCGCCCGACGAGCCGCCTTCCTCGTCTTCGCCGGACACCACATCGTCATTGTAGATCGGGTCGCCCTTGGAGCGCAGATCCGCCACGACTTCTTCAACTTCCTCATCCGCCACGAACGGGCCGTGGACGCGCGTGATGCGGCCGCCACCCTGCATGAACAGCATGTCACCTTGACCCAGAAGCTGTTCGGCGCCCTGTTCCTGAAGAATGGTGCGACTGTCGAACTTGCTGATGACCTGGAAGGAAATACGGGTCGGGAAGTTTGCCTTGATGGTACCGGTGATGACGTCAACGGACGGGCGCTGTGTTGCCATGATGACGTGAATACCAGCGGCACGCGCTTTCTGCGCCAGACGTTGTACGGCCGTCTCAATTTCCTTGCCCGCAACCATCATCAGGTCGGCCATTTCGTCGATGACCACGACGATATACGGCAGGTTTTCCAGCGGGACCTGTTGCTCGTCGAAGACGGGTTTACCAGTCTCAGGGTCAAAGCCGGTTTGCACGCGACGCGTGACCATCTCGCCGGAGGCGCGAAGCTGGCTGACGCGTTCGTTGTAGCCGTTGATGTTACGGACCTGAAGCTGCGCCATCAGACGATAGCGGCGGTCCATTTCCTGTACCGTCCATTTAAGGGCGCTGACGGCCTTGGTTGGCTCCGTCACAACCGGGGTCAGAAGATGTGGAATGCCGTCATAGATCGACAGTTCCAGAATCTTCGGATCAATCATGATCAGGCGGCACTCTTCCGGGCTGAGGCGGTAGAGCAGTGACAGGATCATTGCGTTCACGCCGACCGACTTACCGGAGCCTGTCGTACCAGCCACCAAAAGATGCGGCATCTTGGCCAGATCCGTATAGACCGGCACACCTGCAATATCCTTGCCCAGTGCAATCTGGAGGCGGCCCGTTCCGTTGGTCCATTCCGGCGTCAGCAGGAGTTCAGAGAAGTAAACGGTTTCGCGCTTGGCGTTTGGGACTTCGATACCAATGACATTTCGTCCCGGTACGGTCGCAATACGAACGCTCAGCACGGATAGGGAACGTGCTACGTCATCGGCAAGACCGATCACACGGGAGGAGCGAATACCCGGAGCGGGCTCTAGTTCATAAAGCGTGACAACCGGGCCCGCATGGATGTCCCCGATTGTGCCCTGAACACCATAATCCGCCAGCACACTCTCCAGCAGGCGCGCATTGGATTGCAGCGTTTCCTGTGAAGGACCTGTCGTTGCGTGGGCCGGTGGTGGGTTTAGCAGAGACAGGGGAGGCAATACCCAACCCGTCGCAGCAGGAGTACGGGCTGGCACGGGGCGTGCCACCGGCTGGGGCTGTGCCGGACGCTCCGGGCGACGCATGCCGAACAGACTGCGGCGCTGTTCGGGTTCAGGCTCAGGGGGCTCGATGCTGCTCTGTGGAACGTCATCCTCCGCATCGTCTTCAACATGCGAACGCTGGATCGTCTGAACGTTTCGCTGCCGTGCAATCTGCGCTAGCCGTTCTGCATAGGGGTTGGACGGTGCCTCTTCTTCTTCCGCCAACTGTGGAGCAGGGGCGGGTGGTTCCTTACGCAGTGCCGTAGGGTGCTCGTATGGGTCTTCTGTCGTCTCCATAGGGGGCTGCATCCAGCCTGTATTCTGCGGCACGAAGGGAGAGGGGCGCGTCCGTGGATCGCTCTTGCCAAAGCTTCGACGCAGGAAGGAAAGCGGAGCGGCATCAGGAGCCGGTACGCCTCCCGCACTGCCAGGCTGGAATTCGTACTGGCGCGGATCAGGCGCCGGGCGATCAGACGTCTGCGGGCCATTCATGCGGCGTGCCAGACGCACGGGCTGACGGGCCAGAAGCGCTGCACCCTGACCCATGGCGCGCCACTCGCGCCACTGAAGCCCCATGGCCAGCGGCATCAGAATGCCCATCAACAGCAGAACCAGAAACACAGCCAGTGCGCTTCCGGCGGACCCGGCTTCGGCATGGGCTGCATCCAGAAGGCGGTGAGCAAAGGAAACGCCCATCTCTCCCCCAAGGCCAGCAGCCGTTGGCCATGCGACTTCAAGTCCCGGAATGAGCAACTGAAGCGTACCAATAAAGGTCGCCCCCGCTGGAAGCAGCAGGAGAGCCGCAGCAATGCGGAGGATTGGCGCGCTCATGCCGTGATGGCGGACCATGCGCCACGCCCAGGCCAGCAGAACAACAATCGGCAGACCACTACCCAAGCCAAGCCACTGCACCAGACCATCGGAAATGGTTGCGCCCGTACGGCCAAGAAGGTTTGTGGGTTCCGTACCTGTCGAGGTGTTGAAGGACGGATCGTGCGGATTGAAGCTCCACAGCGCGATGCCGATAGCCACGGCTGCGATCAGGAACCCGAGACCCAGCAACTCCAGCAGACGCGCATTCAGCGCGCTCCGGAGTTTGGGTGTCATGTGACGGTCGTGTGCCTCACGGACAATGTTGCGCACTGTGCTGGTCGATCGGCTGAACACGGCCAAGTCTCGTCACCCCGTCGGTTTTTTGAATTACGGCTTTCAGATTACGTCTGAATTATACCTGACAGGCCACTGAATACAGTAGGAAAATTAAGGAACAGTGGAGGAATGTCGCCAGATCGTCACCTTCGCCGCACCGAATTTCCGTATTGAAAGCGGTTCGGCCGGAAGTGTGGGGGAAAAGTGTTCGGAAGGTGGCACAAACGGGGCAAAATCCTCGGTCGCACCTGTCTCGGCAACGATCAAGGCCCCTTCTGCAATCCAGCCGTTTCTAGCCAATGCGCGCAGGCCCGATTCGACCAGCGTTTTCCCGTAAGGCGGATCAAGAAAGATCAGCGTGTGAGGCTCGGCGGCTTTCGGTGGATGCGTAACGCTGCAACTCAGCACGCGCGAGCGGTCACGGGCCCGGCAGATATCCAGATTGGTGCGCAAGGCATTCAGTGCGTTGCGGTCCCGCTCGATGAAGGCCGCACGCTGTGCTCCACGGGACAGAGCTTCCAGGCCGAGTGCGCCTGTTCCGGCATATCCATCCAGCACGATGGCCTGTTCCAGCTCTTCCTGCCCATACCACGGCGCATGGGCCAGCATGTCGAAAATGGCCTGACGCGTCCGGTCCGAGGTTGGGCGCGTCCGCTCGCCGGTTGGGGCTACAAGCGCGCGGCCTTTGTTCTCTCCGCCAACAATCCGCATGGATCAGCGGGTCCGCTTACGGGTAGGGGCAGGCAGGTCGGGGATCTGCTCACGCAGTGTCTTACCGTTCACTTCCTCAAGCTCACGTGCCTTCAGGGAACCAAGCTGGAACGGCCCGTAAGACAGACGGATCAGACGGCTCACATGCAGGTTCAGGCCCTGCATCACGCGACGGATCTCACGGTTCTTGCCTTCACGCAGAGAGACTGTCAGCCAGGAGTTATCGCCTTTTTTGGAATCCAGTTCCGCTTCGATGGAGCCGTATTTCACGCCCTCATATTCAAAGCCGTTTACCAGCGATGCCAAGCGCTTCTCATCTACCACGCCAAACACGCGGACACGGTAGCGGCGCACCCAGGCATTGCCTGGCAGCTCCAGACGACGTGCCAGTTCGCCGTCATTGGTCAGAAGCAAAAGCCCTTCGGAGTTGATATCCAGTCGGCCAACACTGATGACGCGGGGCATGCCTTCGGGAAGGGAATCAAAGACCGTCTTGCGTTCCTGCGGGTCCCGATGCGTGGTCAGGAGGCCGTCCGGCTTGTGATAACGCCACAGGCGGGTGCGCTCGGGGTTATCCACGGGTTTGCCATCCACCAGCACAATGTCGCCCGGCTGAACGAAGGTCGCAGGATGGGTGACGGGGTGGCCGCCCAGCTTGATGCGATTGTCTTCAATCATGCGTTCCACATCCCGGCGACTTGCTACGCCAGCGCGGGCCAGGAACTTGGCAATGCGTTCGCCTCTTGGTGCGTCGGATGTATCTTCAGGGGTCGGGGTAAAATCTTCGGTCATCGTGCTGCTGCCTCCACCAGCGCCGCATACAGGCGACGGTCGCCGGGGTCGAGGGTGAATTCGGGATGCCATTGCACACCAATGGCGAATTTCGGGCCGTCCAGTTCAATCGCTTCGATCACACCATCCGGTGCGAGAGCCGAAATCCGTGCCTCACCGGCGCTACGGACGGCCTGATGGTGGGAAGAGTTTACCATCATTGTGGGCGCGCCGACAATTTCCGCCAATCGGGTGTCTGGCACGATCGACACCGCATGGCCCGGTTCGTGCCGTGGATTGGGCTGTTCGTGTTCCAGTTCCGGAGGAAGATGCTGGATCAGCGTGCCACCGGCATTGACGGCCATCAGCTGCATGCCGCCGCAGATTCCGAGGATGGGAATATCCCGCTTTAATGCGGCCTGCAGAAGCGCCAGTTCCGCTGACGTTCTGGCGGGACGTGGGCTCGTCAGGGGGTGAGGATCTTCATTATAAAGCGCGGGATCGACGTCAAAAGCTCCACCCGTAATGACCAGCGCATCCAGACGCGCCACCATGGCTTCGGCATCGGCCGTGTAGCCCAGACAGACGGGCAATCCGCCAGCCTCACTCAGGGCAGTCAGATAATTCTCTCGCAATGCGTGAAAGGGGTAACGCGAGAATTTCCCATCGCCACCGGGCTCATGATCCAGCGTCAGGCCGATGAGCGGGGCGGAATTTTGGAAACGGGATGGACGGGGCAGGGTCATGCACCGCATCATCGCATCATGATTCAGGCCGATACAAGCCGCGCCATGCAGACGGCGCTTGATGCAGCGGATGAGGCTGCCCGTCATGGGGAGGTACCCGTGGGAGCCGTCGTGCTTGATGCGGAGGGAAAGATTCTCGCCGTGGCCCGTAATCGTGTGGAAGAACTCCATGACGGGTCAGCGCATGCTGAACTTCTGGCTATGCGCGAAGCCGCGCGGAAACTTGGGTCCCCTCGGCTGACCGGATGCACATTGGTCGTCACACTGGAGCCATGCCCGATGTGTGCAGGGGCGATCGTACATTTCCGCTGCGAGCGTGTGGTGTTCGGGGCTTACGATCCGAAAGGTGGTGGCGTGGATCACGGCCCGCGCCTCTTTGAACGCCCGAATTGTCTGCATCGGCCGGAAATCATTGGTGGCGTACGGGAGCGCGAGGCGTCGGAGCAACTCCGGGCTTTTTTCCGACGTCTCAGGAGAGCGTGACAAACAAAGACTTACGGATGTTTCACGTCCCGGTCAGCTTGGTGAACGGGAACACAGTTCATAGTCTGACGTATAACGACCGAACCGTTCCTCTGTAACAATCGGGACTGACATGACCACACGTTTCCGCGCCTCCCTTGCTGCTCTCGCTGCGACGACCTTTCTGGTTGCCGCTCCCGCCGCCATGGCGGACAATGGGGCCATCAAGCCGCAGACCAACGTTCAGGCGCTGCCGAATTTCGTCACGCTCGTGAAGCAGGTGAAGCCTGCCGTTGTTTCCATCACGGCCCATATCAAGGCCGACGTTGCCGAGCAGGAAGAAAATGGCCCGGGTGGCGACGGTGGCGGCATGCAGGGTTCGCCCTTTCCGTTCCCCTTCCCGTTCCAGATGATGCCGCAGCAACAGCAGCCGAACCGCACGGTCGAAGCCCGCGGGTCTGGTTTCATCATCTCGGCTGATGGCTATGTCGTCACCAACAACCATGTTGTGAATGGCGCCACCAAGGTTACGGTCACGCTGGACGATGGCACAACGCTTCAGGCCAAGATCATTGGCCGTGACCCGAAGACGGACGTTGCACTGCTTCGCGTGAAGCCGACGGGCAAGCTGCCGTTCATTGATCTGGGCGATTCTGATGACGTCCAGCCGGGTGAATGGGTCATCGCAGTGGGTAACCCCTATGGTCTGGGCGGAACCGTCACGGCAGGTATCGTCTCCGCTCTGGGGCGTGACCTGCACTCTGGTGCGTATAACGACTTCATTCAGGTTGATGCGCCGATCAATCACGGCAATTCCGGCGGCCCGCTGTTCACACAGGACGGTAAGGTTGTTGGCATCAACTCCATGATCATCTCGCCGAACGGTGGCGGTTCGATTGGTATCGGCTTTGCCATTCCGTCCAACACCGTGAAGTCTGTTGTCGAGCAGCTTGAGAAGACCGGTCATGTGACCCGTGGTTATTTCGGCATCGAAGGGCAGGACATTTCCCCGACGATGGCACAGGCCCTGAACCTGAAGTCCCCCGAACCGGGCGCTCCGCCGCATGGAACGCTGGTTGCCTCCGTATCCAAGGGGAGCCCGGCCGAGAAGGCTGGCATCAAGAGCGGAGACGTGATCCTGACGCTGAATGGCCATCCGGTAAAGAACGGTCATGATCTGGCGGTTAAGGTCGTGTCCATCGCACCGGGCACGGACGCGACGGTGAGCCTTCTGCGTGATGGCAAGCCGATGGACGTGAAGTTCACGGTGGGTAATCTGGCCAATCAGGATCATGGTGCGGGTGGCGCGGATAGCAGCCAGTCTGCTGGTGCCGGCAAGCTGGGTGTGTCTCTTGCATCCCTGACGCCGCGTGCCCGTCAGGAACTGGGTCTTGATGACAGTGTTCAGGGGGCGGTTGTTGCGGATGTTGTGCAGGGCTCGCCTGCAGACCAGTCTGGCATCCGTCCGGGTGACATTATCGTAGGCGTTGGTAATCACATTACACCATCGCCCAAGGCTGTTGTCGCACAGGTGAAGGAAGCCCTGGGTCGCAAGCAGCCGCCACTCTTGCGTATCCTGCGTGATGGTCAGCAGCTTTTCGTAGCGGTCTCGCCCGACGGCTCCGACGATAGTGGTTCGGATGATGCACCGTAAGGTTACTGGTCCAGCCTGAAACTGCGAAGGCGGGGAGATGAAAGTCTCTCCGCCTTTTTCATGCCCGTTTTGCGGAGTGAAGTCAGAGTTCTGTCACTGGACAGTCCTGTCCGGATGAGTTTTTGTGATCCGCTGAAGCGTTCGTGCGTTACGGTCGCTTAAAACGCGGATCTGTCTAAGGATTTTTGGATCAATGGCCAATATCAGCCCACTCGCCGGGAAAACGCTCGATCAGTCACAACTGACGGACATACCGGCTCTGGTAGCCGCCTATTACGATCGCAAGCCGGACGTCTCCATCCCGACTCAGCGTGTTTCGTTCGGGACTTCA
Organism: Gluconobacter sp. ESL1110; assembly: GCF_058107395.1. NCBI lineage: Bacteria > Pseudomonadati > Pseudomonadota > Alphaproteobacteria > Acetobacterales > Acetobacteraceae > Gluconobacter > Gluconobacter sp. ESL1110. The sequence continues at coordinate 781,646 of NZ_JBYLUK010000007.1, forward strand.
GGTCATCGTGGCTCCTCGTTCCATACGAGCTTCAATGAAGGGCATATCCTCGCCATCTGCGAAGCCATCTGCCGCTATCGCAAGGCGGAAGGCATTGATGGCCCGCTCTTCATCGGCATTGACTCGCACGCTCTGTCCGCTCCGGCACAGCGCTCCGCCATTGAAGTCTTCGCCGCGCATGGCCTTGACGTCCGCATCGACCAGAACGACGGCTACACGCCCACCCCTGTCATTTCCCACGCCATTCTGACCTACAACAAAGGCCGCACGACCGGTCTGGCCGATGGTGTGGTTGTCACGCCGTCCCATAACCCGCCGACGGATGGTGGCTTCAAGTACAATCCGACAAATGGTGGTCCGGCGGATACAGCCGTGACGAAAGCCATTCAGGACATGGCGAATGAGCTGCTGGCGGATGGCCTGAAGGACGTAAAGCGCCTGCCTTACGACGAAGCCAGAAACGCACCGTCCATCAAGCGTTATGATTACGTCACGCCGTATGTGGCCGATCTGGAAAACGTCATCGACATGGCGGCCATCCGTGATGCGGGCGTGAAGATTGGCATTGATCCGCTGGGCGGCGCTGCTGTTGGTTACTGGAAGCCCATCGTTGAGAAGTACGGCCTGAACGCTACGATCGTCAGCGACGTTGTAGACCCGCAGTTTGCGTTCATGACGGCAGACTGGGACGGACAGATCCGTATGGACTGCTCCTCGCCCTACGCCATGGCGCGTCTCATCAAGATGGGCGAGGACTTTGACGTCGCGTTTGCCAATGACACGGACGCAGACCGTCATGGCATTGTTGCCATGCCAGATGGCCTGATGAACCCGAACCATTATCTGGCCGTAGCGGTTTCGTACCTGTTCCAGAACCGCCCAGAGTGGAAGCCGGATCTTGGTGTCGGCAAGACGCTGGTGAGCAGCGGTCTGATCGACCGTGTTGTTGCGGATATGGGCCGTAAGCTCGTTGAAGTCCCAGTCGGACTGAAATGGTTCGTGCCGGGCCTGATGGATGGCTCGCTGGGCTTTGGCGGTGAGGAAAGCGCAGGTGCGACGTTCCTGCGTCGTGATGGTTCTGTTTGGACGACCGATAAGGACGGGATCATTCTCGGCCTTCTTGCTGCGGAAATCACCGCCAAGACGGGCAAGAACCCGAGCCAGCATTACCATGAGATCATAGCCCGTCTCGGAACGCCGTACTATGCGCGGATCGACGCGGCAGCGAACCCGGAGCAGAAGGCCAAGCTCAGCAAGCTGGCGCCTGAGCAGTTCCCGCTTGAAGAACTCGCTGGGGACAAGATCATTGCCAAGCTGACGAAGGCACCGGGCAATGGCGCGGCGATTGGCGGCTTGAAGGTTGTGACGGAAAACGGCTGGTTCGCAGCCCGTCCGTCCGGCACGGAAGACGTTTATAAAATCTATGCCGAGAGCTTCAAAAGCCCCGAACACCTGAAGGCCATTCAGGACGAGGCGCAGGCCGCGATTTCGAAGGTCTTTGCGTCGTAACGCTGAAGCATTTCTACTGAAAAGTAGTCTGGCCCGTCATTCACCGAGTGGGAATGACGGGCTTTTTTATGGCGTTATTAACCGGCCAGACTGCGTTTCAGGCGGGCAAGTGCGCCGGGAAGACCGCGAACCGTCAGAATCCTGCCCGTTTCGTCATGATCTTCTGACAGGACGCGAGCGCTTTCATAGATTTCGCCGATCAGGCCCTGTTTTGCGTAGGGCAACACCAAAACGTCTTCCACCATGTCGGCCTCGAAGAACGCAATCAGCGTTTCCCGCAGGGCACTCACATCTTCCGGGCGATGTGCGGACAGCGGAATGGCATCCGGGTGCTTTTCCAGAAGCTCGGCCCGTCTGGCATCATCAACGCGATCCATCTTGTTCAGAACCAGCCGGGACGGAACAACATCCGCGCCGATTTCGTGTAGAACGCTGCGGCTGACCTCAAGCTGCGCTTCGTATGTCGGGTCCGACGCATCCACGACGAAAAGCAGCAGGGATGCTTCCAGCGCTTCGGACAGCGTAGAGCGGAAGGATGCAACCAGATCGTGGGGGAGTTGCTTGATGAAGCCCACCGTATCCGACACCAGAATACGGGGCCGCGTTTCCGGCTGGAGCGTGCGGACAGTTGTGTCGAGGGTCGCAAACAGCTTGTCCTGAACGAGAACCTGACTGCCTGTCAGGGCCCGCATCAGCGAAGATTTGCCTGCATTGGTATAGCCGACGAGCGCAACGCGAAGCTGGTCTTTTCTGGCAGAACGCCGATGATCGCTGTCCCGTTGCACGGCTTCAAGCTGGGTTTTGAGTTCGGCCAGCCGGTCCCGAATCTTGCGGCGGTCCAGGGAGAGGTTGCTTTCACCGGCGCCTGGTCCCTGCTGCCTGCCGCCGCCATTCGATGACTCCCGGAGGCGTGGCGCGACATAACGCAGGCGCGCCATTTCGACCTGAAGCTTTGCTTCCCGTGTGTTGGCATGACGATGGAAAATCTCAACGATAACGCCCGTTCGATCCAGCACCTGCGCGCCGGTCGCCCGTTCCAGATTTCGGATCTGGCTGGGAGTCAGTTCATGATCAACGATGACGAACTCAGGACGGCGGAGATCGTCCGTCTCTTCCTCAGCGTCTTCATGAGAGCTTGCCGCGCCTTCAAACCGTTTCCGCGCTTTCGTCATGGGTGTTTTGACGATAGGCGTGATGATCCCCCGACCACCCGTGATGTCGGCCAGTTCTTCCAGCTTGCCAGCGCCCAGAAGGGACGCCGCACCTGTGCCTTCTCGTTTCTGCGAGACAGAGCCGACAACCTCGTAACCAAGCGTTTTGACCAGCCTTCCCAGCTCTTCAAGGCTTGCCTCATGGGCAATGTCATCGACGTCTGGGGTCTGGATGCCGACAAGGACGGCGAGCGGGGTAGGGGATGCGGTTTCCATCCGGCAGCTCATAGCATGAATTCCGGCAGTGACGCGCTAATCCTGCAGGGCTGCGCGTGATCCCTCGAAAGCGGCTTTATGGGTATCATCAAGAGGCGGCAGAAAGAGAAAGTGGCTGCATTTTCCTGAGGAAGCGTGTTGTCTGGCCGTAGTCCCTGCGGCATGAGGGGGCACACTCCGAAACTCCTCTTCGCTGTCAGCAGGTCTTCCAGATGTCAGAACACACTCCTATTGGGCTCGAAAACGAGACCCGAGCCGTCAAAGCGCTCACCCATTCCGGCAATTTCCATGCCGATGAAACGCTGGGCTACGCCATCCTGCATTATGCGCTGGCACCAGAAGGCGATCTGCGTGGACGTATTCTCGGAGAGGCGGGCACGGACCGTCTGACATTTGTGCGCACCCGCTCGCCAGACCGTATCGCTGGAGCGGATATCGTCTTCGATGTAGGTGGCGTTTTTGACCCGACCAAAGGTCGCTACGATCACCACATGAAGGACAAGCCGCTGCGTGAAGACGGAACACCGTATAGCGCTGCCGGTCTGCTGTGGAAGGACTATGGCCTTGCTGCGGTTCGCAACATCGTCAAAACCCCGGTGGATGAGGCGACGCTGACCGCCATCTGGCAGTCCCTCGACAAGTCCCTGATCATCCCGGTGGATCAGGACGACAATGGCGTGGCCAAGATGGGCAAGCTGTCTCTGGCCGATATCGTGTCAGCCTGTAGCCCGCCTTGGGATACAGCCGAACTTTATGGTGCGGAAGAAGCCAAAAAGCAGGAATCGCTGGGCTTTGCGAATGCTGCCACGGCTGTTGCGGCGCATCTGGTCAACATGGTGGACCGCGTTCGCGCCAGCCTGAAAGCTGCCAACCGTGTTGTGCAGGCTTATGAAGCTGCGGAAGACAAGCGCATCCTGCTCATGGAAACAGGAATGCCAACTGAAAAGGTTATTTTCGAGCGTGATCTTCCGGTCGTGTACGTTGTGTCACCCGCTGGCCCGGAACAGTGGAATGTGAAGGCCATTCCGCCCGTACGCGGGGATTTCGGTCAGCGCGTTTCCCTGCCGGAAGCCTGGGGCGGTCTGGAAAAGAAGGCACTGGCCGAGATTTCCGGCGTGCCTGACGCAGTTTTCGCTCACCCGGCCCGTTTCATCTGCGGGGCAGGGAGCCGGGAAGGGGCGTTGAAGATGGCGCGTCTGGCACTGGAGATTGATGCCTCTCTCAAGGCTGGGAACTGATTGAAAGGGTTGATCCGGTGGGGACCGGATCAACTCTCCCGCTCAGGCGGCGATTTCCGCCAGAAGCGCGTCTACATCCTCCGGACGTGTGTAATAGCTCGTCACCAGACGGATCAGTGTGCCGGAAACACCTTCCGGCGTCGGCCAGCGGTAAAAACCGTATCCTGCCTCTTCCAGATCCTTCAAAAGAAGGTCTGGAAGAATGACGAAAACTTCGTTGCTCTGCCGTTCATAAGGCATCTGGGCTGCGGCATGACGGCGAAGCCCGTCCACAAGCCGTTGCGCCATAGCGTTGGCATGGGCGGCATTCTTCAGCCAAACATCGTTCTGCAGAAGGGCCAGAAGCTGGGCGCTCAGGAAGCGATGTTTGGACCACAGATTTCCGCTGCGCTTGATGCGCCTCAGAAAGTTCTTCACCAACGGTCGTGTACGATCATTGAGGAAGAACACCACGGCTTCTGCGGCCATGGCACCTGCTTTTGTGCCCCCGAAGCTGAGAACGTCTACACCCGCTTTCCAGGTCCCTTCCGCTGGGGTGCAGCCCAGATAGGCGAGGGCATTGCCCAGACGGGCCCCATCCAGATGCACGGCGAGATCATGGTCATGCGCGATACGGGATAGCTCGTCCAGAGTGTCCGTGTTGTAAACGGTGCCCCATTCATTGGCCTGCGTCAGGGAGAGCGCCTGAATAACCGGGCTTAGAATGCCGCTTTCCGCATTGTTTCTCAGAACAGGCGGAACCGTCACAGGGTCAACCTTTCCGTCCGCAGACGGAATGCAGATCAGTTTGGCCCCGTGCATGTAGAATTCGGGCGCGCCACCTTCATCGGTATTGATATGCGCGCTCTCATCACACAGGACGGCGCCATAAGGCGAAACGAGTGCTGACAGTGCCACACTGTTTGCGGCTGTTCCTGTGGCGATCGGGAAAACCGCGACCTCGGTTTCGAAAACCTCCCCGAACCGTTCGTTCAGGGAACGGGTCAGATCGTCTTCTCCATAGGACCCGACACTCCCTTCATTGGCCGCGATCAGGGCGGCCATGACTTCAGGGCAGATAGGTGTGACATTGTCACTGGCGAAGTTCTTGCGTATTTCCTCGGACACGAAACCATCCTTTTTCCTGCGCACAACGCGGGCTCGCGTAAAGCGTAACTGAAACCGCAGCCTGTTGTCATCCGGAGAGCCCATGAGCACGTTTCCCCCTGAACTGGCCGGCAAACTCATTGATGGCAAAGGTATTGCCCGGTCCCTGACAGATCGCGTTGGTCGTGAAGTGTCCAGCTTCATCGAACAGGGCAACACCCTGCCGGGCCTCGCCGTCGTGCTGGTCGGAAACGATCCGGCTTCGGAAGTCTATGTGAAGAACAAGGCCATCCAGACGCATCGCGCCGGAATGCGGTCTTTCATGCACATGCTTCCGCAGAGCACGTCGCAGGGGGAGTTGCTGGATTTAATTGCGCAACTGAATGCCAACCCGCAGATCCATGGCATTCTCGTGCAGCTTCCGTTGCCGCCGCAGATCGATCCGGTCGTGGTGACGAATGCCATTGCCCCGCATAAGGATGTGGACGGTCTGGGGGAAGTGAACGCAGGTCGTTTGTCGCTAGGCATTGAGGGCATCGTTCCCTGCACACCGCTTGGCTGCCTGATGCTGCTTCAGTCCGTGCACAAAGGCATGACGGGCATGAATGCAGTCGTCATCGGGGCGTCCAGCCTGGTGGGTAAGCCCATGGCGCAGCTTCTTCTGAAAGAGAACTGCACGGTTTCGATCGCCCATATCCATACACGCAATACGCGCGAACTGGCCCGTGAAGCGGACATTCTCGTCGTTGCGACAGGCAAGCATGGTCTTGTCCGCGGGGACTGGATCAAGCCGGGTGCGACCGTAATCGACGTGGGCATCACGCGTATTCCGACCCCTGAAGGCAAGACACGCCTTGTGGGAGATGTCGCATTTGAAGAGGCGCTTCCCATCGCAGGGCATATTACGCCTGTTCCGGGCGGTGTCGGCCCGATGACCATTGCCTGCCTGCTCCACAACACACTTCAGGCGGCCCGCGCCACGCAGGGGCTGGGGAAGGACGATCTTCTCTGATGCGTGTTTCTGTTGAACTTGTTCCACGCTCGGAAGAGGCGTTGCTTGAAGATGTGTCGGTGGTCCGCAAGGCGCTGCCATCAGTTGATCTACTGAATATTCCAGACCTCATCCGGTTTGATCTGCGCAGCGATGATGCTGCCGCGCGCGTCAATCGGGCGTCTGGCTTGAGTGTCATCCCGCATATCCGCGCGATCGACATTGCCCCCGGTGCGCCGCTACCGGGCGCCGATCGACCGGAACTGAAAGCAGTCCTCGTTGTCGCAGGTGATCCGCTCCCTGCCGGAAGTGATCGGGTGGCTTATCCGAACACGTCTGCACAGATTATCGAGCGGTATCGCCGCGAAGCGCCGCATCTGGATGTCTATGCGGTTTTCGATCCTTATCGACGTGCGCCGTGGCAGGAGCTAGAAGACGTTGCGCGCAAGAAAGATGCAGGGGCTTGCGGGTTCTTCACGCAGCCCCTGTTTGATCTGCATATGCTTCAGTTGTCCATGGACTGGCTGCGCGATGACACGGTGTTCTGGGGAATTTCACCCGTTCTGGGTGAACGGTCCCGTCGATATTGGGAACGCGTTAACCATGTGCTGTTCCCGAAAGACTATGATGACACGCTGGAAGGCAACATTCGTCTCGCCCGCCAGATGCTGACGTTGGTGCGCGAGAAAAATGACAATACCTACCTGATGCCCCTGAAAGTTGATCTTGCGTCCTATCTGGGTGGACTGAGTGATATTATAACGGGGTAAGAACTAACGAGAGCGGAGATCATAGTCCGGATGCACGCACGCCTTTTCCTCTTGCCGCTTTTGGGAGGCGTGCTGGTTCCAGCCGCTCTTTCCGCTAAAACCCTCTCCGATCCAGCGCCAGTCTTTGCTCCGTTAACTCTGCCGGACGCTCCGAATGTCTATCGGTCGGGCTCCGGGCAGCCGGGTCCACAGTACTGGCAGAACCGTACGGATTATACGATTCGTTCCCGGATCGATACGCAGGCGCATGTCCTGCATGGTTCAGAAACCATCACCTACACAAACAATAGTCCCGAAGCTCTGGACGTCCTGTGGGTTCAGCTTGACCAGAACATTTACCGGCAAGACTCTCGTGCGTCGTTCTGGGGTAAGTTTCCGTCTGGCGGTCATTCGTCCGGGATGGAAATCGAGCATGTGTCGATTGTGCAAGGTGGACGCGAAGTCGACGTGACACCGCTGGTATCCGATACCCGCATGCAGCTTCGTCTGCCTCGGATGCTGGACTCCCACGGCGTCGCGTTCGTCAAGATCGACTGGCATTACACCATTCCGGGCGAATGGGGTGGCCGCACGGCTGTCACGCCGTCCCGCGAAGGCGAAATCTATGAAATCGCCCAGTGGTATCCGCGCCTGAGCGTTTATGATGACCGTGCGGGATGGAACACGCTGCCGTATCTGGGGCAGGAGTTTTATCTGGAATATGGGAACTTCGATTACTCGGTCACGGTGCCATGGAACTTCACGCTGGTCGGATCAGGCGCTCTGCTGAATCCTGAGCAGACGCTGACTGCTACAGAACGCTCTCGTCTGGCTCAGGCTTCCCAAAGCGATAGTCGCGTCATGATCCGCACGATTGATGACGTTACGGACCCGAAGAGTCATCTGAAGCAGTCTGGTGACGTGACCTGGCATTACGTCATGCGCAACAGCCGCGATGTGGCTTTCACGGCCTCTCCCGCGTTTCTGTGGGATGCCGCCCGCATCAACCTTCCGCCTGTTGTGCCTTGGGCGAATTATCATGCGGTTCCGCGTCTGGCGATGTCCGTCTATCCGCGTGAAGGTATTGGTCCGCATGGCTGGGATCGTTCGACGGAGTATGTGAAACACGCCATCGAGTACTTTTCGTCTCAATGGTATGAATATCCTTGGCCGAATGCCATTAATCTTGGTGGTCACGGTGCAGGTATGGAATATCCAGGCATCGTGTTCGATGGCATGAGCGACCGTGACCCGCAGCTCTTTTGGATCACGACGCACGAGCTGGGTCATGACTGGTTCCCGATGATCGTCGGGTCTGATGAGCGCCGAAATCCGTTCATGGATGAAGGTTTCAATACTTTCATTGACGCTTACGCCTCAGATCATTTTCATAATGGTGAGTTTGCGCCCAAGCGTGACCCCGAGTTTGCACCGAAAACGGGTAACCCTGCGCAGGATATTGTTCCTGTCCTGACAGATCCGGGGGCGCCCAACCTGATGACGGGTGCTGACGAGATTTCAGAGAAGTACCGCCACAGTGTAACCTATTTCAAAGGCGCATATGGTCTGAAACTGTTGCGGGAGCAGATTTTGGGACCGGTACGCTTCGATGCGGCTTTTCGTCGATATATTGCTGTCTGGGCTTACCATCATCCGTCACCGTCCGATTTCTTCCGCCTGATGAGCAGCGAAGCAGGCGAGGATCTCTCTTGGTTCTGGCGTGGATGGTATTTCACCAATGCGGCCCCGGATTATGCTGTGGGGGCGGTTGAACAGCATGGAAATGATCCCGTATCCGTTCAGGTTTTCAACTACGGAACCTTGCCTCTTCCGGTTGTTCTGCGTGTTGAATATCAGGATGGTACAGTGGTGGACCGTCGTATCCCGACGGAAGCATGGCGCCAGACCAGCGATCTCAAGGTGACGTTTGAACCGCACGGTGCGGTGAAGGCCGTAACGTTGGACCCGGATCACGTTATTCCGGACATCGACCGGGCTGATAACCGGAAGTAAAATTTGACAGGCGCTGATGTGGAAAGCGTATCAGGGTCACAATAAAGAAAACCCCCTTCGTCAAATGGCGAAGGGGGTTTTCTTTACAAAAGGGGTTGGACCGCTCAGCCAACCATTTGAATGGCCATATGCCCTTCGGTAGGGGCGGAGGCTCCGTCAGGAGCGGCCGCTACTGGCGTCGGTGCCGAGAGACCTTCGATCATGTCCTCGTTAATGTCGATCAATGCCTTGAGAGGCGTGTCCGAATTCAGAGCTACGTTGGCGTAGCGCATAGACCAGGTGCCAACGGTTGTCAGGTCCTTGCGCAGGATCTCGTCCAGAGGGCAATCAACGCGCTGCACGCCTTGCAACAGAATTCCCCAAAGCTTGAGGTTTGTAGAGAGGGCAGACTGCCGGTCAGAGTGAGTCTTGGCTTTGGAAAGCAGATCGTTGACGTGTCTGAACGCCATGGCTTCCACTTCACGGGGAGGCAGATAAGTGCCGGACTGGTTCTGGTACTGTGACATGCCGTAGGTCACGAAAAGAGGCTCCTTTTCAAAAGGACGGTTTCAGATGTTTTCCGGTGAAAGCACTGAATGCGTCCGGAAAACGTCTGAAGCAGTCCGAAGAGGGGCACCGGAAGAACCGGTGCCCCACCATCATTAGCCGCGGAAGAGCGACATGATGTTGGAGGACTGCGAGTTCGCAATCGACAGGGATTGGATGGCCAGCTGCTGCTTCGTCTGCAGAGAAGTCAGCTTGGCGCTTTCCGCTGCAAGATCAGCGTCCGTCAGAGCGCCAACGCCGGTCGTCAAAGCGTCTGACAGGGTACTGTTGGACGTCTGAAGCTGCGTAACGGTGTTGGAGGCCACACCGATGCTGGAAGAAATGCGGCTCATCTTGTTGATAGCGCCGGTTACAGCCAGCTGAACAACATCCGTACCAGAGGTTGTGGCAACAGTGGAGGTTCCCGTGGCGTTTGTCAGGCTGACAGACGGCGTGGTTGCCGTTGCATCTGCTGCGTCGAGGTTGCCACCAGCAATCGTCAGGGTGCCATCGTTGGCCATCTGGGCACCATAACCAGCGTTACCAAGAGCTGTTACCAGCGTGGAGAGCTGATCGTTCTTCGTGGTGGTGGAAGATGCGCCGGAGACGTCAACATCGACAACCTGCGTCAGCGTCTTGGCATTGCCGTTGGCATCCAGATCACCAACCTTGGCGATGTTGTAGGTCATGTTGCCGCTGGCATCAGCCTTGGCTGTAATGCTGTCGCCATTGGTCAGAGAATAAGTTGTCGTGCCGTCAGAAGCCGTCTTGGACGTGGCGCCAGCAATTGTCAGGGCTCCGTTGGAGCCGACGGTTACCGAGGTCGTGTTATCTGTGAGGCCTGCTGCGATGGCAGTTCCAATGGATGTTGCGGCGCCATTCGTGGCATCACCCGGCTTGGAATCAAGCACGAAAGATGTCGTGATGGCAGGGTTGGAAGCGGTTGCATTTGCGCTGTCGGCGGAAGACTGGTTCTTCAGAGTCAGCGTCGTAGCGGTCGCACCTGTGCCAGCCAGCGCCGTGATGCCGCTCGTGGAAATCGTGACGCCCTTCATGTCCGTGCTCAGGCCCTGAAGGCCCAGACCCGTCGACGTGGCGTCAGCACCGTTCAGCGTGAACAGGTTGCCGTTGATGTCCTGCGCTGCGGAAATCTGCGTGTACTTGACGCTGTTGCTGGTAGAACCGGACAGCAGGTTCACGCCCTGGAAGGTTGAGTTGGACGTGGCAACGTCGATCTGAGACAGATAGCTGCTCAGCTGGGAGTTTAGCGTGTCCTGGTTCTCGCCGTTGTTGGCAGCATTCGTGACCGTTTCGGACATGCTGCTCAGGACGTCAGAGATAGAGGATGCCTGTTTCGTGGCGGTGCTGAGCACCTGACCAGCGAACTGAAGACCCGTGGAGACGCCGGACAGAGCCGAGATCTGGGAGTTCATCGTCTGGGAAATGGCGTAGATGGCCGGGCTGTCAGAAGCGGAGCTGACGCTCTTGCCTGTGGAGACAGCATTCTGCGTCTTGCTCAGCTGGTCCGTCGTCTGGTTCAGGACCTGAAGAGCCGACATGGCGGCTGTATTTGTATTGATGGACATGGACATCGAGATATTCTCCGTCGGTGCAGTTTTGCCCCTTCACGATAGTCTTTGAATGGTTAAGGGAACCTGAATCTGCATCGTTAAAAAACGATGACGAGGTCTGACGGAAAAATGGCAAACAACCGGTAAATTTCATGCAGTTCTTGCATTTCATGAGTAAGAACGAAATAAGAACATGGCATGAAGAAATCTCTGTCCGAACGTCTCGCGATTCTGTCCGATGCCGCGAAGTATGATGCGTCCTGTGCATCCAGTGGTTCCACGCGCCGGGACTCTGCCAAAACGGGTGGTCTTGGGTCCACAACCGGTAACGGAATCTGCCATGCTTATACGCCAGACGGCCGCTGCATTTCGCTTCTCAAAATCCTGCTGACCAACTTCTGCGTGTATGATTGCGCCTATTGCATCAACCGGTCTTCTTCAAACGTAGAGCGTGCCCGCTTCACTCCAGACGAAGTAATCTGGCTGACGCTGGAGTTCTATCGGCGCAATTGTATCGAGGGTCTGTTCCTGTCCTCGGGAATCATTCAGTCCTCCGATCACACCATGGAACAGCTTGTTCAGGTCGCGCGTGATCTGCGATTGAAGCATGGATTTCGGGGATATATTCATCTCAAGACCATTCCGGATGCGTCTCCCAAGCTTTTGGAAGAAGCAGGTCTTTACGCAGATCGCCTTTCCATCAATGTCGAGATGCCGACAGAAACGGGCCTCAAGAATTATGCGCCTGAAAAAGACGCAGGTGGCATCCGGCGTGCCATGGGAGACATGCGGCTCAAGATCGATGCGGCAAAGGAAAAAACGCATACAGGTCGCCGCGCAGCACGGTTTTCACCGGGTGGTCAGAGCACCCAGATGATTATCGGAGCCGATGCTGCGACGGATCGGGACGTTCTGGCCAGCAGTTCCGGTCTTTATGGCTCTTACGGATTGCGCCGGGTGTATTACTCGGCGTTCAGTCCTATTCCGGACGCATCCGCTATTCTGCCGGTTCGCAGTCCGCCACTTCAGCGCGAGCATCGGCTTTATCAGGCCGACTGGTTGTTTCGGTTCTATGGTTTTGAGTTTGGAGAACTGACGGCATCCCGGCCCGGTGGAATGCTGGATCTGGAAATCGACCCAAAGCTTGCCTGGGCTTTGGATAATCGTGCGCAGTTTCCGGTGGATTTAAACCGGGCGCCCAAGGAAATGCTGCTCCGGGTGCCCGGTCTGGGGGTGAAAACCGTTCAGGCTCTTCTGATGGCGCGGAAGCACAGGGCGATCCGTCTGGAAGATCTGGGACGCCTGAATGTGTCCATTAAAAAGGTGCGCCCGTTTGTGAAAGCAATCGGATGGAGTCCGGCCCGCCTGACAGATCGACAGGATTTGCGAACTCTGTTCCTGCCCGCGCCGCAGCAGATGAGCCTTCTCTGATGTCTGTTGTTGTTACTCTGGCAGACACCAGCGCGTTCGAACCCTGGCGCCAGACGGCGCGGGCCGCCCTCCAGCGTGATGTTCCTCCTGAGCAGATTGTTTGGCGGTTGCAGGGAAAGGACGCAGATCTTTTCTCCCGTGCGGAGACGACGTCTTTCGTAGGGAAAATCAAACGGGACGTCAGGTTGAAAGCCTCCAATCTGGCTGTCCTGAAAGATGTTCTGTGCCATTCCAGCCCGGAGCGGTTCGCGCTGGCGTATCGCTTGCTCTGGCGTTTGCAGGAGGATCCGGATCTTCTGTCCATTCCCACTGACCCGGACGTGGGTCAGGCCCGGCGCATGGTGCAGCAGGTTCGCCGGGCCGCGCATAAAATGACTGCATTTGTCCGTTTCCGGGAGCAGGATCCAACCGAAAACGGTCGACGACGATTCCTGTCATGGTTCGAGCCGGACCATCATGTGCTGGAGAAGGTCTCGTCCTTTTTTGCCAAGCGTTTCGCAGACATGGACTGGCTTATCCTGACACCAAGAGGTTCCATAAGCTGGGATGGCACCACGCTGAACTGTTCGTTTACACCGTGTGCAAAGCAGGCTCTTGAGGATAATGTCGAACAGTTGTGGCAGACCTATTATGCCTCGACTTTCAATCCGGCCCGTGTTCGCACAAAAGCCATGCGAAATGAGATGCCACGCCGGTACTGGAAGAATCTGCCGGAAGCCGCCCTGATTCCTCAGCTCGTGGCGGAAGCTGAAAAGCGTGTTGCGGAAATGGCTGCGAGAGAAGCGTTGCCTGCGCCAAAATTTCATCAGGCCATTCAGGCCAGACAAAGTGCTATCACCATTCAGGCCCATGTTCCCGGGAGTATGACGGAGCTTGCACAGGATATTCGGGCCTGCCGGGCCTGTTCTTTGCAGTGTCACGCTACACAGGTAGTGTTGGGAGAAGGGCCGGAAACGGCGAAGGTGATGATTGTAGGGGAGCAGCCTGGAGATCAGGAAGATCTGGCAGGTCGTCCGTTCGTGGGACCAGCCGGGCAGCTTTTGATGAGATGTCTGGAGGAAGCCGGTGTGGCACGCGAGGCGCTTTATCTGACGAACGCCGTCAAGCATTTCCGATTTACGGTCAACAGTCGACGGCGCATCCACCAGACACCGGGTGTCGAGCATATTTCTGCCTGTCAGCCATGGCTCAAGCGGGAAATTGCCCTGGTGAAGCCGAGACTGATTGTCTCACTTGGGGCAACGGCTCTGCGAGCGGTGAGTGGTCCCTCAGATCGGTTGAAAGACGTCCGTGGCACCCTGCGAGAGCATGCAGGCGAGGGGTGGGCGCATCTCACTCTGGCCCACCCTTCGTGGATTCTCCGTCTCGGACCGACAGACCAGGCGGAGCGGGAGCGTCAGGCCCTGATTGCCGGGCTGAGTAAGATCAAGGGTGTTCTCTGAAAAAGACACATGGTCAGAGGATTGCGCTGACCCTTTCTTGAAGAGCGAAAAATTTCTTTTTGTGAGGCTGCGACGAAAAAGAAAAAGCGTTCCCTCCAGAAAGGAAACGCATCAGTTTTTTCCGGCTTGAAGGCTGAGAGACGATATGTCATGGATGACCGAACCGATCGGTCAATGGGCCCGTTACAGGGTACTCTTCCAGCCGGTCACTTCGGACAGACCCGTTAAAGCGAGAGAGACGATAATGGCGCAAGGCGACCAGGCGCAGGCCGACCAGCAGTCCGGAGCGTCCGGAAAACCGCAGAAAAAGCGCAATCCACTTGTCAGGATTATTCTGATTCTGGTGGTTGTTTTGGTTCTGGTCGGAATTGGTCTCTACCTTTTCCTGACCCGTAATAATATTGAGACGGACGACGCCTATACGGCAGGCCGCAAGGTTGCCATTGCCCCGCATGTGAACGGCTACGTCACCCAGCTTCTGGTGAACGACAACCAGTATGTTCATCGTGGCGATCTGCTTCTGACCATCGATGACCGCGACTACGCGGCATCCCTTCATAAGGCTCAGGCGGCTATTCACCAGGCTGAAGCCAACATGCAGGCTTATCAGCTGATGGTTGAAGTCGCCCATAAGAACTACCCTGGTCAGCTCGTTACAGCGCAGGGTAATCTTGCGGCAGCACAGGCTCAGTTGACGAAGGCCGAGGCGGACTACAAGCGGCAGCGGAGTGTGGCTCGCGCCGCGACATCGCAGCAGGACATTGACTACGCTCGTGCAGCGCTTGAAGAAGCCCGCGCCCGTGTTGTTCAGGCGCAGGGCCAGTTAACGCAGGCTGAGCCGGTCAAGGCGAATGTTGCCAATGCTGATGCGCGTGTCACTCAGGAGCAGGCCAATCTTGATTCTGCCAAGGCCTCTCTGGAGCAGGCGGAACTGAATATGGAATGGACGCAGGTTCGCGCGCCGAACGATGGCTGGGTATCCCAGCGTAGCGTCGAGCGTGGCAACTTCGTTCAGACCGGACAGCAGATGTTCTCTATTGTTGAGCCGGAAGTTTGGGTTGTCGCCAACTACAAGGAAACGCAGCTGACGCATATGCGTCCGGGCCAGAAGGTGGATATCGAAGTCGATGCCTATCCGCAGCTCAAGCTTCAGGGCCATGTGGATTCCATTCAGCTTGGCTCGGGTGAATCCTTCAGCACGTTCCCGCCGGAAAATGCGACGGGTAACTTTGTGAAGACGGTTCAGCGTATTCCGGTGAAGATCCTGATCGACAGTGGTCTTGATCCTCATCTGCCGCTGGCTCTTGGTATGTCTGTTGTTCCCACGGTCTACGTAAAATGAGCGATACTGCCGGGCATCAGGACTGGAAACCCAGTCATAATCCGTGGCTTGTGGCCATTACGGTCACGCTGGCGGCCTTCATGGAGGTGCTGGACACCACCATCGTCAACGTGGCGCTGCCACACATCGCGGGATCGCTCGGCAGTTCCTATGACGATGCCACTTGGGCGCTGACGTCCTATCTGGTGGCAAACGGTATCGTTCTGACGATTTCCGGCTGGCTCTCGCGGCTGTTCGGGCGGAAACGATACTTTCTCATCTGTATCACCATGTTCACGGTGTCGTCCTTCCTGTGTGGATTGGCGACATCGCTGCCCATGCTCGTCGTTTTCCGTCTGATGCAGGGATTTTTTGGTGGCGGGCTACAGCCGAGCCAGCAGTCCATCATTCTGGATACCTTCCCGCCCGAAAAACGCGGCGCAGCGTTTGGCATGACGGCTATTGCGACCATCGTTGGTCCGGTTCTCGGTCCGATGTTGGGTGGCTATCTGACGGACAATTTCTCCTGGCGTTGGATTTTCTTCGTCAACGTTCCGTTCGGTATCCTGACAGTCATGGCGGTTACGGCTTTCGTGGAAGATCCGCCATGGGAGAAGCAGAAGCGCGAGAAAATCGACGTGATTGGTATCAGCCTCATTACGCTGGGGCTGGGCTGTCTGGAAGTCATGGTTGACCGTGGCGAGGATGATGACTGGTTCGGATCGAACTTCATCATCACCATGGCTGTTCTGGGCGTGATCGGCGTTCTCGGTGCGATTGTCTGGCTGTGCTATGCCAAGGATCCGCTAGTGAAGCTGACGGTTCTGAAAGATCGTAACTTCGCGACAGGCATGTTCCTGATCTCGATGGTCGGTGCGACGCTTTATTCCTCCGCGATCATTGTTCCGCAGTTTGCGCAGCAGGTTCTCGGCTACACGGCGACAACGTCAGGGCTTCTGCTTGCACCGGGCGGTGTAGCGATCATCATTCTCATCCCCTTTGTGGGACGACTGATGAAGTTCATCCAGTTGCGTTATTTGATCGCATTTGGATTTTTCTTCATGGGCATGGCCATGTTCCAGGCGGCCAACCTGTATGCCGGGATTGATTTCAGACATCTGGTCTTCTACCGCATCACCCAGACGGCCTCACTCGCGTTCCTGTTCGTGCCGATCTCCACGATCGCCTATTCTACTCTGCCGCGAGAACTGAACTCGGACGCATCGGCGCTCTTCAGTATGGCGCGAAACTATGTGGGATCCATGGCCATTTCTCTGGCTACGGCGGCGATTATCGAGACCCGACAGCGGCACCAGACCTATGTGACCGACAACATGACCCCGGGACGGCAGGAGTTTACGAACTATATCAATCAGGCGCAGGCCGTGGGGGAAGCGCATGGCCTCACACCTGCTGCTGCGCATACGTTTGCAATTCACCGCCTGTTTGCAGAGTTCACATCGCAGATCTCGATGCTGGCTTACAACGAAGTATTCCGGTGGATCGGTATCATCGCGATGTTCGTGGTTCCGCTTTGCTTCCTGCTGTCACCCAACAGCACGAAGAAAACGGAACCGGCTGGGGGTCACTGATGACGGGGACCGTACATTTTCATGAACGAATCTGCTGTCCTGTTCGCCAGAAGGCTGATCGCTTCCGGGCTGTCATCGACCTGCAGCATGAGGCGACGACGATGAACGATGCGGGCCTGACACAGGATCATGAGCTGCTCGGCCGCGAATTCAGGATCTTCGATGTGAAGCTCTCCCGCATCGCTGCGACGGCGGAGCCAGTCCGCCAGATTGTGCAGGGTGCGCCCGAAACCATAGCGCCAGAACGCATCGGCCAGATTGGGGAATTTTCCTGCCTCGCCAACAATGATGCGGTACAGATCCATGGAAGTGGGGTTGAGCATCATCTTGATGGCGCTTTCCGTGAGGCGCCGCAGGACAGTGTGAACATCCTGCCCGTCTTCACGCGAGATGGCCTCGATGGCGGCAAGTTTAGTCTTGCTACGTTCTTCGAAAAACGCAGAAAACAGGGACGCCTTGCCATCAAAATGATTGTAAAGCGTGCCTTTCGAAACGCCAGCCTCTCTGGCAATCTGGGACATGGACGCGCCTTCGTATCCACTCGCCAGAAAAACCTTTTCCGCCCCCTGCAGGATCTGCTCGCGCTTGGCGCGCAACTGGCACACAGACGCGCTGGTTTCGTCAGGCGTGTTCTGGGTGCGGGGGACAGGGGTGCTGGTCATGAGGGGACAGGGTCCTTTTGTGGTTCTTCTACCGTCTCCATTATGCTGACCGAACTGGTCGGTCACCGCAAGATCATTTCCGTATCAGGAGTTTCTTTGTGAGCGCAGCCTTTCTGTCCCGCGCGCTGCTGTCAGGCTGCGCCCTCGTCGCTTTGTCCGGTTGCCTGCGGGTTGGACCGGAATATCATGAACCACACCCCTGGTCGCCCGCGCATTATGCCGACCATACAGCTGGCGCGCCTGAGAGTGTGACAAGTGAAGCCCAGGCCGCCAGCAAGTGGTGGACGGTCTTCAACGATCCGGAACTGGCATCTCTGGAAGACCGCCTGGTTCAGCAGAACCTGTCCTTCCGCCTTGCGACGGCCAATCTGGCGCAGAGCCGTGCACAGCTTCTGATGGCGGGTGCCGAACGCTTTCCTGGGCTGAGTGCTTCTGGTTCCTATACCCGCAGCCAGTTCAGCACAAAGCAGATGCAGGAGATCATCAGCCGGGTAGGGGGCAGTATTGCCAAATCCGATAATGGGCTTCTTGGTGATCAGGGCAGCAGCATTTTGAGCGGTGCCGCCAGTGGTGCCACAATTCCGCTGCTCAATCAGTGGAAAACCTCCATTGATGCCAGTTATGAAATCGACCTGTGGGGCCGTGTCGCGCATCAGTATGATGCTGCGAAAGCAGATCTTCAGGCGACGGATGAGGAACGCCGGTCAGTCCTGATTGCCCAGCAGGCCGATATGGCGCGCGGTTACATGGGCCTGCGGGGAGACCAGAAGCGCCTTCAAGTGCTTCAGGATAACCTCGCAACGCTGAAGCAGATCGTGGATATTTCCCAGAGCCGCTATCACAGCGGTCTGGTGACGGAAGTGGATGTGGATTCTGCGCAGGCCCGTCAGCACGATACCGAAGCACAGGCAGCCCAGCTTCAGCAGAGTATCGCGCAGGAAGAGAATGCCCTGGCCCTCCTGCTCGGCGCGCCTCCGGGCAGCCTGAACGCGGAACTCGAGAAGAACGCCGGTATCCCGGTTGTGCCGCCGGTGGTGCCTGTCGGTCTTCCGTCTGAACTGGCTCATCGCCGTCCCGATATCCGGGAAGCCGAAGCCAAACTGCGCGCGTCCGTAGCAGAAGTGGGTGAGGCGACAGCGGACTTCTATCCGAAGATCACCATCAATGCGGATTTCGGTTTCCAGACCCTGTCCTTCCGGGATCTCGGGTTCTGGAATGCCCGGGCATGGAATGTCGGGCCGTCCATTTCCCTGCCGATTTTCCAGGGTGGACGTCTGCGCGGCCAGCTTGAGCTGAAGAAATATGCGCAGAAAGCTGCGGCGATTTCCTATCAGCAGACGGTCATTCAGGCCTGGCATGACGTTGATAATGCCCTGATTGCCTATCGTGACGAGCAGCTTCGTCATCAGGGTCTGGAGCGTGCGGTGAACGATAACCGCAAGGCGCTCCAGTTGGCTCAAAGCCAGTATCGTAGTGGTCTGACCAA
Source organism: Gluconobacter sp. ESL1110 (assembly GCF_058107395.1). Classification (NCBI taxonomy): domain Bacteria; kingdom Pseudomonadati; phylum Pseudomonadota; class Alphaproteobacteria; order Acetobacterales; family Acetobacteraceae; genus Gluconobacter; species Gluconobacter sp. ESL1110. The sequence continues at coordinate 800,689 of NZ_JBYLUK010000007.1, forward strand.
CTACCTGAATGTGCTGAATGCGCAGGGTCAGCTTCAGTCCGCCCAGATGAGCCTTGCCGAGAGCGATGCAACGGTCGCGACCAATCTGGCCCGTCTTTACAACGCCCTTGGCGGCGGCTGGGAAGATGTCGTTCCGGCAGCGCAGGATGTCACCAGAACGAAGCTTGCTTCCGCAACACCGGGTCCCTGAGACCCGGCGCCAGAGTTTGGAGGGTTATCTCCCGGGGCTGTTTCAGCTTCGGGCGATGGATTTGCCCTTTGAGCCGAGGATTTCGAAAGCCTCGCCCATACGCTCCGTAACGGATTTTTCGCCTGCGCGGAGCCATTTGCGAGGATCGTAAAGGGACTTCATAGGCTTGTCTGTCGCGGGGTCGATCTGGTGCTGGAAGGCAACCGGATGCGCGCTGACATAAGAGCCGACGCCGTGAGCGAAAGCGAACTGGATATCTGTATCCAGATTCATCTTGAAGGTGCCGTAAGCCACGGCATCCCGGATTTCTTCCAGACTGGAACCGGACCCGCCATGGAAGACCAGCGGCAGGGGCTTCGGCCCGCTTCCTGTAGCTTTCTGTACGGCATCCTGTGAATTCTTCAGGATTTCCGGACGGAGTTTGACGTTACCTGGCTTGTAAACGCCATGAACGTTGCCGAAAGACGCGGCGATGGAGACCATGCCAATAGGCGAGAGCAGTTCCCAGGCTCTCAGCACGTCTTCCGGCTGGGTATAGAGATGCGCATTGTCCGCACCTTCCTCCAGATCATGGCCGACGCCATCTTCCTCGCCGCCCGTGACGCCCAGTTCGATTTCCAGACCCATGCCAAGGGGGGCAAGGCGCGTCAGAAGTTTTTGGGAGAGAGCCAGATTGTCATCAAGTGTTTCGGCGGACAGGTCGAGCATATGGGATGAAAACAGCGGGCGGCCCTGAGCCTTGAACTCGGCTTCGCTGAGGGTAATCAGGTCCTCAAGCCAGGGAATAAGCTTGCGATCAGCGTGATCGGTATGAAGAATGACGGCGACACCATATTCTTTCGCCAGAAGATGAACGTGATGCGCCATTGAGGCTGCGCCAAGAACACGGGCGCGATGGGCATCCGGCAAGCCTTCGCCGGCGAAGAAGCGGGCCCCGCCATTTGAGACCTGAATGACGACATCGGACCTGTTGGCTGCGGCGGCTTCCAGAACGGCATTGACGCTGTTGGTTCCAACGACGTTAATGGCGGGGAGGGCATATCCGCCATCCCTGCATGCCTGAAGAAGAGTTTTATAATCGGCGCCTGTTACGACGCCGGGAGAAACGCTTGTCATGAGAGACTCCGGTCGAATGGCAGGAACCCTGATTAGGCTGGCCCTGCGTTTCATGTATTGTAAGGCAGAAAAATCTTTCCGTCATGAGCGCTCAAGATAAGGGAACAGTTCCAGCCCAGATTTGTTGCTTGTAGTGTTTGCCCCGCTGAGATTATGGAAAAGTATGGTGCCAAATCTTTCAGACCCCGATCTTCCCGCTCGCATCCTCGTCGTTGAAGACGACGCAGGTATGCGTACCCTCATTCTGCGTGCATTGCAGGGCGGCGGTTTCCGCGCCCGTGGTGTCGCCAGTGGTGACGAGATGTGGGCCGCCCTTGAGGTAGCTCCGGTCGATCTCATTATTCTGGACATCATGCTCCCTGGTACGAACGGCATAGAGTTGTGCCGTGCGCTGCGTAGTGGCCAAGGGGCAAGTCATCCTGATGAGACGCCGCCATCACAGGTTCCCATCATCATGGTGTCGGCCCGTGGTGAAGAGCGTGACCGTGTCATGGGGCTTGAGACCGGTGCAGACGATTATGTGCCCAAGCCTTTTGGTCAGCGTGAACTGCTGGCTCGTGTCCGTGCGGTCCTGCGACGAGGCACTCCCGGCACGACAGCACCGGAGAAGGTTCGGCGCGAAAAATTACAGTTTGCGGGCTGGACGCTCGATCTCCGTCGCCGTGAACTGACTGATCCAAGCGGTGCGACGGTCGATATCTCCGGAGCTGAACACGATCTTTTGACCAGCTTCCTCGACAATCCCCAGCGCGTCATTGCCCGTGATCGTCTGCTGGAACTGTCCCGTACCCGTCTGGGTGATGTCTCGGATCGCAGTATCGACGTTCTCGTCAGCCGTCTGCGCCGTAAGCTAGGTTCTGATGCGGACCAGCTTATCCGGACGGTAAGGGGGCTGGGCTATATCTTCGTGGCTGAGGTCGAACGGGTCTGAATATTCAGAATCGGATCCTGCTGTGGCCGTTGGGGCTGGTCGGGCGTGTCTGCGTCGTCCTGACCGTAGCGGTCACACTGGTGTTCCTCGCCAATGCCGTTTTTTATGGCGAGGCTGAAACCTACATTGTTGATGACGTGCGGATTGCACAGCTTGGAGAAGGGCTGAGCACCAACTTGCGTGTGCTGGCTGCTGCACCTGTTACGCAGCGCTCCTTTCTGGCGGTTATGCTTTCGGGAAGCGAACTGAGCGTCGCCTGGCAGCCCGCGACATCCATGCCGCGGCTGCCGGGACATCGACCGCAGGTCCTGCTGGACCTGACGAAGCGGCTGATCAAGGATGACCCCATCCTCGCTCAGGCCCAGCTTGATCTCTATACGCTGGGAAGCGGATCACCCGACGTGCTGGGAACCGAGCGCCTTCCGGATGGAAGTTACATCCATTTCCGGGTTCCGGGGCTGCTGGGACGACATCATTTCACACGTGGTCTGGCCTCCGCCGCGATTGCAGCCTGTGCCGTGGCAATCGCGGCGACCATGCTCATTCGTGGCCTGAGTATGCCCTTGCGAGCTCTGGCATCCGTTGCGGACAAGATTGGTTCCAATGAAACCTGGGTGCCGCTTGCGGAGCGTGGTCCGAGGGAAGTCCGGGGTGTTGCGCGCGCCCTCAACGCCATGCAGCGCCGTATTCAGAGCCTCATCAATGACCGGACTCAGGCTCTGGCGGCCGTTTCTCACGATTTGCGAACACCTCTGACACGGCTTCGGCTTCGATGCGGTTTTCTGAATGATGGGGAGGCGCAGGCCGCCATCGAGTCGGATCTGGATGAGATGGAGGGGATGGTGAATGGCATTCTCGCGTATCTCGCAGGTGCGGATGATCCAGAAAAACCAAAGACCATCAATATTGTCGCTACGCTAACGACGCTCGTCGATGACCATGCCGATCATGGTAAAGATGCCCGCTACGAAGGCCCGGATCGGGCGCTGGTTCGAGTCCGGCCCCTGGCAATCAAGCGTGTTCTGTCCAACCTGATTGAGAACGCCCTGAATTACGGGGGAAATGTTCTGGCCACGCTGACGGTGCGGGACGATGACTCCATAGAAATTGCCATTCAGGACAATGGTCCGGGTATTCCCGAAAGTGAATATGAGCGTGTTCTGACGCCGTTCTACCGTCTGGAAGGGTCCCGCTCTCGTCAGACGGGCGGGATCGGGCTGGGACTGGCCATTGTGACCCGTGAAATCGCCCGGGAAGGCGGCTATTTGCGTCTTGGTCGGGGTGATGCCGAGAAAGGGTACGGTGGGCTCTGCGCGACGATTGTTCTGCCGCCGCCGCGGAAGCCGACGGGTAGCGCACGACCGCAGGTTTGAGGGGCGTGAAGTGGGACTGGATTGGTCCAGACCCTTGCGCCGAGGGCTGAAGTGGCACATGTCAGGGACGGACTGGACACTGAGGACATGACGACGATGTTCATTGAAACCGAAGATACCCCGAATCCCGCTACGCTGAAGTTTCTTCCGGGACGCCCCGTAACCGGAGATTCGCGTACGGTCGATTTTGGAGAGGCCTCAGCTGCTGAAGGTCGTTCCGAGCTGGCTGAAACGCTTTTTGCTCTTCCAGACGTCAAGCGCGTCTTTCTGGGCAGCGATTTCGTTTCCATCACCAAGGCGCCCGACGTCAGTTGGGGAGACATGAAGCCGGTCGTGCTCAGCACGCTCACGACGTTCTTTGAGAGCGGCAAGGCTGTGCTTGCTGGCGGTGATGAAGCCCTGAAATACGATGTTGCGCCGGAAGATGCAGACGTTGTGGTTCGGATCCGCGATCTGCTGGATACGCGTGTTCGTCCGGCGGTGGCTGGAGATGGTGGCGATATTGCTTTCCGGGGCTACAAGGACGGAATTGTTTACCTGACGATGCAGGGCGCCTGTTCCGGCTGTCCGTCTTCCCGCGCGACGCTGAAGCATGGTGTTGAGAACATGCTCCGTCATTATGTGCCGGAAGTGCAGTCTGTCGAGCAGGTCGAGGACTGATTTATGGACGACCAGACGTCTCTCCCCGTGACGGAGACCCCGTGTTCCGGCCCTATGCCGGGCGCCGAGGTTCTGTTTACACAGGCCCGCACACCACGGGCTTTTTCCCCGCGGGCTGTTGGGGAAGACGTGTTGCGGCATTTGTACGATCTGGTGAAGCTGGGTCCGACGTCCGGGAACTGCTCGCCGGGACGCTTTGTGTTCTTGACGACGCAGGATGCCAGGGAGCGGCTTCGGCCTGCCCTGTCTCCCGGAAACGTCGAACGGGCCATGTCGGCTCCTGTTCTGGTTGTTGTCTGCCACGATCCGCTGTTCTTTGAGACGCTTCCCCGACTTGGGTGTGATGAAGGGCTGCGGGACTGGTTTGCGGCAGATGTCGGCCTGTCGGAAGAAACTGCTTTCCGGAATGGTACGCTGGAGGGGGGGTACCTCATTCTGGCTGCCCGGATGCTGGGCCTCTCTGCAATGCCAATGTCGGGATTTGATTCGTTCATGGTCGAAGATGCGCTGCTAACCACTTCGGGATGGCGGGCAAATTTCCTGATTGGTCTTGGTTACCCGGCAGAAAACGAGCCTCATCCGGACCATGCCGCGCCTCGTGCCCCGCGTCTGGACTTCGGCGAGGCGTGTCTGTGCCTGTGAGGACTGTGGTTTTCAACGGCGCAGGTGCAGGGACGGGAACGACCAATCTTATTGCTCTTGTTGAAGACGGACGTGTCGTTGCGGAAAAGCTTCTGACCGGACGAGGCGCATCCGAGCATTTTGCGCCTGCCCTGAGATCCCTTCTTGAAGACGGGCAGTGGGTCGAGGCTCCGGATGCGGTCGTTGCTGTGATAGGGCCAGGATCTTTTACGGGTTTGCGGGCGTCTCTGTCTTTGGCCGCAGGACTGGCCGCTGGGTGGAACTGTCCGACAATCGGCGTCACGTTGGGCGCTGCGATCCGGGCGACGCTTGGACGGCCGGATGTTGCCTGTGTCAGTCTCGCGCGGCGGGGACGGTTCTTTGTTGACCCGCCGAATGGAGATGTTTTCGCAATCTCTGCGGACGATCTGGATGAGACAGTGTTTTCTGCGATAGCGGGCGATGGACTTCAGGAGCGCTCTTCGTGGAAATGTCCCACGATCCCCTGTGTTGCTCCGGATGCGCTTGGAATCGTCCGTGCAGCGCAGGGGCAGACGGCTGGTCCTCTTGGCCCTCTTTATGTTGATCCTCCGGAAGCAAAGCCGCCTGCGGCTGGACTGCGCCCGCTTCCCCAATGACAGCCGCAAAACCGGACCAGGTCTTTCAGGATCTGGGTGTGGACGGCGCGCCTTTGCTGGCGGCCTTGCATGAAGAAGCCTTTCAGGGCGGGGAAGTCTGGAATGAGGCGGCGTTTGCCTCGTTGCTCTCCATCCCTGGAACTGAAGCGCTGGTTGTGACTCTGGAAGGGCAACCTGCGGGCTTTATTCTGACCAGAACGCTTCTGGATGAAACGGAAATCCTGACACTTGCTGTCTCTCCCCGCTTTCAGCGACGGGGATTGGGACGTCAGCTGATTGAGAAAATCTTTCCAAAAGGTCAAATATTTCTGGAAGTATCCGTAAGTAACACGACTGCGATGGCGCTTTATGAGGTCTGTGGATTTGTCCGGGCTGGCGTAAGGCGTGGTTATTATCAGGATGGAAGTGATGCCATCGTCATGACCTCTAAGATTTGACAATCAGAAGACAATAAAAACCGCTATCTTCCTGAACGTGAGTTTCGTCTATTATCTGGTGTCCAAGTGCTCGAACGGCGGTGGAAACATTGCGCTTGGGTTCTTCACCTTTGATTAAAACCCGGAGTTTTTGGCCGGAAGTCATGGAGTCCAGACGGGTGCGAACATACACAGTCGTCATTGGGCAACGCTTGTCTCTGACGTCGAGTGGAAATATTTCATATTCTGTCATGTCTCGTCTGCACCTTGTTTTTGCTTGATAGTAGTCAAAATTCACTGATAGAGAACTGCCCGTTTCCGGATGAAGGACTTTATATTATGTCGCAAGAGACAGCAGACCTTGATCTGCGCCACCTGACTGCGCAGATCGTTACCGCTTATGTATCCAGCCATGACATCGGAGCTGACGCGCTTCCGGGTCTTATTCGCTCGGTACATGATTCCCTTGCGAATGTTGATGTGCAGGAAGAAGTACCGGCTGAGAAGCCAGTCCCGGCTGTGCCGCCTCGCAAGTCGGTATTCCCCGACTACATCATCTGCCTTGAAGACGGTAAGAAGCTGAAGCTGCTCCGCCGTCATCTCAAGACAGCTTACAACATGACGCCGCAGGAATACCGCGAGCGCTGGGGCCTGCCGCCGGAATATCCGATGGTTGCTCCAAACTACGCAAGCCACCGGTCTTCCCTGGCTCGCAAGATCGGCCTCGGCCGTCGTCGCGACGACGATTGATCATGTTTCCCGGCTTCCTGACCCTCATCCGCAGGAAGCCGGTATTTTTATTTGCATCTCTGATTGGACAAATGGTCCGTTTTTCGGCTAGGCCGCTGTTATGGTCGTAGATACGAAAGTCGCGGACAGACGCACCCGCACGCAAGGTCGGAAGCCAGCTGGTTCCGCCGTTGTGGATGATTCGCCCATTGCCCGCCTCTGTGTGGAGAATGGTCTGAAAATGACAGGACAGCGCAGGGTGATTGCCCATGTGTTGTCTGAAGCTGACGATCATCCGGACGTCGAAGAGCTGTATCGCCGCGCATCGGCTATAGACAGCCGTATTTCTGTGGCCACGGTGTATCGCACCGTTCGTCTGCTGGAAGAAAAGGGCATCCTTGAGCGTCGTGATTTCGGCGGTGGGCGTGCCCGTTATGAAGCCAGCGACAGTGGCCACCATTATCATCTCATTGACGTGGATAGCGGCCGGGTCATCGAATTCGAAGATGACGAGCCCGTCCGTCTCCTGACGCAGATTGCACAGCGTCTTGGATTCGATCTCGTTTCTCACCGTATTGAGCTGTTCGGACATCGTCTCGAAAAAGAGACCCCGAAGCGGCCGCTTCCCAAGAGCAGGAACAAGAGCGACACATGAGCACCAATTCGGCCGAGGATAAAAACTCAGCGCCAGCCCATTCGCTCGTCAGCAGTGAAGAAACGCTGAAGCAGATGGAGACTCTCTCCACGTTGGCTCTGAACCGCGATGGCGGCTTCCAGGAGCTTCGGGGTGGGTCTCTGGGGGTGCGGATTGCGGAGACTGAGGCCGAGCGTGATGCGGCTCAGGCGCTCCGTTACAAGGTCTTTTTTGAAGAGCTTGGTGCTCATCCCGATGAGCGTACGTTCCGTACCAAGCGCGACGTGGACGAGTTTGACGACGTCGCGGATCATCTTCTCGTCATCGATCACAGTATCGGGTCGGGTGCAGAAGGAGTTGTGGGCACCTATCGTCTGCTGCGTTCTGATGCTGCCGAGAAGATTGGCCGTTTTTATACGTCTTCCGAATACGATATCTCGACCCTGACGGAATTTCCGGGACGTTTGCTGGAAGTCGGACGCTCCTGCGTCGCGCGGGAGCATCGTGGTCGTTCGGCAATGCAGCTTCTGTGGCGTGGTATCGCGTCCTATATTTTCCTTCACCGGATTGATGTGCTGTTTGGCTGCGGAAGTCTGCCCGGAACAGACCCGGATGCACTGGCCGACCAGCTGACATATCTGCATCACAACCATCTGGCCCCGCCGGCTCTTCGTATCCGCGCCCTGCCAGACCGTTATGTGGAAATGCTGCGGACCGATCCTCACACTCTTGATCATCGTGCGTGCCTGAATAAGCTGCCGCCGCTTATCAAGGGATATCTCCGTCTGGGCGGATATGTGGGTGACGGTGCAGTGGTGGACGAGCAGTTCAACACGACGGATGTTGCCGTTCTGGTAAAAAGCGAGCTTCTGGCGGACAAGTACTACCGTCACTATGAGCGCCGCCTTCGGGACGCTCTCGACTCCTGACATCCCTGTAACGGTCGGGCTGACATGGCTCGGCCGTTTTTTCATTTTGATGGATGGTCGTCTTCATGACTTCGACGCTCCCTGTTCATGGCTGGCGGCTTGCTGGCCTGATGGTGCTGGCGGGGGCGTTTGCGGCCCTGTCTCTGCCGCCCGTTTGTGCACTTTTCACGTTGCCCCTCGGGCTTCTGGTCCTGTACCGCGCCGCTGAGGATGCTGCGTCCTGGAAGGGCGCTGCTTTGTATGGCTTCCTGTTCGGGATGGGGTTCCACACTGCAGGTCTGTACTGGCTGACAAACGCTATCCTGACACGCGTGCATGAATTCTGGTGGGTGGTTCCGTTTGCCTCCCCGGGTGTGTCCCTGATTATTGCTCCACTGATCGCGGTTCCGGCTGTTCTGTGCCGTCTGGTTCCGGCGGGCTGGAGGCGTGTGCTGATGTTCGGCGGGAGCTGGACCGCTGTGGATATGGGGCGTGTGCTGATCTTCTCCGGCTTTCCCTGGAACCCGCTGGGAAGCGATCTGGAACTTCCGGGGCGGTTTGGTGATGCGCTGATCCAGCCAGCTTCGGTTCTGGGTGTGGATGGTCTGACCCTTGTGCTGGTTCTGGCCTCTCTTGCGATCTTCCGTGGCCGGAGAGCGGCATTGCTGGTTCTGGCTGGTGCTGTTCTCTGGGTTGGTGGAGGTTTCTGGCGGTTGTCGATTTTGCAGCCGCTGCCGGTCATCAATCCGCGTGCTGTTCTGGTGCAGGGGAATGTTCCCGAGGCAGAAATTATTGACCACAAACAGAGCGTCGAGAATTTCCGTCGGTATGTCCGGATGACGGCGCAGGGCGTTCAACAGGCTCGACTGATGGGAGACGATAGGCCGAGTGTTGTGATCTGGCCGGAATCAGGTTTTCCGGGCTTGCTGGATGAAGATGATCTTGCCCGGCAGATCATTGCACATGCTGCGGGTGGTGCTCCGGCCATGATTGGCTCTGACCGTGAAGAAAACGGTCACTGGTATAACAGTCTCGAAGTTGTGGACCAGGATGGGAAAATCGCTGCGATCTATGACAAGAGCCGTCTTGTGCCGTTTGGCGAATATCAGCCCTGGATTTTGCCCTTTAATATCCTGCCGGGTGTGTTGACGCCTGGGCCGGGACTGAAAACCTGGACCATGCCGGATATTGGCAAGGTGGGGCCGATGGTCTGCTATGAGATCATCTTCTCGGGCTCCGTTGTTGCACCTCATGATCGGCCGAACTGGCTTGTCACTATTTCCAATGATGCCTGGTATGGAGACAGTGCGGGCCCACGCCAGCATTTGGCGACCGGGCGGATGCGGGCTGTTGAAGAGGGGCTTTCGGTTGTTTTCGCGAACAATACCGGCATTTCCGCAGTTTACGATGCAGCCGGGCGTGAGACAGCCAGACTGGGGTGGGGAAAGACGGATGTGCTGGTCAGCAATATTCCGTCTCCGCTGCCACCCACGCTCTTTTCCCGATATGGACGCGCCATTCCGCTCGGTCTGTCGATTGTCTGTGTTCTTCTGGCTTTCTGGCCGCGTCGGCGGGGTGAGAGAGTCTTGGTTGCAATGCGTTAAAAAGGTTAATATTGACAATCTAGGGTTGTTTTATTTACCTTCTCTTTCTTGATTGGGAAGGGAACTACATGACAATCGGTCACGGTAAGGTCGAGCCGAAAAGTGCCGCCGCTGCTGGGCCAGTCGATGTGCATGTGGGGAACCGTATTCGTCTTCGGCGGACTCTTCTGGGACTGTCCCAGGAGAAGCTTGGTGAGGCGCTTGGCCTGACCTTCCAGCAGATTCAGAAGTACGAGCGTGGTGCCAACCGTGTTGGTGCCAGCCGTTTATACGATCTGGCGCGTATTCTGGACGTGCCAATCGGCTTTTTCTTTGATGACATGCAGGATGGTACCCCCAAACCTGCGGCTTCCCCTGCTCCTGCCTTTGGGGCCGGATTTGCGGAAACACAGGCGACGTTTGGTGGTCCGCCTCCGAAGGGTGCGGCTCCCGCCCCGCCGCGCCTTTTTGATCTTCCAGTTGATGAAGCCGCGCTTTTCAGCCGTCGGGAGACGGTTGATCTTGTAAGGTCTTACTATCGCATTCCAGATCAGTCTGTCCGCAAGCGGATGCTGGATCTGATCCGGACGCTTAGCGCACCTGACGATAAAGCGGCCTGAAAGGCCCCCGCCGGATTACTCCCGGCGGAGAATACTGTCGTTCAGGAAAGACGAAATCTTTCCGGCTTTGAAATCCGCGCGGAGGCGATCTTCGTCATATTCTGTGCGGACCCAGTCCATGAAGGGCAGGCGGCCTTCAGCTTCGGCTCTGTAACGCAGAAAGAATGCGTCCAGAATACCGGTTCTGGAACGGTTGAAATGACCAAAGCGCCAGTGAAGCTGCTTCAGGGCGTCTGTCGCGGTTCCACCTTCAAACATGGTCACCAGCCCTGAGGCCAGTCCCGCACGGTCTGCGCCGGACTTGCAGTGCATCAGCATGGGGAACTGAAGCGTCTGATACATGTCGTAAAAGCGCAAGATACGGTCCTTGTGTGGAGCGCCGCGGCTTTCAAAGGCCATATCCAGATGCGTCAGGCCAACCTGCTGACTGGCCCGGCGGGACAGTGCATCAGAACCGCATTTGCGGTGTCCACGCAGATTGACCAGCGTCTTCAGGTGCAGGCGATGGGTCAGCCTCCGCAGGCGAGAAGGGGTTGGGTGATTGCAGCGCCACACCTTCCCTGGAATGACCTCTGAAAGGTTCGTCCAGCCGAGGCGGAAAATGGAGTGGTCTACGAACAGGCTGTCCCACCAGGCGCGTCTCAGATCGGCGGCAGAGGTAATGCGGCCTTCAAACATGCGGATCTCTCCTTGACTGTGGGTGCCGGGTGAAAGGCGTGTGGCTGCGGTGTGTCCCATTCCAAACAGGGATGCGTCAACTCCGGAAAAATGCTAATATCGTGGTATGCGCTGGCTTTCTCTTTCCCTGACGTTGTCCTGCCTTTCACTGGGGGGATGTGGTGTTGGTTCCATGTTTGACGGCCCAGCCGCAGACATGACGGCGTTGCCGCCACCGGGGGCCGGTCCGGATCGGGGAGATCACCACCGGCGCCGCCCTCATCCGAGCGGTATGTCTTATGCGGATGATGCGCCGGTTATGCCTATGCCCCCGGGAGCCATGAGTGAGGATAGCCGTCCGCATGAGACCAGTAGTCCCTCATCAGAAGGCGTCAGCTTTGGGGCTGGTGGTCCTGGAGGAAACACGGCGGACATTACGCCACGGCCGGCGGTTCCAGACACGGAAGTCTCTTATGGGCAGAACAGTGGGAACTAGTTTTCTGCTGTGACCTGACGGGGTGTCTTCATGATTGCGTAACCTTTGGTGTGCTAGGGCGAAGCCAGTCCTTTTCCCCGGACCGAGCGACGCCTTGGAGATCAAATATGCCCGATCAGGTCGAGACAGATATTAGAGAACGTCTTGCTTTTCTGGGTATCGGCGCCGCGGAAAAAGCCCTGATCAGCCGTATTGGCCAGCAGGTGAGGCAGACGCTTGGGCCTGCACTGGATCGGTTTTATCGTCGGGTTGATGAGACCCCGGCCCTGTCTCGGTTCTTTTCCAATCCGCTTCACCAGAAATCGGCCCGCACTCAGCAGGAGAAGCACTGGAGCCGTATTCTAGATGGCGATTTCGGGCCTGATTATGTTCAGAGCACGAAGGCTATTGGTAACACCCATGCCCGGATTGGTCTGGAGCCTCAATGGTATATTGGAAGCTACGGGCTGCTGCTTGAGGGGATTGTTTCGGGATTCCTGCGTGAAGCATGGCCGCAGCCACCACAGGGATTTTTCCGTCGTCTTTTTCGAAAAGCCGAGCCCGTTCTGCCTGTTGAGGAGGCTACGCGCAGGGTAGGCCTCCTGATTAAAGCCGCGGTGCTGGATATGGAACTGGGTCTTCAGACCTATACCCTGAACATGGATGATCAGGAGCGATCAAGGGCTGAGAAAGAGCGGACTGAGAGTCTGACCGCTCTGTCTGAAGCCCTCGCCGATGCGCTGGAGCGGATGGCGAAAGGGGATCTGGTGCAGGAAATTGATCCGGATCTGGAAACCGAAACAACCCGGATGAGTGGTGCGTTCCAGAATGCTTGTGCCGGTCTGAGCCATATCGTTCATGCCGTGCGGTCTACATCCGGGGTGGTCGAACATCGTGCAAGAACACTGAGTAGTTCATCGGAAGATGTTGCCTGCCGGATTGCCGAACAGGTTCAGGCTCTGGGGACAGTTTCCCGCAACATTACGGAATTGACGACCTCCGTGAAGGAGGTGGCTGAAGAAGCCCGACAGGCGGACGAAACAGTAGAGGCCTGTTGCAATGAAACAGGGCAGGGCACGGAAATTGTTAATCGCACGGTTGAAGCGATGGCGAAAATTTCCGAGTCCTCGACCCAGATTGTGCAGATCATCAGTGTTATTGATGAAATCGCATTTCAGACAAATCTGCTTGCTTTGAATGCTGGCGTCGAAGCTGCAAGAGCGGGGGATGCTGGCCGTGGTTTTGCTGTTGTGGCTCAGGAAATTCGAGCTTTGGCTCAGAGATCGACAACGGCTGCACGCGAAATCAAGGAACTCATTAGCAGCAGCATGGAAGACGTCGAACGCGGTGTGAAAATGGTCGATGAAACTGGTGCGGCGCTCGGGAATATCACCACATCTGTCAGTCGTCTGGGAGAAGCTGTTGGGGAGATTGCGTCTGGTGCGGAGGAGCAGGCCTTAAGGATCATGGAGATCAACGCCAGCACAACCCAGCTGGAGGCCGTCACGAAGACCAATGCAGCCATCGTGCAGGAAATGAGCGGTTCCAGTCAGGAGTTGGTGGGGGATGCGGCAGAACTGATGAAGATCGTCATGAACTTCAAGGTTCGTGACGATCAATCTGCCTTGTCACAGTCCCGTACCGGTTTGGCGTTTTAGTCTGAAAGATGACGTGCTTCTTCTGGAAGCATGATGGGGATGCCATCCCGGATTGGAAAAGCCAGCTTCGCGCGGGGGCTGATAAGCTCCTGTGTGTCCCGGTCATAGGTCAGGGGGCCTTTGGTTACCGGACAGACCAGAAGGGACAGGAGGCGGGGGTCAAGTTCAGCGTTCATGATTATTCCATGCCCTTTGCCAGAAGATCCAGCAAGACCCCTGCACGATCATCCAGTGTGCCTGCTTCAAGAAGCGCTTGTTTCTGTATGGGACTGAAAGGGACAAGCATGGGTAGGACAACCAGAAGCATCTCGTCATCCATCTCGTCGATCAGGGACCAGTCCGTCTGGAGTTCGTGGGCCGTCAGGTAGTCTTTCAGTCGGCTCAGAAGTCTGGAACGATTGATGGGAGAAGGGTCACTCTCCACCAGATCAGAGAAAAACGGAGAGGCGTCGATCGCCCCTTCGCGCCAGCCCCGGCGCGTCAGACCTTCCATCAGAAGCCGGAAACGGGTCACGCCCAGCAGGGTGACCGAGAATGTCCCGTCCGGGTGTTCCGTGAAACTGGTGATGCGTCCGAGGGTGCCAATATCGTGCAGGACGGGAAGAGGGTCTTCCTCGTCGTCTTCCTGCGGCTGGATCATTCCGATGAGCCGACGTTCGGCGAGCGCGTCCTCCAGCAGGGCAACGTAGCGCGGTTCAAAAACGGTCAGCGGGAGCTGCCCTCCCGGGAGCAGCATGGCTCCGGATACGGGAAAAAGCCCGACACGGGGAGGAAGATCGGCCAGCGTCAGGTCCATCAGGGCCGGAACCCTGCGGGGAATGTCGCTGAGATCTACGAATGTATCAGGCGTTCGGGTCATAGGCTCACGAGAACAGGAGGGAGGAGAGTTTGCGGCGTGCGGACAGGGTTATGGGATCGGTATGGCCCCAGGCTTCAAAGAAACGCAGGAGTTCGGTCTTCGCGGCGCCCTCGTTCCAGTCGCGGTTCTTGCGAATGATCTCGAGAAGAAGATCAGCGGCTTCAGCCCGTTGACCGGAAGCGTTCATCGCGGCGGCCAGTTTCAAAGCAATATCGAAGTTTGACGGATCAGCTTCGGCTTGTTGGCACAGCGTGTCCAGTTCGGATGCGGCTTTGGCACCTTCTTTCTTGAGTGCCAGAGCAGCACGGGCTCCTGTGATTTCTGGGTGAGCGTCCAGCTTTGCCGGAACCTGACCGGAGGCTTCTTCCGCTCCTTCAATTTCATCCAGAGCCAGAAGCGAACGCAGAAGGCCACCCCAGGCTTCCGGGTTTTCCGGCTCAACGTCCAGAAGCTGTGCATAGAGTTCTACAGCTTCAGCTGGCAGGTTTTCAATCAGTGCTTTCTTGGCTTCTGCAAGAAGATCGGCGGACGGCATTGTGCCCCCCGTTGTCTTCAGCAGGGTTTCAACAAAACGACGGATCTCTCCTTCAGACTGCACACCCTGGAAAAGATCGAGGACCTGCCCTTTCCAGAACGCGACGACAAGGGGAATCGACTGCAAGGGGAGGCCCATCTGGGCAAGCTGGGCTGCGAGGGATTTGTTGGCCTCGACATCTACTTTGACAAGGCGGACACGCCCTGCCGCAGCGCGGATGACTTTTTCAAGAACAGGGGTGAGCTGCTTGCAGGGGCCACACCAGGGAGCCCAGAAATCCACCAGAATGGGTGTTTGCTGGCTGGCTTCAACCACATCAGCCATGAAAGTCGTCTGGTCAGCGTCAATGATAGGGGAGGGAGTTCCCTGTGATGGAGACTGGCCGATCAGATGTTCGTCAAAAGTGCTGCTCATGAAAAGGAGGCCATCCTGCTGGAGAAATCCGGTTTTCCGAAAGATCGGGGTTGATGGGGATCAGTGCAAGAGGACTTTGAGCTGAGGGAAGCTGGGATAGCTCAGGAAAAGGCGAGGGATCCCCATGGAATCGGAAGAAATGGAAAATTAGTCTGCCTGATGTGTTTTCCCTCTTGCGCAGGTTGCGAAGTTCGGTAATAACACCGCCCACGGAACGCGGGTGTAGCTCAGGGGTAGAGCACAACCTTGCCAAGGTTGGGGTCGTGGGTTCGAATCCCATCACCCGCTCCAGTATTGAAAAAGACGCCTTCGGGCGTCTTTTTTCGTTTCTAGTGCTGGATATTTTTCTCATCAGGAAAATGCTTTTCAGAGTGTCTTCCCTCTTGCAGACTCTGCCGGTTTCCGTCATAAGCCGCATCACGGAACGCGGGTGTAGCTCAGGGGTAGAGCACAACCTTGCCAAGGTTGGGGTCGTGGGTTCGAATCCCATCACCCGCTCCAGATTGAAAAAGACGCCTTCGGGCGTCTTTTTTCGTTTTCAGCTATGATTCCGTTTTCTGAAAACCATTCCAATCAGGTTCAAAAAAAACGGCCAGTCAGGAGAACCTGCTGGCCGCTGTTTCTGATCTTCGGAAAGCGTTTGGGCTTAGAAGAACTGGATGTGGCTCTTGAAGCCTAGCATGGCTGCGTCATGCAGGGCGGCCTGGCCACCCGGGCGGAAGTAGTACTGGAAGTCAGGCGCGAACGTCACGCCGCGCATCACATGGATACGGTAGTTCGCTTCAAGCACTTCGCCGTAGTTCTGGATGCCGTAGGACCCATTCATGAGAGACATGCCGCGGGCAAGCTGCAGGCGCTGCGTGTCTGAGACGCTGCCAGCAACGCGGACATAGGTAAAGTTCACGCCGATGCCGTCCAGGGGACGAGCCTTCCAGAAGCCACTGTCCACAAACCCGATTTCATACTGCTGGGCACGGGTCTGCGTGCGGGGGCTGTTGGCATAGAAACCGGCAAGAACGATCAAGCCTGCATCCGGATTGCCCGGGGTATGGTGACGTAGCACCATCTGGTCCACCAGTGCCCATGCAGCCCAGGAGTAGTTTACCGTTCTCTGTGGCAGGCCTGTTATGACGAACGGATTGCCGTTGATGTCATAGTAGTTGTCCTTGTGAGGCGCATTGTCGATCGCGTAGCCGACCTTGTAGTGGCCGGGCAGGTGATCTTTGCCAAACAGCGGTTCCCAGCCTGCTTCAACAGGCACGGCCTGACCGTTGATATCGGCGCCGTTGAATTTGAAGCCTGTCCGGTACTGGACGTTGTTGTAGATGCCGGCCTGCGCGAAATACACACCCGTCTGGATGTAGGTACTTTTGGTCGGGCGGACGCGGATACGCGCTGCCCAGACGGCGTCTGGGTAAGACGAATGGGTCGTATTGTCAGACGATGCCTTGGGGTTACCGCAGAAGGCATTGTTCTGGAAGTTGCAGTACAGCGGGTTGGCGGAGAAGTCGTTCAGGAACGGAATACGGCCTGCGGCAACGTCGAAATGGCCGTTTCCGAGTGTTTCTTCGCCGTAAGCATAGACAAGGTGGACCACCACGTTGCCGCCAGCACCGTAGATTTCGGAGCTGGGGTTGAGGTTGTCACCGAACATGCGGCTGGCCGGAATACCGTAACGGCCGACAACGACAGCATGGGTTGAAAAGCCACGGATACCGGCGAGCTTTTCCCAGTCGATGTCATTTTCAAGGCTGTACTGGCCAGCATTGCTGCTACCCTGGCGCAGTCCATAGCCAGGTGTTGGCTTGGTAATGGCGCCAGTATATTCGTTAGTATTGTCCATCATTAGCGCAATACCACGATCACGCAGCCACTTATTCCAGCCGAAAGGGTTGGTCAGCAGCGCTTCAGGCTTTGGAAGCGGCGGAACCTGTTCCTTGTCGAAGGACAGAATGGTGAGTGGTGTATTAACGCGGACGCTGGGGTTTTCCGAGTTCTGATCAGGCCAGTCCATCACCGTGATAGGCGCGAGGACATGAACTGTCGTGACCTTCTTGCCAGGGGCTGACTGGACAACGGTCGTTACGGGGGGAGGAGCCTTGGCCGTGCTTTCAGCAGCGGCGATGGCGGGCGTAAGCGAAACCGCACAGGCTGCGGCATAGAGATGCAGGCGAGACAAGTCTCTTATCCTCGGGTATCAGGTTGCGAGATCTTCGTAACACTTTATCGGGGATAAAGAACAGTCATTGTGAGATAAAAATCTCAAAAATCACGTTCATATGATACGAACTGTGGTTTTTAAGGAACAGATGCAGCTTGTACCAGAGGAAAGAAGTTGTGATCCGTATAATACGGATCACAAATCCGTATTACTTTGCAGCGGCCAGTGCTGCTTCGATCACTTTACCAGCTTCTTCCTTGCCGGCCCAACCTGTCACCTTGACCCACTTGTTCGGCTCAAGATCCTTGTAACGCTCGAAGAAGTGTTCGATGGCTTTGCGGGTGATTTCCGGCAGATCATCGATGGACTTTACGTCTGTGAACTGCGGGTGGATTTTGTCGTGCGGAACACAGATGATTTTCTCATCCTGGCCGCTTTCATCTTCCATCTTCAGCATGCCGATCGGGCGTGCACGGATGACGGCACCCGGAACAACGGCGGCTGGAGCCAGCACGAGGGCGTCAGCAGGATCGCCGTCAGCGGCGAGTGTGCCCGGAATAAAGCCGTAGGCGGCCGGATAGGCCATAGGAGTGAACAGGAAACGGTCTACGAAGATCGCACCGCTTTCTTTGTCCACTTCGTACTTGACCTGGGACCCCTGCGGGATCTCGATAACTACGTTAATGTCGTTCGGCACGTCCTTGCCGGGCGAGATCTTGGAAACGTCCATGATGTTCATGTCCTGAACTGGTTTTAAGACGAACGAACATTAACGGTCCTTCAGCTTTCTGCCCAGTGCGGAAGAAAAACACCCAGAAACGCAGAACGCCCCGGCGTAAGGCCGGGGCGTTCATACGGAAAGCCAATGATTAGAAGATCAGTGGGCTCAGAGAAGTGGCTGGGCGGCCTTCAGCGCATTGTGGCAGGCTGCGCGGCGGTCATCTTCATTGGTATAAGCCACGAGATAATAGCGCTTGCCGTTGCTGTTGAAATAACCAGCCGTGCCAAGAGCATAGTCGTCATTGCCGACTGTCTGTTCGGTAGCCTTGTACTTCTCGCTCAGGCCATACAGAGCCGGATTGCCTTCGTCGTAGGACAGATACTGCAGCTCGATGCAGTAGTTCATGATTCCTGCGAGGTTAGCGGGAGAAACGCCTGTAAAATCCTTGCCTGGCGTGCCCTGAACGGCTGGCGGTGGCGGCGGTGACTGTTCCTGTGCCAGAGCGGCCGACGAAACCATACCGAGGCCAACTACGAGGCCAAGAGCGGGCACGATACGACGAAACATGGACGGTATCCTTTCTGAGACCCTGTCTTCCGCGGCACCCCGCGGTTGAAACGGAACACTTCTCCCGTTTGCGTGAAAAGAAAAGCCCGTTGCAGAACATTTCTTCGTGAGCATTCAAAAGGTGGGGTCAAGATAAGGAGAGCGGGCATCGAAGAAGACACGGTTTGTGGTTAGCTCGGTGGAAATCACATCCAGGGCTGTCAGGGCTGCGATCAGAATAAATCGCTGTCTGGGACGCGATTCGGTTGTTTCACAGTCTCTGAGGCGCTGGATGGCCAGCAGGGTGGCACGCAGGGTTCGGCCATAATGGCCGTGATACCGGCCGCTGAAGTGGCTCATGCGGGCCAGAACGAGGTTCAGGGCCTGATGGGCGCGTGGACTCAGGGCAGCGTCATGACTGATGGCCCGCAGACGCAGCAGGTTCAGCATGACACGCATGGCGGACAGGATGCCTTGCAGGTAGGCATGAACGACGGGGGAAGGGGTATCTGCCGAGTTGGTCATGAGGCGGACGAAACGGTCCACGTTGCGGGAGACGATCACATCCAGTGTGGTGTCATTTTTTCCATCCGCAATGTGATGCAGATCCCGCAGAATGTTTTCCCGCATGGTCCAGCGCTGATGCGCGGGGTCATAGGGCAGGAACACGCGATACATCCATGTCGTGTAGAGCAGACCCAGAACCAGCGGCAGGGCGGTATTGAAATAGACGATCTCGTCCGTTCGTCCTTGGTTCGAAGGGTCAAGCATGATGGGCAGGAACAGGTTGTACGACACGGCCGGAAGCGTCAGGGGAGGATAAGCGAAAGCGAGTCCGCCCAGCATCATGGCGACGCCGGACCACATGCCTAGCATTTCAAAGGTGGTAGGTTTGCCGAGCAGGAGCAGGTCGAGAACGCCACCGGCAAGAACCGCACAGCAGGCGCCGTGCAGAAAAGCCTGTGTGGCCAGAGCCGGTCTTTCGAGTGTGGAAAACAGACTGCATGCGATCGCGACGAACATGATGAATGTCAGGCCGCTGGGCCACGCCGTCGCAATCCAGATCACGCCGGCTCCGAAGACCGTCACGGAGGAGCGCAGACTGTTGACGATGGCCTGCCGCCAGTCCCGATAGGATCGAATGGGTTCATGGAAATGATCGTGCGGCTGTGGATTCCTGCTGGCCTCGAACTGACGAAGGGCCATACGCAGGGCGTCGATCAGTTCCACGAGGGCCTGTTGCAGCATGCCGTGGCGTAACATGGCCGCGCGATCCTCTGCTCCCGGGAGGTTCGTTCCAAAATACTCGACAACGCGGCGGCGGCAGTCCCGGCGGAGGGTTCGCAGGTCATCCAGGATCGCTTCCATGGGATCGGCTCTTTCAAGCCTGTCTGGAAGGGTTAGAAACATCTCCCGGATGCACTCTGCCTGTTCAAGAAAAGCATCATCCTGACTAAGGGGCAGGTGCATGAGCGTGGCCAGATCGAGTGCTCTGGCCAGCAGAACAGCAATGTCCGCCAGTGCAGCGCGGGTGTGATCGCCTGCGTGATCCTGACGGCCCAGTTCGACTTCTGCGAACTCGACCTGATCACCGAGTGTGGTGATACGGGTGAAGACCGGCTGCATAGTTTCCAGCGCATCGACCTTCCCGATGAGAATATCGGCGATTGTGAGCAGGGCTGGTTTGAGTGTGTCCCTGAAGGTGCTGGAGAGTTGCTGGCGGGTCCGCTTTGTCAGGCCGAGCTGGAAAAGCCCGGAGACAGAAGCCTCAAGAACAATGCCCAGCACGATATAGGTCGCGCGGGACATGGCGATTTCGAAAATGTGGTGAGGGTCGGCGATTCCATCCAGCGAAACGATGGCGTAGGTGAAGCCGGTCGCGCGCATGCCGTGGATGCGGTAATTGGTCATGGAGGCCGGGCCGGGCATGAAGGTCCCGATCAGGCAGAACAGGCCGATTCCCGCTGCCAGAAGCAGGATGAACATCAGTGGTGCCTGTGGGCAGGCCGCGACGAGGGCCACCCCCGAGATCACGCCCAGAACCATGCCGAACAGATGCCATTTTGCCTTGGCCAGACTTCGCCCGCGTGTGCCTTGGGCCACCATCCAGACGGTCAGGGCGGCCCATTGGGGGCTGCCGAGTTCCATCTTTAGGGCGATTCCCAGTGCCAGCAGGGATGTCAGGGTTGTTCGGAGGGCGTATCCGGCCATGACCGGATCGGGAGCGTAGAGCCAGCGCAGCTTGCGCAGAAGCAGCGCCGGGCTGGCGGATATCACCGGTTTTGCCAGCGGGCAAAAGGATGTCGGGTGTCTTCCATGATGTCTTCCCCCAGAGCAATACAGGCCGGCAGGTGCCATCTCGAAACGGCGGCAGCGGCTCTGGAAAGTCCTGTCGGAGACGGGAAGGCGTTAGACACATAATGCAAAAAAAGACATTTCGCCATGTCAGGCCTTGCAAAAATGCGTCAGGTAAGCGATTTCGTGCAGCAACCGCGCGCCTGTAGCTCAATTGGTTAGAGCCGGCCGCTCATAACGGCTTGGTTGGGGGTTCGAGTCCCTCCGGGCGCACGGTGTTTTATTCTGTCTGGCGTGCCCTCTGTTGCCGCCCATTCCACGTTCCACCCCGATCAGGAGACCTCGCATGGCCGCCTACCAGTATGTCTATGTCATGAAGGATCTTACAAAGGCCTATCCGGGTGGACGTGAGGTCTTCAAGGGCATCACGCTCTCCTTCCTGCCGGGCGTGAAGATCGGTGTTCTCGGTGTCAACGGTGCCGGTAAGTCCACGCTGCTCAAGGTGATGGCCGGGATCGACAAGGAATTCGGTGGCGAGGCCTGGGCTGCTGAGGGCGTCAAGATCGGTTATCTTGAGCAGGAACCAAAGCTCGACGAGAAGCTGACGGTCGGTGAAAACGTCGCTCTTGGTTTTGGCAAGCTCAAGCATGCCATTGATCGCTTCAACGAGATTTCGATGCTCTTCGCAGAGCCGATGTCCGACGAAGAAATGACAAACCTGCTGGCCGAACAGGCCGAGCTTCAGGAAATCATCGACGCAGGCGACGGCTGGGAGCTGGACCGCAAGCTGGAAATCGCTCTGGATGCGCTGCGTTGCCCGCCAGCCGACAGCCCGGTTGACAAGCTTTCCGGTGGTGAGAAGCGCCGTGTGGCTCTGTGCCGCCTGCTGCTGGAAAAGCCTGACATCCTGCTGCTCGATGAGCCGACCAACCATCTTGATGCCGAGAGCGTCAGCTGGCTCGAAAAGACGCTGCGTGATTATCAGGGCACCGTCATGGTCATCACCCATGACCGTTACTTCCTGGATAACGTCACGAACTGGATTCTCGAACTCGAGCGTGGTCGTGGCTATCCGTTTGAAGGCAACTACTCATCCTGGCTGGAACAGAAGCGCAAGCGTCTGGCCCAGGAAGAGAAGGAAGAGAGCTCCCGCCAGCGTGCACTTGCTGCCGAGCAGGAGTGGATCAACAGCTCTCCCAAGGCTCGTCAGGCCAAGAGCCAGGCTCGTATCACCAAGTACGAAGAGATGCTGGCTGCCAACTCTGAAAAGGTTGGTGGTACAGCGGATATCGTTATCACGCCGGGTCCACGCCTTGGCGGTACGGTGATCGAGGCCGAGAACCTCTCCAAGGGCTTTGGCGATCGTCTGCTGATTGATGGCCTGAACTTCAAGCTGCCGCCGGGTGGTATCGTGGGTGTGATCGGTCCGAACGGTGCGGGTAAGTCCACGCTGTTCAAGATGATCACGGGTCAGGACAAGCCGGATGGTGGCTCACTGAAGATCGGCGAGACCGTGAAGCTTGGCTATGTTGACCAGTCCCGCGATACGCTGGATGCCAACAAGACCGTCTGGGAAGAGATTTCCGGGGGTACGGACGTTATTCAGCTTGGCAAGCGGACGGTCCCGTCCCGTGCCTATGTGGGAGCGTTCAACTTCAAGGGTTCTGACCAGCAGAAGCGTGTCGGCATCCTGTCGGGTGGTGAGCGGAACCGCGTTCATCTTGCCAAGATGCTCAAGAAAGACAGCAACGTTCTGCTGCTCGATGAGCCGACCAACGATCTTGACGTTGATACGCTGCGTGCTCTCGAAGATGCTCTGGCAGACTTCGCTGGCTGCGCCGTGGTCATCTCCCATGATCGCTGGTTCCTTGACCGTCTGGCAACGCATATCCTCGCTTTCGAGGGCGACAGTCACGTTGAGTGGTTCGAGGGTAACTTCCAGGACTACGAAGAAGACAAGCGCCGCCGTCTTGGACCGGATGCGACCGAGCCAAGCCGCATCAAGTATCGCCCTCTGGCCCGCTAAGACGGACCGTTCCTTTTGCTCGTCACCGGGGCAGGGTAGTCTGTCCCGGTTTCTGACGGTTTGAGGAGGCCCGTTTGCTAGGGCGCGAACTCCGTACTGCACGTCTGGTTCTCACTCCGGTCAACTGGCCGGATCTTGAGGATATGATTGCTCTCAAGGCTGATGCCGGTGCTTTCGGGCAGATGCTTGGCGGCGTGCGAAGCCGCTTTGATACGGAACAGGAAATGGCTGAGGACGTTGCGTTCTGGGCTAGGCGCCGTATTGGTATTTTTGCCATCCGTGAGAATGGACGCTTCGTTGGGATGACGGGCGTTCATGAACGTCCGGATGGTCGTGGCCTTGGGCTGAGATTTTCCATTTTTCCATGGGCTGCCGGACGGGGGCTCGCGCGCGAGGCGGCAGCTGCTGCAATCCGGTATGTTCTGGATGAAGGAGAGCCACGTATTGTGGCTGTGGCCAAGGAAGACAATCTGGCCTCCCGTGTTGTGCTTGGCAGTATCGGCATGCGGCATGTCGATACGTTCGAACGCGATGGCAATACGATGTTTCTCTACGAAATAACGTCCGGCTGACACGGGGCAGGGAGACAGCATTTGTTTCCCGGCTCCACAGGCACTACCGTCTCAAGCAATACGAAAGTATTCATTGAGGAATGTGATGTGGCCGAATTTTTGAAAAATATACGGAAAATAGCGTTTGTGTTGGCCGTTGCGGCGAGTGCGGGGACAGCGATGGCTCAAGCGGGTGCGGTCAAGCCTGCCGAGAGCGTTGTTGGGGGGATGCACATTATTGATCGTACGCTTGTGCTGCCCGTTGGTGGGACAGAAATTGTTGCCCTCCCACCTGAGCTGCAAACCGCGACCCTGAGTTTGCCCGACGTTTTACACGTCAATCTCGTGTCCCAGAAAATTGCGGAAATTCTGGCGCATCATGAAGGGCAGACCGATGTTCTTTTTACGGGAAAAGACACGATTTACCGTTTCCATGTGACTGTCGTGAAGCGTCCCGTTCGTTAACTGGGGGCTTTAGGGTACGAGCATAAAAAAGGCCTCCGAAACGGGAGGCCTTTTTTATGATGTCCTGTCCGCAGACGGTTTTATCAGTGGTGATTGTTGAGCTGATGCTCCAGTGCGGTGTTCAGAGCGCCGACATCGCCGCCATGGCGGGAAAGGTAGGAGCTGTAGTCGCCACGCTGGTTCATGCGCAGGCTGGCGCCTTCACCATACATGTCCACAACCTTTGACGGGTTTCCGCCAATGATAAGCTGCATGTTGACTTCAGGCTGGCCTGGACGGTCGATGAGAGCATTGACGCGCTCACCATCCGGTGTCGGGGTGGAGCCTGTCACACGGAAGCTGACGCCCTGATAGTTGCCGATCTGGTCCGTGATGGTGTTGACCAGAACCTGATCGAAGAGCTGCAGGTATTTCTGCTGCTGGGCCGGTGTTGCCGTGCGCCAGTAGCGGCCGAGGCAGTATCGGGCGATGCCCTGAATATCGACGTTGGACTGAAGCAGCGGGAGAACTTCACGCTTTTTCTCAGCCAGTGGCTTGCTGGAATTGACGATGCTGACCAGCTGGCCGCCGAAGGAATTCACGAAATCTGTTGCCGGGTTAGCGTGTGCGACACCGGCCCCGAACGTGAGGGTTGCAGCAAGTGCACCAAACAGGGCGCGGCGCGAAAGGGCTTTAAGCATGCGTTTGTCCTCAGTTGTACCAGTCTGGGGTGGTGGCGCGGTGATCGTTCTGCATGGCGTCAATCTGGCTCTGGCGGTTCTGCTGCCACGCACTGCGGACGTAAGAGTACGGATCAAGGCTGTCCTGCTCCAGATGATCGATCTGATCCACACTGTTGGCAAAGCCATCAACCGTGCCCAGAATATTATAAGCCCAGTTGAATGTCAGCAGCCCGTACCCTCTTGGCACATAGTTGATCGGGGTCAGAGCCTGACCGATCGCGTAACCTGCGCCATCGCGGAAGTTGCTGGGGCCTACGAACGGAATGAAAAGATATGGCCCGCTCGGCACGCCCCATGTTCCCATGGTCATGCCCGGATCCGTCTCATGCTGTTTGTATCCCACCAGACTGGCAACATCGAAGAACCCGGCCACACCTGCACTCATGTTGATCGTAAAGCGCAACGATCCGCTTTTGAGCCTCGGCTTGGGTTCCCCAACGTCGTTTTAGCAGAAGCCGGAACAGGCACTGGCGCCAGGTTTCATTGATATTGGAAATGCTGTGACGCACCGGCTTCGGCACGGCCCAGACCCAGGCCTTGGCCACGGGGCGCAGTGCGACGTGATAGGCCCACATCTGGACGTTATACATCTTCCGGTTCAACGGTTCGTATGGATCGTTGGCAGCCTTCTGAACATGGAAGATCTTCTCAATACCGCCACATCCCGTGGAAACGACGGCGCAACAGCCCTCCTGCCCCTCGCCCTTCTTGCCCGCTGGGCAGAGGCCAGCCGCGATGGCGATCTGATGGGTGGCGATCTTCCGGGCTGGTTCGGGGAACTCTTCGGACACGGCACGCTCTACGGCGTGGCTGATCGACGTGGCGAGTGTATCCATGCTGCCTGCCCGCACTATCAGGCCTGCTTCGTGGAACACGGTATCCGCCGGGCAAGACAAGCCGATCTGGTTGTGGCCAATCACGCCCTCGTCATGTCTCAGGCTGCCTGGGCCTCCTTGGCTCCTCCGGGGCTGCCGGACGAAGACGCGGCGCCCACGCGCTATGTTTTTGACGAAGGCCATCATGTTCCAGAAGCCGCCGATAGTGCTTTTGCAACCGTTCTCTCAGGCCTAGAAGCCGCCGAACTGAGACGATGGCTTCTGGGTGCGGAAGGTAGCCGATCGCGTGCGCGAGGGCTTTTGAGACGACTGGATGATCTTGTCGAACGCATCCCTGCTATTGACGCCCCGCTTCATGCCGTCCTGCAAGCTGCACGCGCTCTTCCCGCCCCCGGTTGGAGCACGCGACTGAAAAGTGGCCCGGACGCTCCTCTTGCCGAAGAGGACACTCCATCCCTTCTGCCACTGGAGGAACCCGAACTCGACAATCCTGCGGAACTGTTCCTTCAGGCACTGGATCAGCAACTTAAAGCCCGCAGATCCCAGAACCCGCAGCATGAGACCGGATACATCTCTACGGAGTGCGATCTTCACCCGACAAATGATACCGTCCGAAAAACTGCTGAAGATCTTTCTTGTGCGCTCCGGCGCCTGCAAGAGCCGCTTATCATTCTGACCAAGCGGCTTGAAGCCCAGGTCGAAGACGATCCCGAAATGGAAGCCCCAACGCGCCAGCGGATCGAAGCCTTCATTCGTACACTTCATCGTCGCGCCATTAGTCGCGTGACAGGATGGGTAGGGATGCTGGACGCCCTGCAAACACCTCCGGAAACTGACATCACACCCGTCCACATCGACTTCATTCGCACCGAGCGATTGCCCCGAACCCGGGCCGCGCAAGGGGACCACGACGTTGGGCTGTATCGACACTGGCTGGAACCAACGGCTCTGGCGCGTATGTGACCCTCAAGCTGGTCAGCCCTAACGGCGATCAGGGCTTTCCTGGTACTCTGACGACGCACATCACTTACACATTGGGTAACGATGATGCCTGGGCGCCACGCATTTCATGAAGCCGCCAATCCGGGCATCGCCGACGAGTCCGTTTGACTACGCAAAGCAGACGCGCGCTACTGGAACCTGAATGGCGAAGGCTCGGGCAGCATCGAGCCGGAAATCCTTCAGCTGAATGCGGACAGCTTCACGCCGAAGACTGCGAGAAGTCCACAAACGCATTAGCGAACCGCTGGAAACACAGGGCTTCCCTCTCTACGCCCAGCATGTGGATGCAATGGATAACGCAACCCTGGTGGACTTCAGCAAGCCGACCGCTATTGGGGACCGTCTGCGCAGCAACGATCAGCAGATGATGTATGCCCGCGGCTATGACATGAACTGGGTTGTTAACGGCGCTTACGGTCAGGCTCCGCGCCTTGCGGGCAAGGTTTATGATCCCCGCTCTGGTCGCAGCATGGAAATCCTGACGAACCAGCCGGGTCTTCAGGTCTATACGTCCAACTCGCTGGATGGTGGTTATGCTGGCATTTCTGGTCGGGCTTATCGTCAGACCGATGCTGTTGCGTTCGAGGCTGAGCACTATCCCGATAGTCCGAACCATCCGTCTTTCCCGACGACAGCACACGACCTTTCCTGACCATCTCGCATTCACTCAATTTTCCCGGCGAGAAAAAGCTCCCAGATACTGTACTTGAAATAAAAAAACCGCCGCACCTTTCGGAGCGGCGGTTTTTCACATTGCACCAAGGAAATCTCTTAGAAGTCCTTGCTGATTTGCAACCAAAAATTACGACCCATTACGAAAGATGAATAAGTCGAGGTGTCAGTGTTTGTTCCACCATCTGGGAAGAATGTCGGCGCCTTATTCGCAATGTTATTGATACCACCCGTGAAGTTCCACGAGCTATAGCGATAACCAAGAGCGATATCCTGCTGTACGATTGCAGGAGCCTTTACACGACCATATCCATCAGACAGCTGCATGAACGATGAGCTGTCATTGTAGTGCAGGCCACCGGTGTAATTCGCCATATAGGTGAACGAGAAGCGCCCATGCTGCCACGTTGCTGAGGCATAGTCACGCCAACGCGGGTTAGACGAACCACCTGGGTAATAAATTGCGTTAGTATAGTGATAGTATTTCCCGCCTGGCGTTTGCTGCTGGGAAAAATTGACCAGGTTCTGCAGGTTATTGCTGACAGTGATGGAATCCATGCTAGTCAGACGGATCCGATAATCAAAATCCCAATCGATACCACTTGTATTCATGGTTCCTAGGTTTTGACCAACGGCCAGAACCTGAGAAATCTGACCATTTGCAGAGCGGGTAACCAGATTGCAGAGCGCTGTGTTTGTACCATCATAGCAGTTGTTCAGGATATAGTTCGTCGAAAGAGAACCAACCGTCGAACTGACGTTGTAGTGCCAAAACGTCACCGAAGTGGACAGACCCGGGATCCAACGCGGCGTCAGAACCGCACCAAAGGTGTAGGTACGCCCTGCTTCTGGACGCAGCTTTGTATTACCACCGGTAATAGTAGCAACCTGTCCTGCACCCTGCTGGTTGAATGTACCCGGATTTGCAACGCCTGCTCTCATGCAACTCGCGACGACCACCGGATTAGAGGCACCAGCACAGGGATCAAGCGCCGTTTCATAGCTCAGGGACTGCGCACCATAAAGTTCGTTCACGTTAGGCTGGCGGAAGGATGTTCCGATTGTTCCACGGAAACGAACGTCACGCGTTGGCGCCCAGTCGATGGAAGCCTTCCAGTTTTTCACACCGCCGAACGTGTTGTAGGACGAATAACGGCCCTGCGCGTCAACGGTAAGATCCTTGGCAAGAAAAGCATTCTTCAGAAGTTGCGCTTTGCCTTCAAGATAGCCTTCCGTCACGTTGAAGCCACCAGACGTAACACCCTGCGGGTTCGTCAGTGCCGTTCCAGCCTGAATCGCCGGATCAGGCGTGTAGGTCAACTGCTCGCCACGGTGCTCCATACCCATTGCAATACCGACATCACCACCGTTTGCCCACGGCATTTTGACGACATGATCGTTATGGATACGCAGATTCAGGTCACGAAGCTGATAATGACCATGCGTTGTGGTATTCAGGTTGGAATATTGTGCCGCAGCCGGAGACAGCGTGGAGAACGGACTTCCAGCCACACAGTTTGGCGTGGAAGCACACAGACCCGGGTTGTACGCCATGCCAGAGTTTGGATCGCCGAAGTTTGTTGGCTCCAACCCATAGCTATTCAGCAGCGCCGGGTAGCTGCCAACACCGGACGTCTGGGACATAACCTGGTTCCAGCCGTAAGTGTAGGACAGGTCGTAGTTCCAGCCATGGGTGATTGCACCCTTGACGCCTGCGATGCCGGTATAGGTATCAGATGCCGTTTCGCTGCGACGGTTTCCCCATTCAGACATGCGTTTATACATGACTGCGTCTTCGCCCGTTGGGTTTCCGGGATAATCAGCGGGGATATAAAGCGTCGTTGGGAGCGTGGACGGATAGATGCTGCCGGAAACCGGCATCGGGGCCATCGTTGTTGACGAGTTGCGATGGCTGTAATTGAAATTCAGATAAGGGGTAAAATGCTCGTTGATGTCGTAATGGGCATCGAAACCGAGCGTCGCATCTGTCAGGTTGTTCGTCAGGGACTGGTCATCGCCGTAGTTGTAGCGCTCAGTTTGGTGAAGTTGCCGTTCAGTCACTTCCGATGGCGATATAATCTCCGCTATCCGTGATGAAACGTCCTGCGGTTGGAATGCTTGAACCATAGGTGACGCTGGAAGCACTGGCTGGGTCATTGGCCTGCACCGGATTGGCCCAGGAACGATTGCTCTGACGCACACCGCCTTGCGTCATGTACGAACCGGTAACGGTTACGTTGCCTTTGCCATGATCGAAGTTCCAGCCCTTGTAGCCGGAGATCATACCTGTCTGGCCGTCACCAACATCTGTGATGCCACCACGAACCGTGATGTTGCCATCGCTCAGGTTGTGCTTGAGCTTGATGTTGATGACGCCGGAAACGGCATCGGCACCATAAAGCTCGGAGCCACCATCCTTCAGGATTTCAACACTGGCAATCTGATGAACATTGATCGTGTTCATGTCGAAGCAGCTGTTGTTGCCGTTGATGGCGGCGCGCTTGCCGTCAACGAGAACCAGAACGCGGTTCTGACCAAGGTTACGGATGTCGGTGCAGGAGGCGCCGCCCGTTCCGTTGGTCTGGCTGTTCGTTGTTCCGGACGATCCGATGGAGGGCAGACGTTGCAGATAATCGCCAAGTGTCGTGGCGCCTGTCTGTTCGATCTGCTTGCTCGTAACGATCTGGACCGGATTAGCGTTCTGGTTGTTGGACGTGCTCAGGGCCGACCCTGTTACAACGACGCTTTCAGAGCGGCCCGCATCAATAGAAGCAACCGCACGACGACGATTAACCTGAGCGCTCAAGGTTGGTGTTGCGGGGGTGGAAGCAACGGATGCCGTCGTACCAACGGGAGCCTGTGTTGCTGCTGTTGTTTTAGCAGCCGTTTTGGCGTGTGAGGATGTGCGATGAGAGGACGCACGGTGATGCGTGCTCGTGGCGGTCTGTGCGTTCGCGGATGCGGTCGCGTCCAGTCCCATGCTGAGAACGGAAGCGCACAGAAGCAGCTCCCTGCGTCGATGAAGAATCATGTGGGCTCACAGTCAGACTATATTTCTGAGATCCCCCAAGTAATGTTTTTGTCTCAGAACTTTGTCTATCCGGAAATATCTGGAACAGATGCCCTTTAATCACGCTGTTGCATAAATATCATCAAACTAAAACAAAACTATACTTTCTGTTTCTTGGTAACTAAAAACGTTAATTATAGAAACAATCTTGTTTCATACAGAAACAATATCGACGTGCAGGCAGGAGTCCTGCCTGCTGTCTGTGTCAGGAGGCGGGGTGGACAGGGTTTGCGGAGACAGCAGTTTTCGGTGTTCCGAGAATGCGTGCGGGGTTTCCGACGGCTGTGGCATTGGCGGGAATATCTTCCAGAACCACTGAAGCGGCCCCGACGCGCGCGTTCTCGCCAATGATGAGCCGGCCCAGAACTTTGGCGCCCGAACCAATCATGGCTCCTCGGCGGACAATCGGGTGCCGGTTTCCACTCAGTTTTCCGGTCCCGCCAAGGGTGACACCCTGAAACAGGGAGACGTCATCTTCGATGATGCAGGTTTCACCGATGACAATGCCTGTTCCATGATCGATACTCAGACGGCGCCCCAGTTGAGCGGCGGGATGAATGTCGATTGAGAACAGTTCATTGATTCGGCTCTGGACATGATAGGCCAGATGTCGGCGATTCTGCTGCCAGAGATAATGCGCGATCCGATGAGCCTGGAGAGCCTGCCACCCCTTGAAGAACAGGAATGGTGTGACGAGGTCCGGGCAGGCAGGGTCCCGGTCCCGGATGGCCAGAATGTCTTCGGCGGCCGCTTCCGCGATTTCGGGAACTTCCTGAAGGATGGAGGCAACAAGGCGTGTGAGGGCCGTGGCTGAAATTGAGCGGTCTGCCAGTTTTGTCCCAAGAAGGGAGGCCAATGCTGAACTGAAATCAGCATGATCCCCGATATTGGTCGCAAAAACATCCTGGATCAGCGGGTCATGGCAACTGCAAGCTTGAGACTGCATGTCGCGCCAGAGCTGCAGAAGGTCAAGAGTGCTGCTCATACGCCCATCGCCCGACGGACAAAGGCCTGTCTCAGACGAGGAAAACGATGCACCCCTGCAATACCCAGATCGCGCACGCGCCGAAGGAGTGGATTGTCGTTCCCGAACAGACGCTCAAGAATATCAGTCGCAGCCAGCATGGCCATGTTGCCGGGGCGCGTTCGGCGCTGATAGCGCGTCAGAAGGTCGCGACTGCCCGGATCGGCACGATGGCTGTGAGCTTCGATCAGCAGATCGGCAAGGGCAATGACGTCCCGAAACCCGATGTTCAGGCCCTGACCAGCAATCGGGTGAATACCGTGTGCGGCATCTCCAACAAGGGCCAGACGGGGCGCGATGTAGGTCTGGGCGTATTGCGCGGAGAGGGGATAGATCCAGCGGCGCCCGATGGGAGTAATCGCGCCCAGATCCTCGTCTCCCATGCGAGCCTTGATTTCCCGTGCAAAGACGTCATGCGGGAGGCTATGGAAACGCTGTGCACGACCTTCGCCTTCTGCCCAGACGATAGCGGAGCGGTGTGGGTGTTCCGGTGTGCCGGGCATGGGCAGGCGGGCGAACGGGCCTTCTGGCAGAAAGTGTTCCAGAGCCACGCCGTCATGCGGCTTTTCGTGCGCGATCGTCGCGACGATTCCGTACTGATGATAGGGAATTTTCGTCAGGCCAATGCGGGCCTGTTCGCGCAGGGGTGAACGGCGACCTTCTGCGGCGATGGCAAGTTTCGCCGTAACGGTGGAGCCAGAGGCTAGACGGATGGAGACGTGATCCGGATGGAAGGTGAATGTGCCGGTATCGGGCGCACGCACATCCAGCGTTTCATACTGTCCCAGCGTCTGATTGATGGCGACACGCAAGTCGCGGGCTTCGACCATCCAGCCGAAATTCATGCCTTCCGGTGCATCGTCTACGCCGAAATGCAGGAAGAGCGGAGAGGCGGCTTCATGCGGGCGGCCATCAGACACGCGGATTTCACGGATGGGCTGGGAGACGCCGGGCAGATTGTCCCAGATGCCAGCTGCTTCAAGCATCTGACGTGAGCCTTCCGCAATGGCGTAGGCGCGACCGTCCAGAGAGGGGTCTTCCATGCCCGGGAGAGGCGCACGGTCAATCAGCAGAACACTTACGCCCTCTGCGGCCAGACGGCATGCGAGCGTCGCTCCAACCGGTCCGGCTCCGTTAATGCACAGGTCGTAATGTGTCTTTTTCATTGTGCTCATCTCCCTGCCCCCTGTCCTACTCCTGTGAGGTTGGGAGCGGAAGAGGGAAGGGAGTGCTTGCGGAGATCAGAGATCGAAGCGTGCGTTCAGGAAAACAGCCCGTGGCGTGCCGACAAAGAAGTAATCGGATGCCAGAAAGCCCCAGTAATGAAGGTTCGTGGCGTTATCGAGTTCAGCACGCAGGGTCACTTTGTGGCGCCCGATGTTGGTGCGATAGCTGGCTCGCAGGTTGAGCAGAGTATAGCTTGGGACGTGGTAGGTATTGGAGCTATCGCCCCACATGGAGGCGGTATAGTGAACTTCCGCCGTGGCTGAGAGACCCGGTACGCCGGGGATACGGTCTGTCAGCTGGAACACGTTCTGGAACAGCGGAATGCCCTCGATCTTGTTCCCTTTGATGGTCGCATCCGCCTTGCTGTATTTCCCGCCTTCAGCGCCAAGACTGTCCGTGAGAGTAATGCCAAACGGCAGATCCACATGGCCGCTGAGTTCTGCGCCCTGATATGTGACGGTACCATTCGAGACGTATACGTTGTCAGCGTTTGCGTATTGCGCGCCCCGTGTGATGCGATAGAGCGCGCCTGTCAGGTCCCAGGTGGCACGGGCCACTTTTGCACCGACTTCCACCTGATCTGAACGGATTGGCGGAAGAGTTTCACGTGCGTTTTTATAGGTATCGCCGACGGTTCCACCGTTTTCCAGTGCCTGAACGTAGCTGGCGTAAATGGTGGTGTCTTTCCACGGATGGAACATCAGCGCGGCTGTCGGGGTGAGAGGGGTGGTGCGCAGGGCGGTTTTTGCGCCTGAAGCCTTCCAGGTCAGTTGGTGGAAATCCGTGAAGCGAATGCCCGCCAGCAACGACCAGTGTTTGTCAAACGTCAGAGTGTCGCTTCCGAAAAGACCAACCTGATCGGAGCGGTAATTGTTGTAAGTCGCTGTGTTCCAGCTTCCGCTGTAGGAACGGCTGATGACGGGCGCGTAGAGGTTTTGTCCTCCGATATCAACGTAATCGGAATCATAAGGCAGATATTTGCTCAAGCCCTGCCAGGCAGCGCCCATTGTGAAGTCATGTCGGATAAAGCCCGTTCTAAACTTCCCTTCCAGAATGGCCTGTACCTGATCGTACTGCGCCCAGCTTCCGGGATTGGTGCTCATGTAGGTGTTGTAGTCGCCGGCCTGGTTTTGCAGAGACATCCACTCCCCGCGATAGCGGCGGTAATCCATGCTGTGGCTGTAATCGATGCGTGCGGTCCAGTTTTTCGTGATGTCCCAGTGTAGTCCCGTGGAAACGAACAGCGTGTGAGATGTGAACATGCTGGCAGGAGAGGCCGTCAGGTTTTTGTGGCCGCTGATGGCATCGGGCAGGCGGTTGCTGCCATAGGCAGACGGGTCATCAATAAAGAAGTCCTGTACGCCACCCCGGACCTGGCGGTCCTGATAAATGGCATCGGCCGTCCAGAGAAGGTTAGGAGCCAGGCGTACATCCGTGGACAGGGACCCTGAGAACCGGGTGACGTGAGAGCCGCTGTAGGTTTCACCATTTTCATGCGTGAGGTTGAGGCGGTATCCGACGATGTCGTTCCGGAAGAGGCGGCCGCCTGTGTCAATGTGCTGGCTGCCTACAGCGCCTGAACTGTAGCCTGCGTCAAAGGAAAACGTGCGTGTGTCGGTTGGTTTCTTGGTTTGGAAGTCGATGATGCCGCCTGGCGCATTGAAACCATACATGAAGCCGGAAGCCCCCTTGAGAAGCTGTACTGCCTCGAAGGATTCAAGCGGTAGCTCCACGGTCGTCATGAAGAAGGGCGTGCCGTTGATCTTGTAGCCGTTATAGTCGTCAAGTGGTACGCCGCGGACCGTGACGGAATAGGCATTGAACGAATACGTGTCGCCGTTTGAAATGACGGATGCGTCCTGCGAAAAGACGCGGGCGAGGGATTTGACTTGCCGTTCCTGAAGCTCTGCTGCGGTAACGGTTCTGATTGAGAACGGTGTATCCAGAACGCGCTTGGTCCCCAATGCACCCCCATTCACGGTGTGGGTATGGCCGCGCACCGTGAGGTTTTCATCCCCTCCGTCTTTCACGGATCCGAAAGATGTATGGCGCGATCTCTGCGTGTGGTGGCGGGAGGGGTTAAGGGACTTGTTGTTCGTCTTGGAGGGTTCATCCTGTGTCGCGGCCCACGCTGTGGCGGAGGTGCCGGACATAAGAAGGGCGAATGACAGCACGGAGGACAAAACAGGAGAGTTGATCGCCATAAAACTTCTCTGGATCGTAAATTTTAGAAATTACGCAAATCTTACGTCAATAGAATAAAACATCAACACGGATCGGTGTTTAAATATTGTTGCGACATAAAACTAAAAACTTCTTATAAATTCAGGATTTTTGCCAAATCCGTCTTTCTTGATGTTTGGATTTCAAGCCGCTTTGAAAAGGGTGTGTACGGTGTCTCTTTTTGGCAACAAGAATCGTGGAAGGGAAAATAGTCACAAAATAATATAGTGAAAATGAGCGACGTCCTATTTCGGGAACGGTTCCGGGCCCACGAGGTTATAGCCGAATGTTCTTCGGTGGATCTGCTGCGGAACACCCGGAAATAGCGTTTCATTCGTTCAGGATACCGTCCCTGCGTGCCCTGAGGGGGAACGGCTCATGACTGCCTAGGGAGACTCATGTTCAGACAGAATTACGTGGATTCGATGTCCACTCTCCGTCACCAGTTTGACTGGCTGCCTGACCCGCTTGGTTCCATTCTGCTGCTCTGCGCGGCCGCAGTGATTGCGCTTCTGCTAAGTCGCCTCATTACCGGCGCATTGCCACGACTGCCAGGGCTGCGGAAAATCCAGTTCATTCATGCCATCATCAACAGGTTGCGGCTGAATATCAGTTATTTTCTGATGATCATTGCAGCGAGTGCTGCTTTACCAGCCACGGAAGGTTTTTCTCCCAAGACAGAAACTTTTCTGGCGCATACGTTGGCCTGCCTGTTCATCATGAATCTGGGTTTCGGAATTATCCGGGCTTTCAGGCTGACGACGGACCAGTATCTCAACCGGATCAGCGCTCGCGAGAACGTGGATGACATCACGGTCCGCTCTCATCAGACGCAGATCCGTGTTTTGCGGCGTTTGATCGAAATTACTTTTGGAGTGCTGACTGTCGCGGCATCTTTGATGGTGTTCCATTCTGTTCAGAAATTCGGCGTATCGCTTTTTGCATCTGCCGGGGCAGCATCACTGATCGTTGGTCTGTCTGCGCGTCCTGCTCTGTCGAACCTGATTGCCGGCATCCAGATTGCCATTACGCAGCCGATCCGTATGGAGGATATGTTGATCCTGAATGGAGACTGGGCCTGGGTTGAGGAAATCAATGCGACTTATGTGGTGTTGAGAACGTGGGATCGCCGCCGCTACATTGTGCCGATTTCCTATTTTCTGGAGAACCCGTTCCAGAACTGGACGCATAGCTCACAATCTCTGATTGGCTCCATCTTTTTGTGGCTGGATTATCGGACGCCGATGGATAAGCTCCGGCAGATGTTCATGGAAGAAATCGAGCAGTGCCCAGACTGGGATCAGGACCGCTCTTCCGTCGCCTGTCAGATTGCGGACAGTAATGCGCAGGTCATTTCAATCCGCATGATTGCCGGTGCCAAGGATGCCGGAAACATGTGGAACCTGTCCTGTGATCTTCGGGAGCGGATGCTGCATCGCATTCAGACTGAGCTGCCTGAATGTCTGCCGCGCGGTCGTATGGCGGTCGTTGCGGACTCCCCAACGACCGAGGCATGGCCGGAAAGTCTGATGGCTCCGGCGGTTAACCGCCCCATGGATGGGCGGTATCGAGGACCGGATTTGAAAACGCCCGTTATTTCGTGAAATTCCCCCCGAGTGCTTTTGGTGTGTCTGAAAATTTCGTTTCAGACACGAAAAGTGTGTCATTTATGCACCGGGAGCACCAAGACACATGTTCCATTGTCGAAATAATGTAGACATAATTTAAAACGTTTCTAATCTGAACCAAATCATGGATCTGATTAGGACTGCCTGTAATGCGCCTTAAGTCACTTCTTCTCGTTACTACGATCATTACGGCTTCATATCCAATACAGCGGGCTGTTGCCGCAGTACACAAAACAGCTCATGGCGCGGAGCCTGCAAATTCAAAGGTTACGAAAACAGGGAAGAAAACAGTCGTTCAGCAGGCAGTCCGGCCGCCGCATCGCCTCCATGCTGTGAACAGCAACAGCAACGAACAGATGATCGTGACCGGTACGCACGCCTTTAATCGTCGCGCACGGGATTCCACGAGCCCGATCAGTGTTCTGTCGGCAGCAACGCTGCGCCGTTCCGGCCAGATGAACCTGGCGGATGCTATTGTCCGCACGGATCCTTCCATTACGGTTAATGCCATGGGAAGTGATGCCGGTGCGCTGACATCCTCGATCCGGATGCGTGGGTTGAATCCGAATGAGGTTCTGGTCCTCGTGGATGGAAAGCGCCGTCATACGACAGCCAATATTTATGCGGATGCGGGCCCGCAGCAGGGATCGACCCCTGTGGATCTCAACATGATCCCGGCTTCGGCAATTGATCATATCGAGATTTTGCGTGATGGCGCTGCTGCCATGTATGGCTCGGACGCAATCGCGGGTGTTGTGAACATCATCCTTAAGAAAACGCCGCACGGGCTGAACATGACGGCTCAGACGGGCGCGAATGCCTATAATGGTGATGGCTGGCAGTATCAGCTTGGCGCGGATGGCGGCTTCGGCTTTCTCGGGGACGGCTACGTTCACCTGAGCGGGCAGGTCTATCACACCGATCATATGGTTCCGAACACGACAGACGTGCGGACGGTGCCTGGGAACTCGGAATACAAGGGCTATACGGTTCCGCACAACTCCAACAAAATCCTGAGCACGCCGGAAGAAACCCGCGAGAATCTCAGCATTGAATTCGGCAAGACGCTGACGGAAGGCGTGAAGGGCTATGGCCTCATTACCTATGCCCATCGTCATTCCGAAGCTTACGAAAACTACCGTATGCCGTCTGTGGCGCCGACACTGTATCCCTATGGGTTCTCGCCGCTCGAAACCATTGAAGAGAACGATTACGCCGCCACGCTGGGTCTGAAGGGTGACAATTTCCTCGGGTTCTCCTGGGATCTCAGCTCGACCTATGGTGCGGATGAAAACGACATCGGCAACAAAAATACGGCCAACCCGAATCTGATTAAGGAGACGGGTACGTCTCCGACGACGGTTCGTGCTGAAACCTATCGTCTGTCGCAGTGGACGAACAATCTTGATTTCCGCCGTCAGTTGAAGATTGCGAACCTTGTTCCTGTGACTGTGGCTTTCGGGGGCGAGCATCGTCTTGAAACTTATCAGATCTGGCCCGGCGAAATCGCGTCTTACACACAGGGCGGAACGCAAGGATATGCGGGCTTGATGCCTGAAAACTCAGGCAAATGGAGCCGTGACGTTTGGGCAGCCTATCTGGATGGTGATTTCCATCCTTTGAAGCACTGGGATCTCGATTTTGCTGGCCGGTTTGAGCATTACACCGACGTTGGCAACACTGAGAACGGCAAGATCTCCACGCGCTATGACATCACGAAGCGTATTGCTGTCCGTGCTACGATCAGTAACGGTTTCCGCGCGCCGACCCTGCCGGAAGAAAACTTCAGTGCTTTGAATGTTTCTCCAACGGGTGCTTCCGGCCTTCTGTCGACTTCAGGTGCGGCAGGACGCGCACTGGGTGCACAGAAACTAAAGCCCGAGCGGTCTACAAGTGCAGAAGGCGGTATCATTCTTGAGCCGGTAGATGGCTGGCATATCTCTGCGGATGTCTACCAGATCAACATTCGTGACCGTATTTCCGGTGCAGGCTCCATTTACGGTGATACGGCGATCTCGGCGATCGCCATGACGGGTGCGACGCTGCCAACAGATATTACGTCCGCTGACGTGTCTGCCAACTATTTCGCCAATGTAGGCAGTACGCGAACGCAGGGTCTCGATATCCAGTCCGACTATCTGCTGCATATGCATCGGTATGGAAATCTTGATCTGACGATGGCGCTCAACCTGAACCGCACACGCGTCAGCCACATCAATACAAACTCACAGGGCAATCCTTACCTCAACGAGCAGAGCATTGCGTATCTGACGTCCACCTCTCCGCGTAGCAAGATCATTCTGAACGCGTACTGGACCATTGGTCAGTGGGATGTGAACGTCCGTCAGACCCGTTACGGCGAGACGACCTCCATGCTGACGTATCAGGATCAAACGCCTGCAAGTCTCACCTGCAAGGGGCAGAGCCTTCAGTATTCCAATGTTTGCTGGGGGCAGTTCAAGAATACGCCAGTCTGGCTGACGGATCTTGAGGTTGGGTATCGTCTCAATCACGTGTGGCACTTCGCCGTGGGTGCCAACAACATCTTCAACCAGCGTCCGCGCCGGGTGAGCAAGTACAACAACTACCTGGGGGCTATGATCTACGATACGGATTCTGCCGGAATCGGGATCACGGGTGGCTATTATTACGGGCGAATCAACGCCACGTTCTGAGGTACTGGCAGGGTAAGGTCTGTTGCATAGGCCCGGACATGTCGGTTTTCCGGCGTCTCCGGGCTGTTTCGTATATTGTTGTTGAACTGGTACAATCTGGGCCATACTGCCCGCCAGTCTGCTGATACCCAACGAGGATATGCCGTTCGTGAAGCTCGTCACCGCCATTATCAAACCCTTCAAGCTTGACGATGTCCGTGAGGCATTGACGCCGCTGGGCGTACAAGGTCTGACCGTCACGGAAGTCAAAGGTTTCGGTCGCCAGAAAGGCCAGACGGAAATTTATCGTGGGGCCGAATACCACGTCAGTTTTCTGCCGAAGCTCAAGATCGAAATTGCTGTATCGGATTCTGTCGTGGAAGACGTCATTGAGGCGATCATGACGGCTGCTCGCACAGGGAAGATCGGTGATGGCAAGATCATGGTCTCCAACCTGGATCAGCTTATCCGTATCCGCACGGGAGAGACCGGGGAGGGCGCTCTGTGATGAAGGGCTCCTGTCTTTCACTCATGGCAGCCGCGGCTTTTCTGCCCGTTTCTGCCATGGCTGCGGATGCTCCGGCGGCCATTGATACGGGTGACACGTCCTGGATGCTGGTCAGTACGGCGCTTGTGCTGATGATGACTGTTCCGGGGCTGGCGCTGTTCTATGGCGGCATGGTGCGCAAGAAGAACGTTCTTGCCACGCTGATCCAGTCTTTCGCCATCTGCTGCATTGCCAGCCTCGTCTGGATGGTGGCGGGTTACAGTCTTGCTTTCTCGAATGGTACGCCATGGATTGGTGATCTGTCCCGGGCCCTCCTGAACGGTGTGGCTGCGAACTTCCATAATGGTGTAGATTCTGCGTTTACATTGGGCGCTGGGACTGCGGCCGCTGTGCCGATGACGATTCCTGAGAGCGTCTACATGATGTTCCAGATGACGTTTGCCGTCATCACGCCAGCGCTGATTACAGGCGCTTACGCGGAACGCATGAAGTTCTCGTCCATGTGCGTTTTCACCATTCTCTGGTTGCTTGTGGTTTACGCCCCTGTGGCTCACTGGGTCTGGAGCCCAACCGGCTGGGTTGCTGGTTTGGGGGCTGTCGATTTTGCTGGCGGTACAGTCGTTCACATTAACTCCGGTGTGGCGGGCCTGGTCTGTGCGTATGTTCTGGGCAAGCGTCGTGGCGTTGGTACGGATGACATGTCTCCGTTTAATCTGACCTACGCCATTATTGGTGCATCCCTGCTTTGGGTTGGCTGGTTTGGCTTCAATGCCGGGTCTGCTCTGGGTGCGAATGGCCGTGCGGGCATGGCCATGCTGACGACACAGCTTGCGGCCGCTGCAGGTGGCGTGGCCTGGATGGTCGTGGAATGGGCGCGTACCGGAAAGCCAACAGCTCTGGGTATCATTTCCGGTGTTGTGGCTGGTCTGGTCGCGATTACGCCGGCTGCTGGGTTCGTTCTTCCGGGTGGTGCCGTCGTGATCGGTCTGATCGCGGGTGCGGTCTGCTTCTGGAGTGCGACATGGCTCAAACACGCGCTGGGCTATGATGACAGCCTTGATGCCTTTGGCGTGCATGGAACCGGTGGCATTATTGGTGCTTTGTTGACGGGTTTGCTCGCTTACGGTCCGCTCTCTGCGACGGATGCCAACCCGACGGGAACGGTTGGAGGTCTGTCGCAGCTTCTGGTGCAGGCCGAAGCGGTCTGCGTGACGATTGTCTGGTGTGTTATCATGACGTTCGTGATCCTGAAGATTCTGGATCGCGTCATGGGGCTGCGCGTTTCTGCAGAAGAGGAACTTGAAGGCCTCGACATGACCATGCATGGTGAGCGTATCAACTGAGCGTATCAACTGAGCGTAGTCACTGGCGTTTCCGGGCCGGGAGGCTACGACCTTCCGGTTGACAGACAAGGATGTTTTTTCATGGTTTCCAACCGTTTGCTGTCCCGCCTAACCCTCGCCACCGTTCTGGCGGCCGGGCTCGCTACTGTTCCTGCTCACGCGATGACGGCCAAGGAATGTCACGCTGCTTTCCAGGCCGCCAAGAAGGGCGGTACGCTGAATGGCCAAAGCTACAAGGCTTTCAAGGCTGCAAGCTGTGGTACGGAAACACCGGATGCAACGCCTGAGGCTGCCGCTCCGGCTTCTGCGGCCACGGCTCCCACGACGACGGTGCCTGTTACGACAGGCAAGGCGAACCCGCCTGACTCTTCTGTTGCGGGGACCAAGGCTCCGATTGAATCCAAGACTGTGCCGGTTACGTCTGGGAATGTGGTGTTCCCAGCGGCGGTATCTTCTCAGTTCTCCAGCCTGACACCTGGCAAGGCCCGCATGAAGACCTGTGTGGCGCAGTACAATGCCAACAAGGCAACGGGGAAGAACGGGAACCTTAAGTGGATCCAGAAGGGCGGCGGATACTGGTCCCAGTGCAATAGCCGTCTCAAGGGCGAATAAGTCTTCTGAGCTTTGATATGTTTGAAAGCCTTCGATCCTGATCTGGATTGGAGGCTTTTTTTATGAGGGGCGCTCTGTTTCGTTCAATATTCAGTCTGCTGTCGCAGGGTGATTATAACGGAGAAAGACATCAGCAAAAAAGACTGAGGGGACAGATGGCCCCAGAGCTGATGACGTATTGAAATACTGAGCGTGTTGCCTGGAAGGCCACAGAATATGAAGAAACTGGTTCTTGCTCTTCTTGTGTCCTCAGGGCTGTTCATTGAAACCGCGCAGGCTGAAAATTCTGTCGAGTGTGTGACTGCGCCGATTCTTTTGCCTCTTCTGGGAGGGCAAGGTGATGCGCCGCTGATCCCCGTGACCATCAATGGCAAACCGGCTGCAATGTATGTCAGTCCCGCATTTGATTATATTTACATTCGCAACTCTGGGGACGTCCGGTTTCCGCAGGCCGATGAAGATGCGAGGGTCATTATCAACGGGACCTATCAGGAACGGGCGTATCACTCCAAAATTTCTGAGCTTGTTCTGGACGGTGTAGCGCTCAAAGATGTGGATGCTGTTTTGCTGGAGCGGCCAACAGCACAAAGCGTGGATGGCAGGCCGATTGTTGGTGTATTGGGGCGAGCCGCGCTTTCCCGTCTTTCTGTTTTGATAGACATTCCCAAGCGGAAGTTTGCTTATCTTGAGTTCAGCCGCGACGCTGCCTGTAAGGGCGCAATAGACACCTTCCTTGGGGAAGAGAGTCGCTCTTTGTATATGGAAGATGATTTTACAGTTCATCTACGGATTGGCGGTAAGAAAAGGCACATCAGCTTTAATCCTGACCTGACGTACACGACGTTTCCATCCGCCTGGGTTTCCTCTCTGAAAGACAGTCTCTCAGGGTTGGGTGAGCAGAAAAAATTCACGCATTATGATGGCTTTATGAGTGTCGGGCAGGTGGCGACGGTCAGCAATATGACAATGGGTGGTCTTTCCATTGAAGACGAGAAGGTTCTTTTTCAGGACGATGTTCAGATTGGCAGTCTGGGATTGCCGTTTTTCGAGAACAAGATTGTTCTCTGGAACCTGCGTGAAAACAGAATGTATTTTACGCTCTCAAATGACCAGCCGCCGCTTCCCAAAGGCAGGAATCTACATTTTTTCTCAACGCATTCAGGCAACGTCTCCGTGCAGAACAAGCGCGGAGACGTGGAGTAAATCAGTTCATAGGGAAGGGAGGTTGCCCGTTTGATGCGGTCACGCCTCCATCAACTGGCATGATGAGGCCCGTAATGTAAGCAGCATCATCGCTGGCAAGAAAGGTGATGGCTGCGGCCATGTCTTCTGGCTCGCCCAGACGTTGCAGAGGAATCCGGTCCTCAACACGTTTAACAAAAGCAGCGTCTTTCACGGCCTCTGCTGTCATGGCGGTCCGGGTTACGGATGGGCAGATGGCATTGATGCGGACGCCATCTTTACCATGATCCATGGCGAGAACGCGGGTCAGGTTCACGACGCCGCCTTTGGCCACGTCATAATAGGCTGTATTCCAGTCGCCGCGCATACCCGAAACAGAAGCCGTATTGACGATATTGCCTTTGCTTTTGATGAGGAGTGGCAGGAAAGTCCGGCTGACATTCAGGGTGCCGGTCAATGTGGTGGCGCAGACCGTCTCCCAGGCGGACAGATCGCCATCCAGCACAGTCCCCATTGTCGTGACGCCAGCATTATTCACCAGGACATCAAGTGTTCCGAAGGTTTGTTGTGTGAAGGTGAGAAGTGCTTCAACCTGTTTGGGTTGGGAAATATCAGTTAGGGAAGCCGTCGCTTTTGCCGGGTCAAGAGACGTCATGACATCATTCAGTTTGTCTTCGTCCCGATCAACCAGAAGAACATGTGCCCCTTCTTCCAGAAAGCGGAGAGCGGTTGCGTGCCCAATCCCGGATGCGGCCCCTGTTACAAGGACTTTTC
The DNA here is from genome assembly GCF_058107395.1 of Gluconobacter sp. ESL1110. Classification (NCBI taxonomy): domain Bacteria; kingdom Pseudomonadati; phylum Pseudomonadota; class Alphaproteobacteria; order Acetobacterales; family Acetobacteraceae; genus Gluconobacter; species Gluconobacter sp. ESL1110. Next base: position 843,948 of record NZ_JBYLUK010000007.1, read on the forward strand.
GATCCGTGAAACGTGATAACCCGTGAAGTGCCATGAATGATGTCCTTTTGTTGCTAGGACATTAAGGTGTCAGTGAGAGCATGGTTGCCTGAAGAGGAGCCTAAGGATGAGCGATCTTGCGAAACTGAAGAATGTAGGTAAGGCAGCATTGGCTGATTTTGCTGTTCTCGGAGTAACATCAACAGCGCAACTGGCGGCGTGTGAAGCAGATGATCTTTATGTGAAACTGTGTGCGCTCACCGGGCAGAGGCATGATCCCTGCGTACATGACGTTTTTGCCGCGACCATCCATGAGGCTCGGACAGGAGAAGCTCTGGATTGGTGGGTCTTCACGCCACCCCGTAAAGAACGGATGAAAGCAGGGAATTTTTGCAGAATCTAACGAATGAAAACCTGACCCGTGGAATACGACAGCCAGATGTCATGCTTGGCGAACCAGTCTGACCCCAGAAGCATATCTGTTTGATCGTGGACTGGGGCTACGGTCAGAACCGGGTTTTCCCAGACCGTGCCTCCCATGGAGAAGCGTTTGAATCGGTGCCAGTGGTAGCGGCGTTCATGCAGATCCACTCCGGCTGTCGTGCCGCCGGGATCGAGAGCCAGAAGTTCGTCCGTGAGACCCAGCCGATAAGCGAAATCCGTACTGATGATATGCGAGCGTGCACCGCTATCCAGCAGGGCGGTGCCGTGGGCGCCATCCAGTGTGAACGTGACCATCATGCGGCCGTCAATGACGCGGGCAGGCAAGGTGTTCCATTTGCCCTTCCATGATGGCGCAAGCTGGCAGTCTGAAGAACTGGGCAGGATTTTCCAGAAGATGAGCTGCTGATGTGGCACATCGAATTCCAGATCGTATCCGTCCAGAACATCCGCTCCCAAAAGTCCCAGAATGGGTGGGCGGATCATGGGAGAGCCGGGGAGAGACCCTACGGGCATGGAGCCAGCCCCCAGTGCGAGTTTGCCAAGACGCAGATCGGCGATGCGGCTGTTCGGGACCAGTCGGGGAGCCCCATTTGGCCCCTGCATGACGGTATGGCGGTTCTGGTCCTGCGGCAGGCGGAGCGTCCTGATTCCTTCAGGCGTCATCAGGCTTCCCTGTGAGCCTGTATCCACAATCATGGAGGCAGCCTGGCCGTTGATCTGAACAGGAACACTCAGATAACCGCCATCATTACGAAGAGGGAGGACTGTGGCCTGGGTCATGCGACAGGCTCCGGCATCTGCATGCCCTGTCACGGCCAGAAGGGATGCCAGAAAGCCGCCGATCAGTCGTTTCATTTCTGCTCCGCCCTTGGATGTGCCTTGCGCCAAACGTCCAGCAGGTGCTTTTCGTCTGCCAGCGTATAGGCCTGGGTGGTGGAAAGGCTGGCGTGACCCATGAGTTCCTGAATGGCGCGCAAATCTGCGCCGCCTTCCATCAGATGGGTTGCAAAGGAGTGGCGCAGCGCATGAGGGGTGGCGGAATTCGGCAGACCTTCGCCTTTACGCCATTCCCGCATGGCGCGTTGGGCGATGCCGGGGTTCAGGCGCCCCCCGCGCGTGCCGCAAAATAAGGGAGCATCGGGGGAGGGAGATGGATGGGCGGCTTTCCATGTCTCCAATGCCTCGCGCACGGCGGGAAGGAGGGGAACGAGGCGTTCTTTCCCGCCCTTACCGACAACCCGGAGCATGTTCTCGCCAGCGTTTGAAAGATCCCGCACGTCCAGTGCGAGCGCTTCGCCAATGCGTAATCCGGTGCCGTAGAGCAGCGTGAAAAGGGCCTTGTCCCTGAGGGCAGCGGCGCTGGTGTAGGCGTCGTCGGAAATCCCTTCGGGAGCGGCGAGAGCCTGTTCCTGACCCAGGGGGCGGGGAAGACGTTTTTTCAGGCGCGGTGTGGCCAGAAGTCCGGGAGCGGGATTTGATATATCGAACCGGACGGCCAGATATCGGTAAAACGACCGCAAGGCCGACACGCGGCGGGCTCTGGATCGGGCGCGGGAGTCTGCGTTCGTGGCGCGACGTGTAGGTTTTTCGCTGCGGGCGGTTTCATGGGCCAGCCAGGCGCGCAAATCAGCCAGAGACAGTTTTGCGAGGGATGTCAGATCAACATCTCCGCCCAGATGCTGCTCGAAAAAGGCCAGTGCGAGAACAATATCGTGCCGGTAAGCCTCGACCGTTCGCAGGCTGGAGCGTCGTTCATGGGTCAGCCATTCGGTCCAGTCACGCAATGCGTCATGGGCCATCATGGCATTTCGGGCTCAGGGAGGTTAGACACAGGCATGGCATCCAGCAGCCTACCCAAGCCTGACCTCTGGCGAAAGCCACCTCCCACCGGAACGCGCGTTTCGGTGCTCGTTCCGTTGCCTTTTCCGGGACCGCTGGACTATCTGGCCCCCATGCCGCTTCAGCCGGGCGATCTGGTTACGGTTCCGTTGGGAAAGCGGGAAATCGTTGGATGCGTCTGGGACACAACCACCACGGTTCCGGCTGATTTCGCGACAGCACCTACGCGTGAAGTTCCACTGTCCCGCCTGCGTCCCGTGGTTGAAAAGCTGGATGTGCGCCCTTTGCCGGGTAGCCTGCGGCGGTTCATCGACTGGGTGGCGGCCTATACCCTGACGCCGCCAGGGCTGGTTCTGGCTATGGCGACCCGTATTCATCTGAAAGACGCGCCAAAACCGTCGCTCGGTTGGGTTCGGACTGAGCAGCCCGAAGATGGCCTGCGTGTGACGCCAGCACGTCGCGCTGTTCTCGATGTGGCATCCAGCACGGCGATGACGACATCCGATCTTGCGGCGGCCAGCGGGGCCAGTTCCGCCGTTATCCGCGGTCTTGCGACGGCTGGCCTGCTGCGGGAAGCCGTGATTTCGGTGGCCGCTCCGTTCGCAACTCCAGACCCGACCCATGGCGCACCGCAACTTTCCGAAGAACAGGCAGATGTTGCACAACACCTTTGTCGTCCGGTGAAAGAACAGCGTTTTGACGTGACTTTGCTTGAGGGCGTGACAGGGTCTGGCAAGACGGAAGTCTATTTTGAGGCTGTGGCGGCTTGTCTGGCTCAAGGCAAGCAGGTGCTGGTCCTGTTGCCGGAAATTGCCCTGTCAGCGCAGTGGACGGATCGGTTTATCCGTCGCTTTGGTGTGGAGCCGGCGGTCTGGCATTCGGATCTCGGAGCCAAGCGTCGGCGGGAAACATGGCGTGCTGTAGCTGATGGCACGGCACGCGTTGTTGTTGGTGCACGGTCAGCCCTGTTCCTGCCGTTTGAAGATCTGGGTCTCGTTGTGGTGGATGAGGAGCATGAAAGCGCCTTCAAGCAGGAAGAAGGTGTCATGTATCACGGGCGGGATATGGCGGTCGTCCGTGCCCGTTTGGCCAACGCGCCTGCCATTCTCGTGTCTGCCACGCCGTCTCTGGAGACGTTGGCGAACGTGGAAGGCGGTCGCTATCACCATGAACTTCTGACGGCCCGACATGGTGGCGCAACGATGCCGGATGTGTCTTTGGTCGATATGCGGTCTGACCCGCCGGAGCGGGGATTGTTTCTGTCTCCGGTGCTTTGCAACGCCATTGATGAGACGCTGAAGAATGGGGAGCAGGCGATGCTGTTCCTCAATCGCCGTGGTTATGCGCCGCTGACGCTTTGTCGTGCCTGCGGGCATCGGATGCAGTGTCCCAACTGCTCGACCTGGCTGGTGGAACATCGGGCGCGTGGTATTCTGACCTGCCATCATTGTGGCCATACCGAGAGCATTCCGTCAGACTGTCCGCAATGTCACGCCGAACATTCTCTGGTGCCGATCGGGCCGGGGATCGAGCGCATTACGGAAGAAGCAAAGCTCCGTTTTCCGGAGGCGAAGATTCTTGTCATGTCTTCGGACACGCTTGGGTCTCCGGCTGCTACGGCGGAGGCTGTGCGGAAGATCACGGATGGCGAGGTCAATCTCATCATCGGAACGCAGATCGTCGCCAAGGGCTGGCATTTCCCCAAGCTGACGCTTGTGGGTGTGGTCGATGCGGATCTGGGGCTAGGTGGCGGCGACTTGCGGGCAGCAGAACGCACGGTTCAGCTTTTGCATCAAGTCGCGGGTCGTGCGGGTCGTGCGGAACGTCCCGGCCGTGTGCTGCTTCAGAGCTATGTGGGCGAGCACCCGGTCATGACGGCGCTCGTCTCGAATGATTTCCAGACCTTCATGGAGCAGGAAGCGGAGCAGAGACGTCCGTCTTTCTGGCCGCCTTATGGGCGTCTTGCGGCGTTGATTGTCAGTGCGGCGACAGCCGATGCGGCGGATGCGCTGGCAAAGGAAATCGCGTTTGCGGCACCGGAGCGGGAAGGGGTTCAGGTTCTGGGGCCAGCGCCTGCACCGCTGGCTGTACTGCGTGGAAGGCATCGGAGGCGATTATTGCTGCGGACCATGCGCGGAATTGCTGTTCAGCCGATTTTGCGGGACTGGCTGAAAGACATCAAACCCAAGGGAAGTGCCAGGATCGATGTTGATATCGACCCGATTTCGTTTCTCTGACCGTGCTTCGGAATGGTTCATGAAATCACAATAGTTTCACAGAGTAACAATAAAGATCTGTTAAACACCCTAAGCATCAAAATAGGGCATGAGGCGTGTTGTCAGACAGAGAGCGTAGCCAGTGGCTGGCGGATCATATTTTGCCAAACGAAAGCCTTATCCGGTCGTGGCTTGCTCGGTATTCCGATTTTGAGGCAGATGATATTATCCAGGAAGCTTATGTTTTTATTATCAACGTAGATAAGAAGAACATAACAAATCCTGTGGGGTATTTTTATACTATATGCCGAAATATCGTATATCGAAAATATAAAGAGATGGATGTTATTAAGATTAGTTCGATTTCTGCAATCCAGAGTGAAATGTTAATTGATCCAGTACCTCATCTGGAAGAAATTGTTGATGCAAGGTCCGAACTAAGATTTCTGGAAGAAATAATACAAAAAATACCTGAAAAATATCGTAACGTATTCATAGAAAGAAAAATAAATGGGCACACGCAGAAACATTGCTCAAAAAAGCTGGGTATCTCAGAGAATATTGTAGAGAAGCGGCTTGCACATTCTCTTGCTTTGGTAGCAAAATTTTATTCGCAGCGTGAAAGTCAGTACAAAGTGACACCGATAGGATGGATACGTGGGAATAAAAAAATCTCCTGATGAAATTGCGGCAGGCTGGATGGCTCGCATAGACAGGAGTTCCCTCACGGCCTCTGAAAACCAAGAATTACAATTATGGCTTGGTAGCGATATTCGTCATGAAGGTGCTTTTGTGCGGGCGCAGGCAATATGGCATGCGACCGAACGGGCTAAAGCCCTGTATAATCCAATGAATTTTCAACACAGTCGGACAAACACCGTCTCTCGAAGAACGTTTTTTTCCACGGCAGCGGCTATGGCCCTGTTTTGTGTACCAATGAAGAGTGGTGAAGCGAGTACAAAATATAAAACTGAAAATAACATTTTTAAAATAAATGAAAAAAGAAAATCTATAATTTTAGATTGTTATTCAGAAGTGAATTCAAAATCTAATTTTTTGTCTATTTCTTATGGTAGGTGCTTTTTTTCTGGGGTTAATCATTGCATTAATTTAGGAAATATTTTTGCCATTGTTAATGGAAGTATGCTCGTTACAAAAAATTCTCTATGTGATCGTGCATTGGTTACAAATGGTACTGCTGTGATTTATGGAGGCACTCTCTCTCCGGAGAGAAAAATTCTTGCAGGAACCGAAATTATAATCAGGCCGCAGGAAAAAATACGCATTGATACTGTAGAACAAGAGCGTATGCGGCGCTTAACGGACTGGACAAGAGGCGAGGTGTTACTGGAGACGGAAACGTTATCTGAGGCCTCAGAAATTTTTAACAGGTATAATAGCAAGCAGATTGTTGTTTCCATGAGGCTAGCAGGTCTGCGTCTTTCGGGAATGTTTGATCTTACGAAGCCAGATCTTTTTGCGACTGCGGTAGAAGCTGTCTTAGGAGGAGTGATTAGAAGAGATAGTAATAATATCTATCTGGAATAATTATCGACACAAAAGTGTCATAACAAAAAGCGGCGGAAATTTAACTCTGAAAGACTCTTTGAGGGAAAGGTGTCTCTCTCAAGGTTTTAAAATGTTCCGCTTAAGTCGATTCCAAATTCTTGCTCTATCGTCCTCAATGGTATGCATGGTACCTGCTATTGCTTCAGCGGACAGCAATGAAAATACCTTTGCAATTCCAGCACAAAAACTCACTTCAGCACTTTCTACTTTTAGTAGGCAAACTGGAATGCGAATTGTGTTTGATGGCAATGCTGCTGATAATATGCGTTCCGTCCCGCTTCATGGCACGATGAATAATTTCAAAGCCCTCACGATGCTTATTGGAAAAAACTTCAAAATTATCTCTTCAAACTCAAATTTTATCGTACTTAAAAAATTAGACAAAAATCCCAAATACAATAATAAAAATTACGAAGATAACGTAACCGTTCAAGGTCATAGAAAAGAACTACGTACCAAGCGCACCTTTGCTGGTGTGGTTGATTCAATGACGTATGATGATCTTTCTAATCTTGGTGGAGCAACATCTATTGCTCAGATGCTAACTCAACTTCCAGGCGTTACAGGTATTCGTAATGGCGATGAGCCTCGTTATATCAGCGTACGAGGCGTTTCGTCCGACCTTAATCAGACGACCTTAGATGGAATAACGCTTGCAAGTATTAGTGATGGAGGAAGTATCAGGCGTCGCGTGAATCTTCAAAATATACCAGCAGAAATGACTGGAGAAGACAGTATTTATAAAACGTTTACCGCAGAGCAGGATGGAGGAGCTATCGGTGCTGTTATCGATATGAATCCAAGAAGTGCTTTTGATCACAAAGGTTTATACAAATACGTAAACGTATACGGAATTTACTCGACGGAAAAAGGGTCTGCCGGGGCAAATAGAATACCTGGTATGTCTCCACACTTGGGACGGGGTGCTAAAGTTGTTTTGTCGGATAGATTTGGTAAAAATAAAGAATTCGGTATCATGACTTCTTTTCGATACCAAATGAGGACGCGTAATACGAGTAAAACGTGGCAAGAAGACAGTTATAATTATTACGACAAAAAAGGGAAAATTCTTAAACCGAATGCCAGTACGACGCCAGGCTGGAATGGCATGACTGCGCCTCGTTACGTTGATAGCGGCAGTTATTCTAATGATTTGAATACATTAGGGGGGGCTACGCGCCTAGAATGGCATCCGGTAAATAGTGGACTGACTGCCTCGGTGATGGGTTATGCATACGAGCGGTGGGAAAAATCTTTTATGGAGCATAATGAGTATCTTTTAGATGATACCGGGATCTGGAACCAAACTCCTACTACGGGCCGAGAATATATTTATCGGGCGCGAACGACGGCACGTAAAGATAACTGGAAGATGAATACCAACGGTGTTTTGGGAAATCTAAGCTGGTCTGATAATATTTCCACAATAAAATTACGTGCGGGTTATACGTGGGAAGATTATTTTAATCATGAACCATATATAACTGCTCGCGCTTACCCTTCAGAAAAGGCAAATCAGGCAATATTTGCCGATTATTATATTGATCAGGATAATGTTGCGACGCTTAACCACATTAGTGATCTGAATAAACTCCTTAATAGCGGTTATAAATTCCAAACGGTTCAACAGGAATATGATCGTGACCATGAAGGAGTGACAAACGTTCGCTTGGATTACACGCGGAACCTCAATCAAAATTCCCACGGTTTTGGGTTCGCCAGCGGATTTGAATGGCGCAGCCTGAACGCGACGAACTCTTCTGATCAGATATGGTATGCTCCAGGAGGAAGTGCCGGTTCCAGTATGTTTATTCCGGATATGAAAAATCCCAATGGACCATTTGTCGATTTGAATAATTTTCTATGGGACAAACAGACCATCGACAAAAGCAAATCAAAACAAACCACACAGCTAGCCTATTTCCGTTATCAGGAGCAGCTTTTTGATGGTTATGTTTCTCTGCATTATAAATGGAAAAATTCTCAACTCATTGCGGGTGTCAGGGCGGACGCTGTAAATTTTAATGCCTTTATTCCAGAAACAGATGGAACAAACGCCACAGGAAAAATTAATAAGAAAACAGGCGGGTATATTAATCCGTTACCTTCACTCACCTTTGTTCATGAGTTCCCTCATAATTTGATATTGCACGCGGTTTACAGCCAGTCTGTCGGGCGCCCACAACCAACAGATCTTGCTCAGGCTGAACAATTCAGTTGTGGTAACAATGATGATACTCAAGGCGGCGGGGTTGAATGTTCCCTGACACGTGGCAACCCTAACCTAAAGCCTCGTAAAGCTCAGAATTTCGATATTTCTCTGGATAAATTTTTCAATCGTGGTCGAGGAGTTTTTAGCGTAGCTTATTTTGATAAAATGATAAAACACGATATTTATACTACTCGTGCAACAATGTTGATTAATGATCAGCTTACTTACGTCAAGCAGCCACAAAATGCCAATAATTCGTCTCTTATGGGAGTAGAGGTTTCTCTGGTTAATAGGAGTATTAGAGGCCCGTGGAGGCAGTCATTTGACATAAATGCCAGCGGAACCTGGATGCGGGGAAGGATGACGTATAAAGGGTCGAATGTTTCTTATAAATTGCATGCTCTGACAGAGCAGCCAAAGTACATTTTTAATGGTGGAGTTACATGGAATATTCCACAAATTCGAGGTGCTATAAAAGCGACCTTTTCTTATTCATCAAAATATTTAGAGGGTCTTAATGACGATCCATCTCAAATCTATGGCTATGGTTCACAGCCGAGTCTCGACATTGGCGCATGGCACGACATTACGAACGATCTGCGTTTCAAGTATGAAGTGTATAATTTGGCCGGTTCGCATACGCGTATGTACTATGGAAAAAATCTAAATAGACTTGAAGCAAAAGAAAATTATGGAAGAAGTATATACTTCGAATTGGTTTATAATTGATGTGGTAATTATTGAATTTCCGGTAAAATTCTGAGTTGTTTTATTTCTATTTTTTATATTGGAGCGTTTTGGTTCGTTTGTGACCTTTGGACGAAACAATCTTGAAAAAGAGGCGGCCAGAGACCTTGAATGGTTTCTGGCCTGCCTGGGTTAGCCCTTCCGGTTGCGGAAAAACTGGATGGTGGCAGCCACTACGGAAATGACGGCAAGCGCCTGTTGAAAATAGGGACGAAAACGCTTGGGTCCGATGGTGGCCATAGCAGTCATGCCCGCCAAACCAATTTCACGGGCGCGTCCTGCGTGCTTGCAGCAGGCTTTGACTTTGCTGCAACAGCCTTGCTTGGCAGGTGTCTGTTCAACGGGAACGGTCTTGGTCTTCATGAAAATCCTCCTGAATAGAGTGAATCAGGGATTGAACGCTGACGAATACAAGAGGTTGTGTCCGTCAGTCTTCCTGCCCGTCTTTCTCTTTCTGAAGAATCTTGAGTTGTTTGTCTGCATCAGGGGCGTGGGGATCAAGCTGCATCATCTGTTTGTAAGCGCGCAGGGCGGCCTCTGGTTCATGCCTGTCCCGCTCACTCTCTGCCAGCATTCCCCACGCTGTGGCATCTCCTGGGTCAGCCTGGATTGCGATACCCAGATCGGCAATGGCTCCGTTATTGTCGCCAGCGGCTGATCGTATGGCCGCTCGGTAACGGCGCAGAATGGGCTGATCGGGCTGGAGAGTGATGGCGGACGTCAGATCATCTTCGGCGGACTGGAAATCATGCTTGCCGAGAGCGTCCTGCGAATCGGTCAGAAGCATCCGCACCGCTCCGGTCAGGCTGCGGTTCCGCAATGTTTCCGCCTGATCGGCGAGTTTGCGCGCATCCTTGTCGTTTCCAGCGAGAGCGAGAGCCTTTTCCGTTTCAACAAGCCGTTCCTGAACGGTCTTGTGGTGCGGATGTGCCTTGCCGGAATCGGATGTGGCAGAATCGTTTTTGACGGGGGGAGGCGTCTGACCTGAGGGCGCTGACGCGGCAGGCGCCGGAGAGTCTGCGGGAGTCGCGGAGGCAAAAAAGACCGGAGTACAAAGCAGAACGGCGCCAGCCATCAGCCAGCGCCGTCCAATTGTCATCCAGCGGATCAAGGCAATTAGCCCTGACGTGCCTTCATGCGCGGGTTCTTCTTGTTGATGATGTAAACGCGTCCACGACGGCGGACAACGCGGCAGTCCTTGTCGCGGACCTTTGCGGACTTCAGGCTGTTGCGGATCTTCATGATGTTTCCAGGCTCTCGACTGTGTGGTCCATGATGGACCGGATAGCGGGCCGGAACGCCCGCAAAAGGATGGCCCCGCTTACCGATGGTCCGTCAGTGAGTCAAGGACAACTGCGTTCCGAAGCGCGGAAAAGCTACGGCAAAGGGTTCTGCAACGGTGTGTGACTACCGGGCCAGAAGGCTTGTCCCGAGATTATTTTCCCCTAATCATGCGGCCATGATCAAGCGTCGCTTTGTGGCCACCCTGCTTCTGGCCGTCCCGCTCGCCTTTCCGGTTCTGGCTCATGCCGAAGATGGAGGGGCCAAAACCAACGATGATGATCCGTCGATCAATGCTTTGGGGATCGGAGTTAACCAGATCCTCAAGGTTTTGCAGGTTCATCCTGATTCTGCCAGCGATTCCTGCATCAACGCGCTTAAGGAAATGCATGCGGCGCAGGATCAGTTGAGCAAGGAAGAAGGACACGAGAACAATCAGGACGTTGAGGTGGCGCGTGATGTCACGGCGTCCAGTATGGAAGACGTGACGACCATCTGCGGGACGGATGCCCGGACCCTGTGTCGCGAGTCCGCTGATGGAAATCCCACTCTTGCTAAAGCCTGCCACGCTTTGCCACATGAAGACGACTGACAGAGTTGAGCATCACAATGCGGCGATAAATTCCGTCAAATCATGTCATGTGTATTCAGGGGCTAACCATTATAGTGCCGGAGGAGTAGGGTTTCCGGCCTGAGTTGATGATAACAACTGTAAGACTGCTTCGGAATGACCCGTTTACCTGGCAGGGATAGCCCTTCTTGACCGCTGTACTCCAGTCGGTCTTCCGCCCGGGATGGATCCAGTTCAGCCTTAGAACCTGGATTGCGCTGGTCGTAGCATTGGCCACAGCTTTCTGGGCTCAGGTTGATACGCCTGCGGGTGCCGGTGTGACCGTTATGATTCTTGCCCAGCCGCTGCGTGGGCAGGCTCTTTCCAAGGCACTTTATCGCTTTTTAGGCACGTTGCTGGGAGTTGGTGTCTCTATCCTGCTGATCTCCATGTTCAGTCAGGATCGTGGACTGTTCCTTGGTGGTGTTGCTCTGTGGATGGCCGGATGTGCCTTTGTCGGCACTCTGGAGCGGGATTTTCGGGCCTATGGCGCCCTGCTGGCTGGGTACATGGTGGCGCTTGTTGCTGTCGCCAGCGTTGATAGTCCCCAGAACATCTATCATGTCAGCGTGGCCCGAGCGTCCACCGTGGCAATCGGTGTGGCTTCCGTGGCGGTCGTCAACCTGTTGTCCGGCTCGCCTCAGGCCTGGCGAAATCTCGCGCGGGGATTACAGAATCTGGGGCAGAGAATCCGTGGGCTGAGTCATGCTGCGATTATGGGGGATCCCCCTCCTTCGGCGCAGGGCACCACGGCGCTTGCCTCCGAAATCCTGTCTTTGATGACCCAGATTTCCTATGCGCGGACAGAGCTTGATCGCAGCCGTTTGCGTATGGCGGGTGCCAAACTCAGCATTATCGGCATGTTGACCGTTCTGACATGCAGCCGTGCCATTTCCACGCTTCTGAAGGAAGGAGACGTAACGGAAATCATGGTGCGCTATGTCCGTCAGTGGCATGAGCGTGTTGAAGATGGCACGAACCGGCAGGAAACGATGGGAACGATCCTGTCGAATATTCGGAAGGAAGACCCTGAATATTTTCCGACAGCTCGGGATGCCTGGTTTCTGGAACGTGCGGCGACGCTGTTGAGTAACCGGCTCCATATTCGTACGGGTATCAGCACGCTTATGAAGGCCACTCCGGCTGGAGAGGCTCTTAAGCTCGCAACCCTGGCCAATAATACGGATTACATTACAGCCTTCATCAACAGTATGCGGGTGCTGATCGGTTTCAGTTTTGTCGCCGCTTTCTGTATCGGGACAAGTCTGCCTGCTTCGGCAACAGCCCTGTCCCAGTGCGCACTGGTGCTTGTTCTGGCGTCCTCATCTCTGGATACGGCGCAGTTCGGTAAAGGTGCAATGATCGGGACGCCGCTGGGTATTGTGGCTGCGGCTTTTCTGTCCTTCTGGGTCTTGCCCTACGTCTATACATTGCAGGGGCTTGCGTTTGTTCTGCTGCCTCAGACGGTTATTGCCTGTCTGCTGCTCATGAACCCGAAGACCTCAGCCATAGGCTTCCACTACGGTGCGTTCTTCCTTGTGTTCGTAGGACTGGGCAACCATCATAGCTATGACCCGGAAGCCTTCATCGAACGCAACACCTTTTATTTCATCTCCGCTGTCCTGTCCTTCATTCTGCTGGTTCTGTTATGGCCACCCACGGCGCGGCGACACCGTTTCCGGATTGCCGTGGCCATTTCCTCCGACTTGGAGTCTCAGCTTGGCGGCCATGGTGAGGCGATGGGGCCAGCCCTTCTGAGCCGGAAATATGATCGACTGAGCCAGCTTCTGCTCTGGACGAAGCGTCTCCCTAAAGGAGGGACAGCGTCCGAGCATGTTTTTGAACGTCTTGTTGCGCTGGAGGATCTGTCCAGTACGATCGCCCGTGTTCGTCTTTATCTTGATCAGGCTGCACGTATGCCGTCTCTGCGCCATCTTGTCCGTCCTGCCCGCAAGGCTCTGGCGCGTGACAGTCTGGGCGTTCTGGAGCGCGAGCTGGCGGATATGACGCAGGAATTTCTTGATCGTCTTCGTCTTGGGGCGCCCAGTGAGGAAATCCTGATCATCAACTGTGTTGGTGGACTTGAAGCCGTACGGGTCATGCTTTTGCGGAACCGGACGGCTGTTCATCATTATGGAATAGGACGCAAACGATGGTGATGACACAGGTCGTAGACCTTGGGGGTCTGCTCGTCTCCGCGTTTGTCGTCAATCTGGCCCTGTCACTTCTGACGCTGGCCATTCTCCGCTGGCTCATGGGCTGGTTCGATCTCTGGCGTTTCGTCTGGGATCCGCCATTGGCCCAGTTCGGCATCCTTATCTGCCTTCTCGGGCTTTACACCCTGATCCTCTGATACAAGGCCGTTTCCAGTGCTCTCCAGTGCCCATCGTCTGGTCCGCCTGACCATTACCATCTCCATCCTTGTGGTGGCTGCTGTCGTGGTGGTTATCCTGTGGGACTACTACACGGCCTCTCCCTGGACCCGGAACGGACAGGTGCGTGTGCAGGTCGCCAATATTGCGCCGCGCGTTTCCGGGCAGATTTTGCATGTGAACGTTCATGACAATCAGCCCGTCCATCGGGGGGATGTTCTGTACGAAATTGACCCGTTCGACTTTCAGGTGGCTGTGGATGCTGCCAAGGCAAAGGTTGCGGAACGCAAGGCGGATATGGAGTTCAAGGAGGTCCAGTCCGAGTGGCGCAAGGCCATTCCGGGCGTGGCTGTCTCCAAGGAAGAGAAAAAGCAGTACGTTGCGCTCGCCCAGCAGGCAGCAGCGCAATACGCTTCAGCACAGGCGGAACTGCGGCAGGCCGAAATCAATCTGGACCGTACGAAGGTCCGGAGTTCTCTGGACGGGATCGTCACGAACCTGATCATGCGTCCGGGTGATTTTGCGACGGCGGGCACAGTGAACATGCACGTCATTGATACCAGTTCCTACTGGATTGACGGGTATTTCGAGGAAACCAAGGTTCATGATCTGGATGAGGGTGATCTCGTCCGCATGGATCTGATGGGCTACCATGACCCTCTCTACGGGCATATCGAGAGCATCACGCGGGGTATTGCCAGCAACAATGCGCTTGTGAACGAGCAGGGCCTGCCGACGGTCGATCCTGTTTATACCTGGGTGCGGCTGGCGCAACGTATTCCGGTACGCGTGAAAATCGACAAACTGCCGGATGATCTGACACTTGCTGCGGGCATGACGGCGACGGTCACGGTTGTGTCTGAATCGGGAAACCGTCGCCATCGCTCCACACAGGATGCGTTCCAGCATTTCGGGGACGATATTCGACATCTTTTTGGTCATAAGTAACGGATTGTCTTGTGATTTTCACAATCCATCTTCTGTTTTAGCCGTTAACATACCGGACAGAAAATCGGATATCTGAAAACGGGGCGGCAGGTAGCTTGCCCTGATTTTACAAACTGAGAAGGAAGAATTGTGCACGCATCCCTTTCTTGCCGGACACTGGGCTTCGCGCTGAGTGGTCTGTGCCTTGTCGCTGCCTTCTCAACGGCTGAAGCCGCTGCGACGGATAAAGCCCGCAAAGCCGGAGCACTTGTCAGTTCAGGCCCTCTGGCGGACGCATTGAGTCTTCCGGATGCGGGGAAATCCCTGCGGATCACCTATCTTTCGACGGATGGTGTGACGGGGAAAGGGCTCGTGCCCGTGACGGCTGAGGTGATTGTTCCTGCGGGGGAAGCTCCTGCCGGTGGCTGGCCAATTGTCGCCTGGGCGCATGGGACCGTGGGCAACGACGATAGCTGTGCCCCCTCCCTGAACCCGTACAGTGCCCGCAATACACAATATCTTTCGGAATGGATGAAGCGCGGCTTCGCCATTGTCGCGACAGACTATCAGGGTTTGGGAACGCCGGGTGTTCATCCGTATCTGAACACGCGGGCCGAGGCTTACAGTGTTCTGGATTCCGTCCGCGCCGCACTGAAATCTGTTCCGGGCCTTCAGAACAAAATCATGATCGTTGGTCAGTCTCAGGGTGGTGGGGCTGCTTTCGCTTCCGCAGCTTTCGCTCCTGCCTATGCGCCAGACCTCAACATTCGTGGTACGGTTGCAACGGGTATTCCCTATCTGACCCCGGAAATTCTCTCGGCTATGCTGGCGCAGGCGGGTAAGGCAACGGGCTACAGCCCTCTTGTGGCCTATACGCTTCTGATTGGATCATCTTACGCGGGCCTGAACCCTCATTTCCGCCCGGAAGAGGCGTTTACAGCCAAGGCCATGCCAGCCTTCAAGGCGGCAGAAACGTCATGTCTGACGGGTCTGTCTGATCTGGCAGAGAAAGATGGCCTGACGCTGGCAAATGCACTTCAGCCAACCTATGCCAAAGCCATGTCTCCGGCCATGAAGGGTATGATGTATCCAACGCTGAAACTGGCACAGCCACTTTTTGTCGGTACGGGAGGCGCGGATCAGGACGTCCCGACGCCATTGCAGCTGGGGCTGGTCAAGGCAGCCTGTGCGGCTGGAACCGTGGTCCAGGCGCATCTGTACAAGGGACTGGATCATTCGCAGACGGTGAATGCGTCTCTGCCGGATTCTGCCGCGTTTACAAAGGCGGTCATGGCCGGAGATGCGGTACCCTCAACCTGCGGTGCTCTGTCGCAGTAAAGGACTATTCAGCGCAGGTCTGTTCGACACGGCGGACCTGCGCTGGTCTGACTTTGCTCGCATGATGAGGAAGGTCAGGCATGGACACCTCCTAGGGTTTGTGGTCAGAAAGCCCTCATGTCCGGCCATAAATCTGCTTTCGGCTCCATTTTTCGCAATGTCAGCTTTCTGACGGTTGGCCGGATCGTCAACGCGCTGTGTAGCTTTGTCTATACGGCCTTTGCCGTACGCGCTTTGGGGCTTGCCGATTTTGGCCTCCTGATCCTCATCCATTCTCTGGCGACAACCGGCTCCATGCTGTCGCGTATGCAGTCCTGGCAGACGCTTATCCGTTATGGCAGTCAGGCTTTCTCGGACGGACAGGCCGATCTTTTGCGTCGGGTGACGTCCTTCTGTGTCCGGCTGGATTTCATTTCGGCAGGATGTGCTGTGGTCTTCAGCCTGGTCGCGACGCAGATTTATGCCTTCACGGCTCACTGGAGCCTGCATGACCGGCTGATGGCGGATCTGTACGTCTGCGTGGCACCTTTCATGTATACGGGCTGGTGCAACGGCGTGCTGCGGATGGCCGGGAAGTTTCATCTTGTCCCGGTGAGTGATACCTGCACGGCAGTCGTGCGGACTCTCGGTGTTCTTCTGGGCTTTTTCCTCGGTTTCAAGCTGGCCTATTTTTTGTGTGTCTGGGCTGTCACCATCATACTGGACTACGGTCTGTACATCTACTTTGCCCTGTCCGTTCTCCGTACCAGATATGGATTCCGATATTTCCGTTCGTTTCGTGGCTGGGGATGGTCTCTGCCAGGCATGTGGCAGTTCACGCGCTCAACCAGCATTAACCAGACGCTCAGCAATATTTCAGGACATGTCGCCACCCTTCTGGTCGGGAGTGGTTTGGGATCAGCCGATGCCGCAGTTTTCCGGGTGTGTCGGCAAATTGCAGACGGTATTGTCACACCGGCCCAACTCCTTTCTCCGGTGCTTTATCCTGAACTGGTGAAGATGAGAGACCGCAAGGACTGGATAGGACTGAAAAAGGTTTCCAGACGTGTTTTCGGAATTCTTGCAGGGATATCGGTCATCCTGATGGCGCTAGCCTTCGGGATTGGTTCACGGGTCTTTTACATGATGCTCCACACGCATGTGAGCGGCACGACGATTTATATTGTCATCATGCTGGGAGCCGCGATCTGTAGTCTCCTGACGATTCCGCTGGAGCCTCTGCTGATTGTGGTGGGGCAGGTTCGTTTCCTGATGCGTAATCGCACCGTGATCACGGCGATCTATTTCCCCGCGCTGTATATGCTGACCGTGCGCTATGGTCTGGCTGGTGCCTGCCTCAGCACGCTCGCCTGTAATGCTGCCATCCTGCTGTCTTGCTTTGCAGGGATGCGGAATTTTTCTGGAGAGGTCAGGTCAAAGGGCGGTTGCGCCCCTGCCGAAGAGCCCGCCAGATCAGGTGAAAGCGTCTGAGGAAACAGGGCGTCTTCTGGATGTTTGCGAGCATGTAACGCAGGCTCGTTCCCAGCACCTTGATGAGAAAATAGAGAACCATGTTCACCGTATGCAGCCACGGACGGCGAATACGGGGGCGCTCGATCCAGAGTCTGTTGCGGATGGTGCAGAAAACGCGGCGGTCTTCGGTTGCCAGCGTTAACCAGGGATGGGCTGTCTTTCGATCCGCCTGCCAGGATGTTTCAATGTCCCGCAGGGGGCTGTCCGGACAGAGCCAGATCTGGCCGCCCCGTTCCGGGATCTGCAGGGAAAAGGCGTAATCATCGAAATAAAGATGGAAATGAGCTGGCGGTAAAGCGATGCGATCCAGCCATGATCGTGCGAGCCACAATCCGCCATATGCAGCGGATTCAAGCTCAAGACAGCCGTGCTCCATCCGGGCCTTGCGTTTCCCACCGTTCCAGAGATGGGCCAGGTTGAAGTCAAAGAACGCATCCGGCTCAATCCCGTGGAGTGTTTTCCGTGCCAGGGCTTTCTGGTAAACGCGCCGGTCTTCGCGGAAGCACATCAGGGTTGTGTTGTCGGTACTGCCAAAGGCCCGCCAAGTGTTTTCAAGACCTTCCAGCGTGGAAGGTCGTGGCACCGTATCGTCGTCCAGTATCCAGAGAAAACGGATGTCATGGAGGGTGCGGGCATGGGCGAGGGCGGCGTGAAAGCCACCAGCGGACCCGGTGTTTTCCTCCAGCCGCACAAGGTGGAGACGATCGGTTCCAAATTTATCCTGTAGAGCGGTGAGGGCTGCCTGATTGTCTGCAGGGGATCCATTGTCAACGACAACAGCTCTTACGACGCCACAGGCGAAGCTGGCTGTCAGAACCTGATCCAGCAAATGTGCCCGTTGCCCATATGTGACTGTAACGACGCAGACAGACATGTCGGAAGAGGAAACGGGCATCAGATTTCCAGATCGTAAAGTGACGGGATGATCTGGCGTGCAGATCAGAGACGCCCTGTATTGAGAACACGATGGCAGATGTCCATCACTCTGTCCCGGCAATAAAGGACTTCCGGGTCTGCGACTTCCTTCTTCGGGCACCAGTGCGGTGCTTTCAGGCCTTGTGGCGTCAGGGGACGGATAAGCCCTTCCTGTGCCAGACGCCGGTACCAGCGAAGGAAATCAGTGCCTCCGGCCAGCCAGCCGCGTCGGATGAGGGCAGGGCGAAGAGCTGGAATGTACCGGTCGGCGGAGAGTTTGAGTCTCTGAACGAGGGGAAAATTGGCACGGAGTGGATAAAGCCATGTGGGATGTCCGGTTCTCCAGGCATCGGCAACGAGAGAAGCGCTATCTGCTGTCACAATCAGACGCGTACTGTCTTCAAGGACGGTCTTGAGCGGTCGATGGTCGAGCACATTGGGAGTGTTTTTATACCGTGCTTCGAGTTGTCGTTGAACGGCTTGTGGAGTGCGAGGGCCCGGCACAAAGCGGATCCTGTCACCGTTTGCCGTAGCAAGGCGTTCGGCAGCCTCGGTGAGGGGGACGACATCGCTTTCATCAAACAGAAAGTGACGGGTCTGGCCACCGAGAAGGACGGATGTCAGGCCCTGCGACGGGCTGGAGCTTTCAGCAGCAATATCGGTATCAGCGCCATTCAACGGCATGTCGAGTTGAAAAATATTGTCGCCAGACGGGAAATCGTCTTGCGGCATCAGAATAATCAGATCGAGCCGATGTGGTGCAACATGTCGGGGGCGGCCAAACTGGATGAAGCCGGGCCGCTTACCGAATTCTTCGTGAAGTCGCAGGGCAGGCTCAAGCGCCTTGCCGAACGAGAAAATCAATGCGGGTTCCGAAAGGGCAGGCTCTCCTGGTTCGATGAACCGGTATGGAAGGCCCGTTGCAACAGCCAGAGCTTCACATTGTCGCATCTCGCCCTGACGGTGCGTATCGACGATGAGGATGGACGGTTTCATGGGAGAGAGCATATTCCAGATCTGATCAGTTCTGGCCATAAAAGGGTACGTCAGTGCATGGCACTGCCATCCTTCTTTCATCAAAGGATGGCAGGAAAGTTATTTTTTATCTCGAAGATGCGCGGTCCATGGCCCAGATTGCAAAAGCCTGCACCAGCGCGACTTCTTCCAGCCGCTTGAAGCGCCCGGATGATCCGCCATGGCCTGCATCCATATTGATGCGGCACAGGAAGGGGCCGCCTGATGCGACTTCACGCAGCTTGGCAATCCATTTCGCAGGCTCCCAATACGTGACGCGTGGGTCGGAGAGGCCACCCATGGCGAGGATAGGCGGGTAAGGCCGAGCCTGAATGTTGTCGTAAGGCGAATAGCTGGCGATGAGGTCGTAGGCGTCCTCGTCTTCCAGTGGGTTTCCCCATTCCGGCCATTCTGGTGGCGTGAGGGGCAGGGACGTGTCGGACATGGTGTTGAGCATGTCCACGAACGGCACCTGCGCGGCGATCCCGGCAAAAAGATCCGGCGCCATATTGGCGACAGCGCCCATCAGCAGACCACCTGCCGAGCCACCATGGGCCACGATGCGGCCTGCGGAGCCATAGCCTTCCTTCACGAGATAGTTCGCTGACGCGATGAAGTCCGTGAAGGTATTGGGCTTGGTTTTGCCGCGCCCTTGCAGGAACCAGTTCCAGCCCTTTTCCGAGCCGCCACGAATGTGGGCGATGGCATACACCCAGCCACGGTCCACAAGACTGAAAACCGTCGTGGAGAAGCTGGCGTCCATGGCAATGCCGTATGAGCCGTAACCGTAAAGCAGCAGGGGCGCGGACCCATCCAGAACCTGTCCCTTGCGCATCAGGACCGTCAGGGGAACCTGCTCCCCGTCAGGTGCCGTCGCGAAAAGGCGACGTGTTTCGTATTTTTCAGGATCATGCCCGGAGGGGACGTCACGAACCTTCTGGAGTGTGCGTTCTCCGGTGGCCAGATCGTAGTCATACCAGTGCGCCGGTGTTGTCGGGGACTGATAGACGTACCGCAAAACCGAGCCTTCATATTCGAGAACGCCCTGAAGCGTCAGATCGTAAGCCGGTTCATCCATGCCAATGGTCACAGCCTGACTGCGAACATCCCCGCTGACGCCAGCTTTCACCACGCGGATATGAACATTGCCGTCCTTTCGCTCTGACCAGGCCAGATAATTGCGGGATGCGGTTGCACCCAGAATATAGTGCCCTTCCAGATACGGCACGAATGGTGCCCAGTTCTCTCGTCCGGTGGCCGTGTCAGGCGTCTGCATGAGCTGGAAGTCGACAGCACCGCCGGCATTGGTGAGGATGATGAAACGGTCATTCCAGTGGGTGAAAGAATAACGCTCGCCACGGATCAGGGAAGCGGCCACGACTGGCAGGGCGGTCGGGTTAGAGGCTGGGATCAGCAGCGTTTCGTTCGTGTCATGGTCGCCGCGTTCGATGACAATCCACTTGCGGGACGCGCTGGTGCCGATGCTCAGGAAGAAGCCGGGGTCGGTTTCATCAAAGACCAGAACATCTTTGCCCCCCGTCAGCGGACGGCGGTAGATCCGGGATGGGCGGCCGTTGTCGTCCCGGAAAATCCAGAACAGCCATGCGCTATCCGGAGAAATGGCGAAGCTGCCGGTCGTGCTTTCGACCGGTGCGGCGCAAAGCTCACCGCTCTCCAGATCCTTGACCTGGATGCGATAGACTTCTGATCCCTGCACGTCTTCCGAATACACGAAGTAGCGATGATTGGCGGAGTGGGCTGTTCCGCCGAGGGCGTAGTAATCGAACTGTTTGGCGCGGGCATCCACATCGAGCAGAACCTGCTCAGTTCCACCTTCGCGGGGGCGGCGGGCCCGAAGCGGATGCTGGGCGCCATCTTCAAAGCGGCTGTAGTAGGCCCATGGGCCATCCGGGACAGGTACGGATTCTTCAGCCGGTGGGATGCGCCCGATCATTTCCTGCAGAAGCTCTTTGCGGAGCGGCTCCATACCGGCCAGCACGCTCTCGGCGTAGGCGTTTTCGGCCTTGAGATGCTCGGTAATATCCGGGCGCAGGACGGATGGATCACGCAGAACCTGCTGCCAGTTCTCATCTTTCATCCAGGCATAGGAATCGGTGCGGGTCCGGCCAAGCTGCGTGGTTGAGAAAGGCTCCTTTTTGGGAGCGGGCGGAACGGGGAAGGGGTGCTGCGTTTCTGACATGCCTGAAACCTTGGCGCAGAAATGCGGATGACTCAATCCGGCAGGATGGCGGCAATATTCAAAGTTGGATCAGAGAGGGTGGTATCGGGAAAAATAATCGGAAAAGAAACCGGAAGGCTTCTCAGGTGTTCTTCATGCAACGGCGGATGATCTTTCAAACCGGAGCTTGTCTCCGGGAGGTTGGGTCTCAATAGCCGTCATGTAATCATATCAGACATGGAAAGATTTCCTCCATGAATACCAATAAGTATTTTGCCGCTTTCGCTGCTCTTGGTCTGGCTTTCTCTGGTGCTGCTGTTGCCCAGACGGCGCCACAGCCGGGTCAGCCGATTGTTCCGCCGGGAACTCAGGCCGTTATCACGCCGAACCATGTTCAGGCTGTGGGTGGCATCAATGGTGTTGCAACCGCAGCAACGCCGGGCACGCTGGGTGAAAACGGCATGCCGTCCATTGACAGCGCACAGGCTGGCAATGTGGCAGGTCTGACGTCCTATTGTATCCACAAGAAGCTGTCTCTGGGTACGGCTCCGCGTTCTGCGTCCCGTACGCTGGCCAAGCGCCCGGATGTGCAGAATGACCAGTACTACTCACTGGGCGGTCGCGGCCTTCTCCAGACCAGCACGAACACGCCTTTCGACATTTCCACACTGCCCAAAGACAAGCAGGTTCTGGTCTGCCGTGATCTCTTCAAAAAGGCCCAGAGCCTCAACAACTGAGACTTCTGAGTTTTCGTCCTGAAAAAGCCCCGGGGGTTATCCTCCGGGGCTTTTTTTTGTTTCTGGTGTCAGCCGTTGCGCGCCTTTGCAGCGAAGGCGTTCAGCTTGACCAGCGTGTCGTCAAACTGCCCGTTGGCTTCGGCAAATCGCAGGAAGCGGACACGTTCCACAAGGATTTCCGGTGGTGTTGGCTGATGGGAAAGCAGTGCCATGACCTCGTCGGAAAAGTCATCGAGAGGCTGATAGCCCGGACGTGTCTCCTGTCCTGGCGTGAGTCCCGTCTGGACCGCAGGCGGGGCCAGTTCAATGACTTCGACTTTCCCTTTCAGGACTTGGCGAAGAGCGATCGTATAGGAATGGATTGCGGCTTTCGTGGCGTTATAGGTTGGCGTGGTGGTGAGCGGGACGAACGCCAGCCCGGACGTCACATTGA
Source organism: Gluconobacter sp. ESL1110 (assembly GCF_058107395.1). Lineage (NCBI taxonomy): Bacteria > Pseudomonadati > Pseudomonadota > Alphaproteobacteria > Acetobacterales > Acetobacteraceae > Gluconobacter > Gluconobacter sp. ESL1110. The sequence continues at coordinate 866,272 of NZ_JBYLUK010000007.1, forward strand.
TGATGACAGCGTCCTGCTGCTTCACCAGATGATCGGTCAGGGCGTTGATGAGACGGATTGGGCCGAGAAGGTTCGTCGTGATCGTGTCTTCAGCGTCTGTCAGATCGTGGGTTTTGGTGAGATCTTCAAACCGCATGATCCCGGCGTTGTTGATAACGACATTCAGGTCTGGATAGGCTTTCAGAAGGCGATCCGAAAAATCGGCGATGCCGTCAGCACTCTCAATATCCAGTGTCAGCGCGTGCATGTTGGGACGGCCTGCAATAGCGCTTTCCAAAGCATCCTTCCGCCGTCCGGCGACGATGACTGTATTGCCCGCGTCATGCAGCCTCTGTGCCAGGGATTGTCCTATGCCCGAGCCGCCACCGGTTACCAGGATTGTATTTCCAGTCTGTTTCATCGGAGTTGCTCCTTCATGAATTGGAACACTTTATCTAGCGGGCTATCGTTGATCGGGAAGAAGGCACCTCAAAGATTTATACGCACCAGAAGGAGAGCGACCCATGACGGATAATCCCTATGAGGCGTCTCCAGAGCACCGTGCCCAGCGGCTTGCTGAGACGGCGCCGACCGAGTGTGACGTGCGTGTTGGGCGACTGGTGACAGACCTGATCGGACGCGTGGCCGATAAGTGGACGATGATTATTCTGGAAGTGCTGGAAGAGCATAAAGAGCTGCGCTTCACGGAACTGGCGCGCAAGGTTGAAGGTATCAGCCAGAAAATGCTGACACAGACGCTCCGCCACATGGAGCGCGACGGCATGGTGACCAGAACCATTCATCCCGTCATCCCGCCACGCGTGGACTATCGTCTCACGCCGCTGGGTCTAAGCCTCGGCGCTGCGTTCTGCGGTGTCTGGATCTGGGCGGAGAAAAATCTGACGGAAGTGGAAGCCGCCCGGACGGCCTTCGATGCCAGATAAGGTCCATGCCTGACGCTATTCTGTCAGGCATGGAATGAGCTTACTCAGGCAGGTTTTCGAGCAGGGCCACACCTTCGGCAGACCCGAGAACAGCAGCTTTTTCCTGACGGTTCAGTTTGGAAAGAGCGGTCTTGAGAGACGAGGCTTCCTTCAGCTTGACCAGACCCACCAGGAGGTTTGCATCAATGGCACTTCCCGGTTTGCGGGCTGGAGGAAGGGCGCCGAGATGCGCGTCCAGCAAGGTACGGTCTGTTCGGAGCAACGCAAAAGCTTCTTCTGGGGGCTGATGCGGCGCATGCATGGCTTCAGTCCGCAGGCGATCATTCTCTGCCGCAAGGCGCAGGATTGGCGGCGGAGCAGTTTCTTCCTCGATCAGCAGCAGGCCAGCCTTGCGCAATCCCAGGCCGACATCGCGGCTTGCCGTCAGGGCCGCCAGTGGAATAGCCAGAACAAGCCCCAGCAGCACGGGCGTCATCCACAGGAACAGCGCCTGCGAGACAGACCACGCAGCCGCAGCCAGAAGAATACCGAAGACCGTATAGACCCAGTATCCACGAGCAACTTCACGCAAGGAAACCCGACCATCTTCGCGGTTCTGGGCATTCCAGCCGGAATCCCGGCCCAGCAGGATGGAAATCACACCGGATGTCTGGATCAGCATGGCAATCGGGGCAATCAGGCCGCCAATCAGTGTTTCCAGAATGATGGACAGGAACAGTTTGATAACACCGCCTGACCCCCGGAGTGCTGCACGGTCAAACAGCATGGCGATAAACGCCAGCCCCTTGGGTGCCAGCAGGATGCCCATCGTGCCGATGAACACGAACTTCGCCTGGACCGGGTCAACGCGTGGCCAGTGCGGATAGAGCGTTGGTTTCGTGCCGAAATATTCCGGATGATAGAAATGCGACTGAAGGGAAATCAGAATTCCGAACAGCAGGAACAGCAGCCACAGCGGGGACATGACATACGAGCCAATACCCGTCAGCATATGGGTCCGGCTGACCCAGTGCAGGCCCTTTGTTCCAAGGATCTTGGCATGCTGAAGGTTGCCCTGACACCAGCGGCGGTCACGGATAGCGACGTCCGTTAGCGAGGGCGGGCTTTCTTCGTATGAGCCGAAGAGCCCGGGTACCATGTGAATGGCCCAGCCACCGCGGCGCATCAAAGCGGCTTCAACGAAGTCATGGCTCAGAATGTGGCCACCGAAGGGAGGACGGCCCTTCAGATGCGGGAGGCCAGCCTGTTCGGCAAAGGCACGGGTGCGGATAACCGCATTATGACCCCAGTAATTGCCTTCCGAGCCATGCCACCACGCAATCCCATGCGCGATGAGGGGGCCGTAAACACGCCCGGCAAACTGCTGCATCCGTGCAAAAAGTGTACGGCCGCCAACGATCACTGGAAGTGTCTGGATCAGGCCGACGCCCTCATGGTTTTCCATGGCAGACACGACGCGGACGATCAGGCTGCCATCCATGACGCTATCGGCATCCAGCGTCAGCATCTGCTGGTAGGAGCCACCAAAGCGGACCACCCAGTCATGCAGGTTTCCGGCTTTGCGGTCCGTATTCTGGTGACGGCGGCGATAGAAGATGCGCTGATGATCGCCAGTAGCCTGACGGAACGCCAGAAAAGCCCGCTCTTCCTGTAGCCATACATCCGGGTTGGTTGTGTCTGACAGGATGAAGAAATCAAATGCGTCAATCTGGCCGGTTGCCAGAATGCTGTCGTAGATGGCTTTGAGACCTGCAAGAACCCGCGTCGGGTCTTCATTGTAGGTCGGCATCAGGACGGCTGTTCTGGCCTTCAGACGGGGAAGTGCGCCCGTGCGCTGGATACCGAGGCCTAACCCACCACGGCAGATCAGAGACACAAATCCGCCAAGGCTGGACGTGAAGGATAGCGCGATCCAGAAGCCCAGAATGGCAAACAGCACCAGAACAATCACGCCCAATGTCGAAACACCGAGCGAGTTGAAAACCTGGTTGATTTTATAAACACCGAAGCCTGTCAGCAGAATGGCCGTACCAAACACGAACAACCGCCGCAGCCAAAGCAGCTTCGGTGTTGTGTCCAGAATGCGGAAGGGGCGCCCGTGGCGATCCGGCTGCTGCTGGAGGTTCTGAGGCTCCATTTTGAGCGGAGCTTCACGGGGAAGAAAAGGGGCTTCGGACGGGGAAAAATCTGTCACGGCGTCCAACGATACATCCATTTTTCAGAAACCGGCCCCTGATCGTTTGCCAACTGGGCCTGAAGCTCGGAGGCTTTGGCATCCCCCGGTACGAACTCGAAAGTGGTGCGCCAGCCTTTGATGTTCGGGTTGGGCTCTACAACGACATTGCGGATCGTACCCGGCGTACTTTGTGAGATCAGGTGAAAATGCGCATCCGCCGGAAGGTTTTGGAAAGGTGCCCCCGTGAAGTCGATGACGAACATGCGGGCATCGGCGTGATCCGTTACCGCACCAATCCGGGTCCCGCCTACGCGAGCCAGCGGTGTCGGCCACGGTGTGTCCCAGCCCCAGTACATGCGATAGGTAAAGCTGTACTCCTGACCGGCCTTGAGCGGTGCCTTCGGACGCCAGAAGGACACGATGTTGTCGTTTACTTCATTGGGCGTCGGGATTTCCACCAGATCGACGGCACCGTCGCCCCAGTTCCCAATCGGCTCGATCCATAGGGAGGGGCGCTTTTCGTAGTTAAGCGCCAGATCTTCGTAATCGTGGAAGGAACGCTTGCGCTGCATCAGGCCAAAGCCATGCGGGCTGCTGTCCTGAAAGGCTGAGAACTGGAGATCTGTCGGGTTAACGAGCGGACGATAAAGCTGCTGGCCCGAGCCGGTCCAGACCTGAAGGGCTTCGCTGTCATGAGCGGCCGGACGCCAGTCATCGACGTGGTTATGCTCGTTGGCATCAAAATAGAACATGCCGGTCAGCGGTGCGACGCCGGATTCTGTAATGTCCTGACGCGGGAAAAGCGAGGACTGGACATCGAAAACAGTCGTGTCACCCGGACGGATCGTGAAGCGGAACGCTCCTGTGACGGATGGGCTGTCCAGCAGGGCATGGATCACAACCGATTCAACACCGGGTTCAGGCTTTTCCAGCCAGAATTCACGGAAGAGCGCGAATTCTTCCCCTTTGGAGTTTCCTGTTCCGTTTGCGAAGCCACGGGCGGAAAGGCCGTAATTCTGACCTTTTGCGACGGCCCGGAAGTAGGACGCTCCTAGGAACACAGCACATTCTTCCATCACGCCGGGGGTGTTGATGGCGTAGCGCAGACGGAGGCCGGCAAAGCCCAGATCGTCGGTTACGCGCAGCATGGAGTTGGCGTAGGTGAAGAGGTCCGGATCATAGGCGATCGGGGTCGACTGACCGCCAATGACTTCATTCATCCCAATCCGCGGCTTGTAGAGAAAGCCACGCGGGAAAAACTCCACTTCGAAAGCCAGATTCTGGCCATGCCACAAGGCGCGGTCCGGATTGAACGCGATGCCACGGAACTGATCAAAATCGAGATTGGCGATTGCGGAGGGCAGACTCTGGGGAGGAGGAGCGTAGGGCGATCTGGAGAGCTTTTCAGCAAGAGCGCGAACGGTCCCGTTATCGAACGGAACAGTTTTTGGAGCCTGCTTTGCGGCAGGCGGCGCGGACTGAGCATAAGCCAGACCACCGGAAGCTCCCATAAGGGACATCCCGGCTCCAAGCTTTACCAGATCACGACGCAGGATACTCATACTTTTCCCTACAGTCCCAGTTTCTACCGAACTTCCGAAATCGAAGTGGTCATGTTCCACCGATACGCCGGATGCAGTTCGTTGCGAAGAGACGTTCTATGATTGCAGAGTTATTTCACAAGGGTTGGACATGTTCTTTTCATGGCAGAGCCGGAAAAGGACACATCATTGTGAACTCTGTTGCTGACAGACATAAAAAGGTGGAACGCGTTCAGATATTTCAGAAACAACCGTCTTATTTATTTTTTCAAGATGTGGAACGCTGAACAGTATCCGGACGTTCCCGAACCTTTCAATATCCCGTGCATTCCCAGAGTTTTCAGGGCCGCTGAGAACGACACCAAGAACCGCAATTCCGCGCTTGCGCAGCGCTTCCAGGCTGAGAAGGGTATGGTTGATTGTGCCAAGCCCGCTTCGAGCGACCAGAACGACCGGTAGATCCATCTGCTGAATCAGATCAATCATCAGCATGTCTTCCCGGATCGGAACCATCAGGCCGCCTGCGCCTTCGACCACGAGGGGGGATTGTATGGCTGGGAGAACCAGACGGCCCGGATTGATGGTCACGCCTTCCAGATTGGCAGCGGCCAGAGGCGCCAGCGGGGCCTGTAATCCGTAAGCCGGGGCAATGATTTGATCGGCTGTGAGTTCGGCAAGGGTGCGGACGGTTGGTGTATCACCGGCTTCATCAGCCAGCCCCGTCTGAAGTGGTTTCCAATAAGTGGCATTCCACGCTTTCGTCAGGATCGCGCTGACAAGCGTTTTGCCGATTTCCGTGTCTGTTCCGGTGACGAACACGCCGCGAAAACTGTTCATGGAGTGTCCTTTCTGAAAATTCCGAGGCCAATCCTGTAGGTCACAGCCTGATGGTGCCTGTCAAAGTGGCGCATGGCGCGACGCAGGACGCCTAGACTTGCCGGAGTACTGCCAGACTGGGGTAGGGAGGCACCGATCTGGCGCAGCCTATGCAGGAAGGTACGGGCATTTGGGACTGGATCGTGGAGGGTGGTGACGTCCCACGTTCCAGAACCGTCCTCTGGCCATTCCCGTTGAAGGGCTGATGCGTCCGTATAAGAAGGAACGCCACAGGGTGCGCCTTCCTGCTCGCAGGACGAGCGCCATTCCCCAAGGCTCCCCGGCAGAAGTGTCGTGAGCATGAGAGAGCCGCCGGGGGCAAGTTTCTGGCACAGGCGCTGAAGAGCGGCTGGGCGGTCTTCAAACCATTGAAAGCAAAGACTGGACGCGATCAGATCGAAAGGGTCGTCCACGTCTGGATGTTCGCCATCCATGACGCGGAATGTGACAGGGCGGTCTGTCAGTCTTTCCTGTGCCCGGGTAATCATGCCGGGCGCCAGATCAGTCGCAATTAACGCGCTCTCTGGGAAGGAAGCAGAGAGTTTTTCGGTAAGAAAGCCAGTGCCGCATCCAAATTCCAGAATCCGTGTTGGGCGTGACTGTGCCAGTTCTCTGCGGATGCGTTCGGCCAGAAGTTCGGCGCAGCGATACTGGATATCTGCTGCTGCATTGTAATCCTGTGCCGCGTCAAACCGTTGGGCAATCTGGTGCTTGCGCTCATCCATGGCGTGCCGACCATTGCCTGATAAAATTGGCGCAAAGAGCGGGTTCCGTCAGGGGCAGGAGATGACCTCCATCCACAATCGAGCCGGGACTGGCAAAGCCGGACCGGGCTGGCGGGAACGGATCTGACCGCCCTGTCATCCAGTGCAGGCGGTCGCCCCATCTGGCGGCCTGCTCCCTTGCGTCGTCCAGAAGCAGTTTTTCCAGTCCGGTATCAAGGCGTTCGAGAGCAGGAGGGCCGGGGAGTGGCTCATCCGTGCCACATCGCTTGCGGAAGTCGGCCAGAACGGCTTCTGGCGATTTCTGGAGCTGGCGCCTCATCCGTTCCAGAACACGGGCGGGAACACCGTCTGGAAAGTCGGCGGCAGCGGAGAAACGGGCAAATCCGTTGAAGAGGACAAGACCTTTGCAACCCGGAAGGTCCTGACTCAGCAGGGAAAGGCTGCCTGCTGAATGGCCGATGGCGAGATAAGGGACCTGGGGTAATGGCGGATGGGAGGGAGCACCGAAATAGCCAGCATCTACGATGGAGGCGTCGACATCTGGCAAGTGGTCCAGCATGGTGGTCCAGAATGACGCATCAAACCCCCAGCCATGCACAAGATACAGGGGAAGGCTCATTGATCGTTTCCGGCCAGCCGAATGATGGCCTCTGCCAGTCGTTTGATGTCTGCATTCTGAAGGCCGACATGCAGGGCAATTCGTAACCGTGCTGTTCCAGCGGGAACGGTGGGAGGGCGGATTGCGACGGTCAGGAAGCCTTCGTTTTCCAAGGCTGTTGCGACGTCCAGTGCGTGCTGGGCCTCACCTATCAGAACGGGGACGATTTGCGTCGTGGATTCGGCTGTATCGAACCCGGCGTTGTTCAGGAGGGTCCGTAGTGTCTCGGCCTGTCCCAGCAAGGTTGTCCGTTCCGCGTCCATGCCGGGAATGACGTCCAGCGCGGCATCTATGGCCCCGAGAACTGCTGGAGGGAGCGCCGTGCTGTAGACGAACCCTGAGGCGTGATTAATCAGATAGTCGCAGAGCAGCCGGGAGCCGGCGATGTAGGCGCCCATTCCGCCGAGGGCTTTGCTGCATGTGCCCATGGTCAGATCAGCCAGACCGCCCGAAAGACCCTGTCCATGAGGCCCTAGAACGCCGGTCGCATGGGCTTCATCAACATACAGGAATGCGTCGTAGCGATCTGCCAGCGTTCGAAGAGCCGGGATGTCGGCGCGATCTCCATCCATGGAGAATACGCTTTCCGTCACGATCATTCGCAAGCCGGGCGTGGCGGCTTCGCGTTTGAGAAGTGTTTCCAGATGGGCAAGGTCGTTGTGACGGAACCGGACCTGCCGGACGCCCGCTGCCGCGCATCCATGATGCAGGCTGGCATGGTTCAGCCGGTCCGAAAACACGATCATTGGATGGCCGGTCTGTGCCACCGAAAGGGCGCAGAGTGCCGGAACGACTGAGGCATTGGCTTGCCAGCCCGAGGCAAACAGAAGTGCTGCGTCACAGTGCTTGAACCGGGCCAGTTTCTCTTCAGCCGCCTGATGCAGGTCCAGCGTGCCACTGACCAGTCGGGAAGCCCGGGCGCCGGTTCCATATCGAAGGGCCCAATCTGCGGCCCGCTCTCGCAATAGGGGATGATCCGCAAGACCCAGATAATCGTTGGAGGAAACGTCGATCAGGCGCTGCCCATCGCGCAGGATGGCCCCTGTCTCGCGGGTGACGGAACGTAGAATCCGGCGAGTTCCTGCTGCCTCACGTTTTTCAAGAGCCGTAGCGAAATGGGCGTCAAACAGGGTCATGAGTTATCCCGAAGAACGGCCACGATGCTGGATGTCAGATGAGAAAGGTCTTCGAGTGTGATCGTGAAGGCCGGTGTCAGGTATACGATATTGCGGAAAGGTCTAATCCAGGTGCCCTGCGTGACGAAGGCGCGACGCAGAACATCCGGGTTTTCGATCTTCTCAAGCTCGACCACGCCGATTGCGCCCAGAACGCGCACATCTTTGACCCCCGGGATCGTTCGGCAGGGTTCCAGCTCTCGGCGAAGCTGATCGGAAATCCGGGCGACCTGCTCAAGACGTGGTTCCTGTTCGAACAGGTCCAATGACGCATTGGCGACGGCACAGGCCAATGGGTTCGCCATGAAAGTTGGGCCATGCATGAGTGCTTTGCTACCATCCGTAGACAGGAACGCCTCAAACACGCTCTTTCTTGCGACAGTAGCCGCCAATGCCATGGTCCCCCCTGTCAGGGCTTTGGAGAGGGCCACGATGTCAGGCACGATGTTGGCCTGCTCACAGGCGAACATGGTCCCGGTCCGGCCAAAGCCCGTAAAGATCTCATCAAGGATCAGCAGGATGCCAAACCGGTCACAAAGCTCCCGCAGGCGACGCAATACCTCGGGGCTGTGAAACAGCATTCCGCCAGCGCCCTGAACCAGAGGCTCTGTGACGATGGCGGCGATCGTGTGGCCTTCCTTTTCCAGAAGGGCTTCAAGCCGGGCTGTGCTGGCGTCATCGACGGGCAGGTCAGCCAGAACCTGTTTTGGCAGTACGCCTGCGAACAGGCTGTGCATCCCCTCTTCGGGGTCACAGATGGACATCATGCCCAGCGTGTCCCCGTGGTAGCCGCCACGGAAGGACAGCATTTTCGTGCGTCCCTCTGTTCCGCGATTAATGTGGTACTGCACGGCCATCTTGACCGCGACTTCCATCGCGACCGATCCGGAATCGGTGAAGAATGTCCGTTCCAGATCCCCGGGCAGAAGCTCTGCCAGTCGCGCGGCCAGACGGCGGGCCGGTTCATGGACCATTCCCCCGAACATGACATGTGGCATCATGCTGGTCTGTTGGATGAGTGACTGCTGGATGTGCGGGTGGCTGTAGCCATGACAGGCGGTCCACCAGGCAGCCACGCCGTCGATGAGTTCCCGACCATCCGCCAGTGTGATGCGACTTCCCGATGTATGAACGGCCTCCACGGGGAAAGGCGCGGTCTGCATCTGTGTGTAGGGCAGCCAAAGATGCGGAAGGTCGGCCGCGGAACGGTTCGCCTCGGTGGATGAGACTGTAGCGGGTGAGACTGTGCAGGACATTCCAGCGTTTTCCCGCATGGTCCGGGGCAAGTCCATCCCCCCGGCCATGATGCTGTCATCGGATATCATAAAAAGGTCACGCTTTAACGGGAAACGATCTGGCATGAACCCCGTTATTGCACCGCCCTGACCTGTGTCGGTGGCGGCAGAAAGGACGTTCTTTCGCGGTTGGAAGGACAATCAAGGTCAGGATCGATGCTGAATTCCAAGGTTATTCATGTCAACGGTGTGTTTCTCGGCACAGCTATCATGAACAGCAGCATGAACACTCTGCGATTCTATGCCACGCACGAGAGTGTCCGGGCGTTGCATAATGCCTGCATGCCTGACCTTCTGGCGCTGTACTGTCAGGTCAGGCGTTTGTTCAACAGCAGCCGACTGACCCTTCAGGGCGCCTGATCCGTCAGGTTCCGCAGAACGTGTTTCGAACCCGCTCATGCTGGGCGGGTGGTTGGTCGAACCCATCGTCTGCATCGTCGAACGGATGCGAAAGAGCCTCTGTCAGGCGATGGAAAGGCGCATAATTCCCCGACATGACTGCGGTGATGACAGCCTCGATCTGATGATTGCGGGGAATGATCCGTGGATTGACTATTCTCATCGCCTGAGCGCGTTCTTCAGCGCTGACGTTCTCCTTTTTCAATCGGTGTTGCCAATCCTGCAACCATACGGTCGCGGCAGTCTGGTCGTTGAAAAGGGTCAGGACATCTGATGTATCGCCGGTCCGGACAGCGTTGCACAGCAGGCGGAAAGTCAGCGTGAAGTCTGCTTCGTCGCGATGCATCAGTGTGAGAAGTCTGGAAATCAACGTGGTGTCGGCTTTCTGTTCAGTCATCAACCCCAGTTTTTGACGCCAGCCTGAAAGATAGGTCTCTCCAAATATCTGATCGAAACGAGTCAGGGCGGCTGTTGCCATGGTGACGGCCCTGTCGGTATCTGGATCAATGGACGGCAGAAGGGCTTCTGCCAGTCGCCCTAGATTCCACAACGCCATATCTGGCTGCTGGCCGTAGGAATAACGTCCGTTCTGGTCAATGAAGCTGAAAACCTTGCCTGGATCATAGGCGTCAAGGAAGGCGCAGGGCCCGAAGTCGATGGTTTCTCCGGCGATGGACATGTTGTCCGTGTTCATGACACCGTGGATGAAACCGACGAGCATCCATCGAGCGATCAGTCTTGCCTGGCGCTCCACGACAGCTTCCAGCAAAGCCAATGCACGATTGATGCTGGTTGCAAGGTCCGGATAGAGGCGCCCAATCACGTGATCGGTCAGAACACGTAGCGAGGCCTGGTCTCCGCGTGCTGCGAAATACTGAAACGTGCCAACCCGGACATGGCTGGAAGCAATGCGTGCAATGACGCCACCGGGCACGAGCGTTTCCCGGAGAACGTCTTCGCCTGTTGTCAGGGCGGCCAGAGCGCGTGTCGTTGGAATCCCAAGCGCGGCCATGGCTTCACTGACAATATATTCGCGCAGAACCGGCCCCAGAGCTGCGTGCCCGTCTCCTCGGCGGGAGAAGAGGGTAGGGCCGGAGCCTTTGAGATGTAGATCCCAGAGTTTTCCTTGTGCGTCCTGAATCTCCCCCACCAGCATGGCTCGCCCATCCCCCAGGGAGGGAACGAAATGCCCGAACTGGTGTCCAGCGTAAGCCATGGCGACGGGAGAATGGCCGTCCGGGCGCAACCCGTGAGACAGAAGAGAGATCCCTGCCGGACTTTTCAGCCATTCGGGTGACAGCCCGAGAGCGGTAGCAAGGGGGGCGTTGAGTCCGATGATTCCGGGTGCCCGGAAGGGGCGGCTTTTCAGAGGCGTAGAGAACCGTCCCGGCAGTGCGGCATACTGGCGAAGAAGCTGCATGAAACGCCTCTGTTGGATTGATGTTGGAATGCCCTCACATGGGCCCCCTGTAAGGATAAAGAAAGAAGTCACAGTCTTTTTATGACGTGCTTTATGATGAAACTCAGAGTTTGAGTGGCATTATTGTCATAAAAAAGACATTTCAGGTACAAGTTATGAGCTGCTCTCCTTTGAGAAAGAATCAATTTTTTCTCGCTGAAACTCTGTTTTTGCAAAGATTTTTTCTGATGGAAGAAAGGGGAGGTGACGGAAAAGACAGTATTCTCTATTCATGAATTATGAACGGGCGTTTCTGCCTTTGATGCCGCCTGTGCGGGACCACAGCATAGAGGACATTTCGTGGAGCAAACCCAGCGCGTGTCTGGCCCCGGAAGGGATGTAAGCCCGGCAGTCATCCGACTATATGCAACCATGGCGGCTGCCCGTTTTCATGGGGTTGAGCTTGATATACGTGATTTTGCGGCCGAGCCGGGTGAAGCCTCTCCCTCTCCTGCGTCTCTGGCGCGCTGGCTGACATCGCAGGGGGTTGTTGCCAAAGGAATGCGTCTCCGCTGGCGTTACCTGATTCGGCTTCGGAATACGCCCCCGGTTGTTCTCATGTTCAAGGACGGCTCCGCAGGCCTCATGGTTTCGGCGAATGCGGAGAAGGGCATCGTCTGGCTCCGTGACCCGATGGGTGGGGAGGGGGATGCGCCTGTTCCTGTTGACGAACTGCGTCTTTCCCAGGTCTGGACGGGGGACGTGCTTCTGGTGAAGCGGCGCGTCAACGAATCTGAAGCGGATGCGCGTTTTGACCTGCTCTGGTTTGCCAAGATGGTCATGCGGGAGAAGCACGTTCTTCGGGATATTGCTTTTTCTTCCATGGTACTCAGTGTTCTGCAGGTTTTTCCGGCACTGATCGTCATGCAGGTTCTGGACAGGGTGGTGAACTATCACTCGATGGCGACACTGATTTCTCTGACGTCTTTTGTTGTCATACTTACGTTTTATGAAATTCTCTTGAGCTATGCGCGAAGAGAACTTTCTCTGATTCTGTCGACCCGACTGGATGCCAGAATTTCGCTGCATGCCTTCAATCGTCTGCTTGCCCTGCCGCTCGAATTCTATGAACGACAACAGACAGGCGAAGTCCTCGGCCGCTTCATGGCGGTTTTCAAGGTCCGTGACTTCCTGACCGGACAGTTGATGACCACCCTTCTGGACATGTTCACGCTTGTCGTGGTGCTGCCAATTCTCTTCCTGCTCAGCCCGACCCTGGCTTGGATGACGATTGCCGGGGCTGGCTGCATCGGGTTGATTGTCGTTATCTTCCTGCCCGTTCTGACGCGTATCATGGGACGTCAAATCCGGGCGGAAATGAACCGTGGTTCAACCCTTTACGAAACAGTCGCTGGTATTCGAACCGTCAAGACGCTGGCGCTTGAGCCAACTCGTCGTGAAGAGTGGGATGAGAAGACGGCGGAAGTGGTTCGGTGGAAACTGGCTGCTGGACGCATGTCCAACTGGCCTCAGACCCTCGTGATGCCTTTCGATGCTTTCATCAGCCGCGGCGTCATTCTCGTAGGCGCGTATCTGGTGCTGACGAACGCCAGCACCATGCAGGCTGGCGCGCTGGCGGGCTTCATGATGCTAGGTGGTCGTGTGGCCCAGCCACTGGTTGGGTTGGCAAAGCTGATGGAGGCTGTGAATGAAGTGACGGTGTCTCTTGGGGAAGCAGGTGCAGTGCTGAACCAGCCAACTGAGACAAAAGCGCTCACTACCGGGATGCGGCCTGTTATCAAGGGGGCTCTGTCCTTCAGGGATGTGAACTTCTCTTACCCGGGCTCCTCCACGAAAGCCCTGAACAACGTCAATTTTGAAGTGCCAGCGGGGACGATGCTGGGGCTGGTGGGGCGGTCTGGCTCTGGTAAGTCCACGGTTACGCGCCTCCTTCAGGGTGTAAGCCGGAATTACACTGGCTATCTTCGTTTGGACGGGGTTGATCTGCGTGAAATTAATCTGACCCATCTGCGACGCTCTTTCGGTGTGGTGTTGCAGGACAACTTCCTGTTCCGCGGTACGGTCAAAGACAATATTACGGCCGGACGTCCAGGGTTGACCATTGATGATGCCATTCGCGCGGCAAGACTGGCCGGGGCTGAAGAATTCATCGAGCGGATGCCTGCCGGGTACGATACCTTCATTGAAGAGGGATCGACCAATATTTCGGGTGGTCAGCGTCAGCGTCTGGCTATTGCACGTGCCGTCATCAGTGATCCGAAATTGATGATCCTCGATGAGGCAACTTCTGCTCTCGATCCTGAATCCGAAGCTCTGGTGAATGCCAATCTTCAGCGGATCGGCAAAGGAAGAACGATGGTCATCGTTTCTCACCGTCTGTCTTCGCTGGTAGATTGTCATCAGATTGCCGTGATGGATCAGGGTAAGCTGGTGGATATCGCGCCGCATCATGTTCTGCTGGAACGCTGTGAGATCTACAGGACGTTGTGGCTACAGCAGAATCGACATCTCAATTCTGCTGCCAACTCTGGCGAATCCAGCCAACTGACCGAAGGAGAATAAGACATGAGCTCCTCCGACATGATTTCGCAGAATGGCCAGGCTCCAGAAGAGAATGACAGTGAGAACTTCAACAGTCATGTGCCGCGTGCTGCGACGGACCCGTTCGCGCCGCAGGATATGCCGATTGCACTGCTGGAATTCCATTCTCCAACAGCGGGATTGGTTAATCTGCCGGCCACGGCTTCTGCACGTTACGTCATCTGGCTGATTGGATGTCTGTTTCTGGCCTGCCTGGCGGGAATAGCATTTTTCCCAATCAATCGTGTGGTCAGCACGACAGGGCGTCTGGCATCTACGCAGCCCACCATTGTTGTGCAGCCGCTGGAAACATCGATTGTTCGATCAATCGACGTGCACGTGGGTGACTTTGTACAGAAGGGACAGGTGCTTGCTCATCTGGACCCGACTATTACAGAGGCTGACATCACGAACATGGCCCAGCAGCGTGACGCTTATCAGGCTGAATTTGACCGGCTGAAAGCGGAAGCTGACGACAAGGACTATGTGCCTGATACGTCCAATCCCGCATCCGTTCAGCAGGGAGCTGCCTTTCTGCGTCGACGAAGCGAGTATCGTGCGCGCGTTCAGAATTATGATCAGCAATTGGCAGGTCTGGAAAGCGATCTGCAAGGCTACCGGGCCAATGCGGCCATGTATGCCAGCAAGATGCGTGTTGCTTCTGAAGTTCTGAAAATGCGCCAGCATGAACAGGCTGATCAGGTCGGGTCGCGTCTCTCTACGCTTGCTGCCCAGAACGATATGATGGAAGCCGAGCGTGCGGAAATTTCTGCTCAGCAGAGTGCAAATTCTGCGGAAAGCAAGATAGCTGCCATGAAAGCCGAACGTGACAGCTACATAGAGAACTGGAAAGCGCAGGTTTATACGAACCTGACGGAAACCCAGCACCATCTGGACGAATATCGCAGTTCATACGAGAAGGCACGTCTCCGTCAGGACCTTATTTTGCTCAAGGCTCCGGAAGACGGCGTTGTTCTGACAATTGCCAAGGCTTCCATTGGCTCTGTGCTACAGTCAGCCGGTCAGTTCATGACACTGATTCCGACGGGTGCCGGTGTTGAGATGGAAGCTGTCATGAAGGCGAGTGATGCGGCCTTCGTGAAACTCGGAGATCATGCGATCGTGAAATTCGCAGCGTTCCCGTACAATCAGTATGGCGGTGCTGAAGCTACGGTTCATGTTATCAGCGCAAACTCCTTTGATAAATCTGATGCCAGTAATCCTGGAGATAACAGCGCGGTTGCAGGGGGACCTGACGGATCAGTGTACTATCGTGTGCGGTTGAAGATTGATCGCTACACACTCCATGGACAGCCGGCCTTCTTCCATCCCTCGCCCGGTATGCCGGCAACGGCGGATATTGACGTTGGTCAGCGGACGATCCTGAAGTACCTGTTTGGACGTGTTGCTCCGGCCCTGACGGACGGTATGAGAGAGCCGTAAGGTTAGAAAACGCCCGAACATTCCGGGCGTTTTCCACTTCTATCGGACCAGGATTGGAATCATGACATTCAAGCGCCGCATTGCGTCTCTTCTGTCTTCAAAGGGGAAGGTGGAAGAAGGCATTCGTCTGATGGAAGCAGGCGATTTCGTTCGGGGATTTGCTCTTCTCAGCCGTCTTGCCAGTGCAGGTGATACGGAAGCGTCTTTTCGCGTTGGACGTGCCTATCTTGACGGTGCCGGGGTTCCGCCCAGTCTGGAAGAAGGAGCGCACTGGATGTTGGGCGCGGCAGAGGCTGGCCATGTTGAAGCCGCCTTTGTTCTGGCAACGCTTTATACGATCGGGTTCCCTGAAGGCTTTGAAATCCGCAAAGCGGCAGCGACTTTTGACCTGGCCGCGCGTCCGCCGTCAGGAGCTCGCCAGCCCGATTTTCATAAAGGGTTCCATTGGGGGCAGGTTGCCGCAAATGCGGGTTTTTCTGATGCGCAGGCTCTTCTTGGTTACATCCTGACCAATGGTCCCGAGGATCTGCGAGATGCTGTTCAAGCGCGAGCCTGGTATGAACGATCTGCTGCTGCGGGATGTTCGCAGGGGCATCTTGGTCTGGCGTTGGCCATTCTCCATCAGGCCGAAACAGATGATGCTAGAACCCTTGCGGCTCATCATCTGAAAGAAGCGACCAAGGGTGGACTGGGGACAGCCTTCGATATTCTTGGGCGCATGAGCGAAGCCGGTGCTGGTGTTCCGCGGGACATGGGGGCTGCGGCTAGATACTACCAGCAGGCGGCCGAACGGAATATTGTGGGTGCACAGGCCCGCTATGGCCTTTTCCTGCTGGAAGGCGTCGGGATTGAGCAGCATTATGGTCGTGCCGAAACCTGGCTGCGACGGGCTGCCCTGAACGGGGATGCGGAATCAGCCGCGTTGCTAGGGGATCTTTATGCGCAGGGTGGTGAGCTTCCCCCCAATCTGATGGAAGCGGCAAACTGGTATCGCCTGGCCGCAGAGCAGAAACACGGTGGCGCAGCGCGAGCATTGGGGCTGCTTTACCTGACGGGAAATGGTGTCCACCGTGATCCGGATGTGGCGACTCATTGGTTCCAGGTAGCGTCAGAAGCCGGAGACCGCCATGCGGATGCCGATTTCGGCAATCTGATTCTGACAGGAGCTTCTGCAACGGATGATGAGAAACAGGCCCTGCAAGAGCGTTTCGAGCGTGCTGCCGAACGTGGGGATTTAGTGGGGGCTTTCAATCTTGGTGTGTGCTTCGATCAGGGTGTCGGCGGTACGGTCGACAGTCGGGAAGCAGCCCGCTGGATGCAGAAGGCCGCAGATGGCGTTGTGAACGCCCAGTTCTGGTATGGTAAAATGCTGCTGGAGGGGCGGGGCGTACAGGCCGATCCAACTCAGGCCATGCACTGGATGGAGAAGGCGGCAGAGGCCGGAATGGGAGAAGCCCAGGTTGCCGTTGGGCAGCTTCTTGTCACGGGGCAGATCAACGGCCGTAAAGATCA
Source organism: Gluconobacter sp. ESL1110 (assembly GCF_058107395.1). Taxonomy (NCBI): domain Bacteria; kingdom Pseudomonadati; phylum Pseudomonadota; class Alphaproteobacteria; order Acetobacterales; family Acetobacteraceae; genus Gluconobacter; species Gluconobacter sp. ESL1110. Next base: position 882,995 of record NZ_JBYLUK010000007.1, read on the forward strand.
TGGTCGTGCAATGGAGCTTTATCGTGCCGCCGCAGAAAGCGGAAACGTGGATGCGATGTTCTCGCTCGCAGCCATGTATGGTGGCGGACATGATGTTCCGGAAAATCGCGTTGAAGCCCAGAAGTGGTTCATGAAGGCGGCCCAACTTGGGAATGGTCTGGCCCAACTTATGCTGGGGCGGTATCTGATCCGCGGTCTGGCAGGGGTGACGGACCTGCAGGAAGGTCGGAAATGGCTGGAGCACGCGAAAGCCCAGGGGATTGCGGATGCCGAGGCCGAACTCATCAATCTTGATGCGGCCCAGCCTGACGAGGACGATTGATCGGCGTGACGTCCGATAGCAATCCTGATCTTACGGGGACAACGTCCAGAGCTGCCTTCGGAGGATACGGTCATGTCGTAACCCCGGAAGACCGGGCTGAATGGCGGGACGTGATGAGCGCCCGTGCACAGGCCGCTTTCCAGCGTGGACAGGAGGCCATACAGGCAGGACGCCTGCAGGACGGTGTTTTCTGGCTGGAGCGTGCCGAAAGAATGGCGCGTCAAAGTCCCAATGTTATCTGGGCCCTGGCAATCGCGTTTTTGAATATTGGTCGCGTTCAGAGTTGTCTGGAACGGATGGAGCGGCTTTACCATACATATGGTTTGCGGGAAGCTGCGTTTCTGTCCGTTGTCTGTCTTGTTCGATTGAATGAGCCGGCGCAGGCTTCTTCGAGGCTGGGAACGGCATTATCGAAATTTCATATTCTGCCCGAACTTCGGCAACTGGCGAGCCAGCTCTCTGAAAGTGCAGGTGCCCCAGGATGGTGTACGGCGTCCAATGGGAGCTGGGTGGATGTGGAGGCGACTGGTAGCATCCGGGTGCTGCTGGATGGTGTCGAAGCAGGACGAGGTCTTCGCGGACGCTACAGGCTCCCGGACGGTTGGCAGAAGGCTGCACGTCTTGAGGTTCGGGCAGGCCGCCAGCATGTACTTGGAAGCCCGATTGATGTGCCGGCGCTCATACGCTGTGAATCGCTTGTGCGTGTGACAGACAAGGGGCTTGAGGGATGGCTCTGGTACCCTGCAGACCCAGACCATGTTCCCTCTGTGACATTGTGGGATGATCGCACTCTGTCAGTTCCGAAGTTTGCGGTTGATGTAGACAGTGATGTCCCTCTGTCGCGGCCGCGTTCTTTTCGGCTTGAGAAAAACTGTTTGCCGGAAGGCGATTGTGGGACGCTGCTTTTAAGGGATGAGCACGGACGGCCTCTTGTGGGCGCGCCGATTGATCCCATGGTCGGCCGACTGGTTTCTAAGCGTGGCAGGCTGCCCGAACGTCTGCGCCCTGTTCATGTGGAAGCATGGCCTCATAGACCGAGAAGGCCCAGAGACAGTTCCGGGTGTGTTGTTGTTATTCCGGTGTATCGTGATCTGGCGGGAAGCAAAGCCTGTTTGCGCAGTGTGCTGGCAACGGTCCCGCCGGGTATCGAAATCATTGTTGTGGATGATGCAACGCCAGAGCCAAAGCTGGCAGGCTTTCTGGATATGCTGGCGCAGGACGGTAAAATTACGCTTGTCCGGCATGAGGCCAATCAGGGATTTCCGGCGTCTGCGAATGACGGTATGCGCCTTGCGGCAGGGCGGGACGTTGTTCTTCTGAACAGTGATACACTTGTGTGTTCAGGGTGGATCGAGCGGTTACGGGCACGGTTGGCTTTTACGGATGTGGGAACCGTAACGCCTTTTTCCAATGACGCGAGCATCCTGTCCTATCCTTCGGTGGACACTGAAAATACGGTGCCTGATGGAGCAGGCACACGAAAACTGGATGTTCTGTGCCAGGCTCTGTTTTCACAGGAAGACGCGTGTATCGATTTGCCAACCGGAAATGGTTTCTGCATGGCGATAACCGCCGAATGTCTGGCTGAGACGGGTTTTTTTAGAGAAGACCTCTTTGCTCAGGGCTATGGCGAGGAGAATGATTTCTGTCTTCGGGCCTCTGCGCAGGGGTATCGTCACTTTCCCGCACCGGATGTGTATGTGGCGCATACAGGGTCAACGTCATTCGGAAGCAGTCGTAAGGCCCTGATGGGGCGGAATCTGGAAATCCTGAATGCCTTGCATCCCGGATACGATGCAGAAGTCGCAGCGTTTATAGAGAGGGATCCCCTCAGGCAGTTCCGGCGGCAACTGGATATGGCCCGGATAGACGAACAACGCCAAGGACGTTCTTCCATGCTGTTGGTTCAGCATGATGCAGGTGGGGGTGTGGGGCGTGTCGTGCTGGAGCGTGCCCAATCTTTTGAGCAGCAGGGTTTTTTGGCTCTGACGCTTCGGCCAACATCTCTGGGGTGTAAACTTGAATGGCCAATGGGGGAGAGAAACTTCGCTCCGAACCTCAATTTCACACTGCCCGAGGAACTCCCCCTTCTTGTCGACACGCTGTTACGGCTGAAAATTCATCGCATTGAGTGGCATCATCTCGTAGGGCATGCCCCCTGTATTCGAACGCTTCATGAAGATCTTTGTGTTCCCTACGATGTGTTTGTTCACGACTACATCTGGTTTTGCCCTCGTATTTCTCTTCTGGATGGAAATGGGCGCTATTGTGGTGAGCCGGATGTGGCAGGCTGTGAGGCCTGTATTGCGACGTGGGGTAGTTATCTGGGAGAGGATCTGACTGTCCCGGATCTTATCAGCCGCTCTCAACGCGAATTCAGGCAGGCTGATACGGTGATGGTGCCGTCTCGTGATACCGCGCAGAGAATGGCGCGGCATTTTCCACAGACTCATTTTCTGCCTGTGTCGCTGGAAGATGATGCCGTTCTTTTGTCAAATATTTCAGGGCGGAAAGGTATTATTTCGGGTCGTGCCTTGCGGATTTGTATTGTTGGAGGGCTGAGCCGCTGGAAGGGGTATGACGTTCTTCTGGCCATGGCGCAGTGCATCAGGGTCATGTCTCTTCCGGTCGAGCTTGTGTTGGTAGGACATACGCCCGATGACGAATCACTGATTGCCGCGGGGGTTAAGGTCACGGGAGAATATCAGGAAGGCGAAGTTCTGGACCTGATTCGCGAACAGAGCGCCGATATTGGATTTATTCCTTCCGTTGCACCGGAAACTTGGTGTTATGCCCTTGGAATATTGTGGAAAAGCGGGCTCGAAGTTTTGTCCTTTGACATTGGAGCACAATCGGAGCGGGTGCGTTGTAGTGATCGGGGCGCAGTTGTTCCACTAGGAATGCCTGTTGAATTTCTTGTTCGATTTATTTTGCGTCGCTGGGGGCCGGTAAGTTGAAGTGAACGGGGTTTACGCTTCGACTGGAACGGGTAAATATAACCCGGAAACAATGCCTGTCTTGAACTGGCTGCTATAGCCGCTGGGCTTGAAAAGTTTTTCCTCCCGTTATGCGGGAACAAGTGGAGTAGGGAATGTCAAAGACGGCTGAAGCACCAACGCAGAACCGGGTGATTGACCTCAAGTCTGGCGCTCACATGATGGTTCTCGATGCGGGAATTTTCTGCATTTTTCATGCCGCGGGACAGCAGGACCCTGGGCCTTCCGGGCTTCCGGGTATTCGGATTTCCCGTGCTCCCGGGACGCCTCCGGGCATTGTGACCGTTAGCACATTCGAGGAAGATGGCTGGATTGGTGGTGCCAATGGCGCTGCTCTGGTGCGTATTACCCGCGGACCGGCAGCTGTTCTGGTAACCACCTATCAGGAACCGGGTAGCCCCCACGAAGCGCCAAAGCTTCAGGTCGCACAGCTTGCAGGTCCAACCTCCGTCAGTCCGGCTTCGGTCGCTGTCGCGCAGCCTGCGCAGAAAGCAGCGCCTCTGCCCATCGAAGCGGCTGAAATCTCTGCCCACGTTCAGCGGGTTGGTGATGTTGCGGCTCCGATCGGTGAATGGATGGGAACACCGGGCAGCCAGTCGTGGATCGAAGGTTTTGCCATCGCTCCGAAAAACAGCATTCCGGCTTCCGATATCGAATATCAGGCTGTCTTGGGGAAGGGGTGGCTCTCTCCCTGGTCTGAAGGTGGCCAGTATTGTGGTTCGCGCGGTATGGCGCTTCCCATTCTTGGTCTGCGGGTTCGCCTGAAGGGGGCATCGGCAGAAACGCATCATATCCGTCTTTCCTCCACCTTTACGGACGGCTCACGCCTTGGCCCGCTTGATGGGACAGATGCTCTGGAAGCAGAGAGCCTTGCCCCGCTTGAGGCTTTCCTTCTGGAAATCATTCCGAATGCAGGCGCTGAAGCCCCGGCCGCCAAACGCCCTCGTGCGAAGTCTGTAAAAGCCGCTGCGAAGTCTAAGGCTGACGCTGCAGAATGATGACGAACGAAAGCGGGTTGCCTGAACGGAAAGCCAGCTTTCAAATATCAAATCAGAGTTGAAGCGCCGTTATGTTTCAACTCTGCCTTCAGCCCTTTTTGAATGACCGGGATTTGGTGTGCGGTATCTTTTTGTCCATCAGAATTTTCCCGGTCAATTTCTGCATTTCGTGCGCCATCTTCATGAGCAGGGTGGGCATGAAATTGTCTTCATTTCTGAGGCAAACGCAGGCGAAATTCCTGGTGTCAGGCGCGCTGTTTATCGTGTCCCGCGTCTGCCCTCCTCTGCCACGCACCCGCATCTGCGTGAATTTGAATATGGGCTCCTGAGGGCAGAAGCCGTTGCGACGGCTGCCAAGACGCTCAAGGGGCTTGGCTATGTCCCGGATATCATCATCGGTCATCATGGCTGGGGTGAGCTTCTGAATCTTGTGGATGTTTTCCCTGGCTGTCCCATTTTGGGATATTTTGAATTTTTCTATCATACTGATCGGAATGACGTAGGGTTCGACCCGGAATTCCCTCCCAGTCCGGATTTGGCGGCGGCTGTCCGGGTGAAAAATGCCATAAATCTGCAGGCTCTTTCCTTGCCAAATGGTTATGGGCAGACCCCAACGCAGTTTCAGAAATCTACCTATCCCGGCTGGGCGCAGGACAGGATCTCTCTGCTCCGGGAAGGCGTAAATCTCGAGCTGTGTCAGCCTGATGCTCAAGCGCGTCGACGGAACCTCGTGATCAACGGTGTAAAGATTTCACCGCGTGATGCGCTTGTGACGTATGTTGCGCGTAACCTTGAACCTTATCGTGGTTTTCATAGCGTCATGCGCGCCTTGCCGCGTATTCTGGATGAGCGAAAGGATGCGCAGGTCATTCTGGTCGGGGGGGATCAGGTCAGTTACGGTGCGCCGCCTCCGGATCGCGGAAGCTGGAAAGACATCATGCTCAAGGAACTGGAAGGCAAGCTGGATCTCAGTCGGATTCATTTCGTCGGCAAGGTTGCCTATGATGATTTCCGTAATCTGCTCAAAAGATCAGATGCTCATCTGTACCTGACTTATCCTTTCGTGGCTTCCTGGTCTCTGCGCGAAGCCATGGCGACGGGATGCCCGATTATTGGCAGCGATACGGCCCCGGTCAGTGAATTTATTACAGATGGAGTTACGGGCCGTCTGGTGCCATTTCTTGAGCCAGATCGGATTGCTGAGACCGTTCTTGAACTGCTTGAAGATCGCAAACAGGCGCGTCGTCTGGGGCAGGGAGCCAGAGGATATGCAGAAGCCGAACTGTCCTTGCAGGATTATCTGCAACGATATGATGCCTTGGTCCGAGATGTTGTGAGTCAGAACAGGCTCTGACGGTTTGTGGTCAATATACCTTCCGCCGTGACTGTGAAGTTGTGGCAAAGGCATGGATAAAGTCACGTTCCATGACACTGGCAGGTATGATAACCTCCCTGCCATAGAGAGTTACAGAAACATCTGCGCTGCGCAGGCGGATGTGACAGGAGCGGCCCGAATGTCTTTCGAAATACTTCCCGGCTTGCGTGACATCGTACAGTCCTGGGTGGTGAAGAAAGAGGTTTCCTTACCGCCACGGCGCTTGACGGACGAAGATATCGAAGTCCTTGCGAAGGCGAGTATTGAAACGCTGAAGCAACGTGCCGTTGGAGAGTTGGTCTTAGAATGGGGCAGCCTCCAGACCCTGACGGCTTCATGGATTGTTCAGCGCCAAAGAGGTCAGATACCCTTTCCCCTCAGGTTCGAAGAGTATCGGATGTTTGTGGAGCTGGCTCTTAAAGGGCTTCTGACGCCAGTGAGAGTGATAGAGGCGTCTCAGAATCCGGCTGAAATTTCAGATGGAATGCCTCAGGACTCCGTGCTTCTGGATGAAGACGCTTTCCGGTTTGCGCGAGAGCATCTGGCGCGCTGTCTTTGAGGAAGCGAAGAAAATTTTACTTGAAATGCATATAAAAAAACGGGGCAGATAACTGCCCCGTTTTTCTGTTTCTGGCCGGTAATGCCTAATCAGCTACGTTTGCCGTCGTGGTCTCCGTCGCGCATCTGACCTGTAGGTTCCTGAACATGGGCTTCAAGGAACCAGAGGTGTTTGTCGAGACCACGGGACACTTCCGTGAACAGATCAGCAGTATCGTCATCGCCTGCTTCATCCGTAATCTTGATGGCTTCGCGAACGTTGTTTGCAACGGTTGCGTAGCGGTCGATCAGTGCTGCGATATGGTCCGCGACACGATAGATATCGGTCGGATAAGGGGTGCAGTTGCTGTTCTTCGCAACAGCCTGCACTGTGCCATAAGCTGTACCGCCAAGTTGGGTGGCGCGTTCTGCTGTCGTATCGACAAATTCATCAATGCTGGCGCGGAAGCCATCCAGCATTTCATGAACACCGATGAACTGTGGGCCCTTAAGATTCCAATGAGCCTGTTTCGTGATCAGGGCGAGATCAATCAGGTCTGCCAGACGGGCATTGAGCGTCTCAATGGAGACGCTCTTGGTGTTGTCTGCCGTGTTATTCTGCGTGACATGACGGTTGGACTTGGTAGCCACGATAAGTCTCCTGTAACAGGTTCGTTATCCAGAAACGCAGAACTCCCAAATGGGTTTCACAGTGTTTCCGGATCCACGAGATCGAAGAACGGCTGGTGGTCTACTGTGAAGTAGCGTGGGTAAGCCGGGTCGCGTTCGAAAAGTGGATTGTTGCTCCAACGAGCCAGCATCGTCTGGGTTTCATGGAAGAACCGGGCTTCGTGTTCCGGACGGTCATCGCTGCCGCGTGACAGGCTTTCATGATGGTAGGCAACGATTTCCGCACAGAAAATGATCCGGTATCCTGCATCACGGATCTTCAGGCATAGATCGACGTCGTTATAGGCGACGGTCAGTTCCTTCTCATCGAAGCCCCCGATTTCCCGGAAGACGTCGGCACGAACAAGCATTGCTGCTGCCGTGACGGCTGTGACTTCGTGGGACAGCATGGTGCGTCCGATAAAGCCATATTCAGAGACCGGGTCGCCACGATGGACATGCGCGCCAATGCCAGCGGGCCCAACGATCACGCCAGCATGCTGGATGGTATCGTTCGGATAGAGCAGTTTTGCGCCCACAGTCCCAACATCCGGAGCGGACAGAGCTTCCCCGATGGCGATATGCAGCCAGTCCTCATGTTCCACGAACACGTCATTGTTCATGAACATCAGATAGTCGGCCTTGGTCTGTTCTACGGCCAGATTGTTGAGGCGGGAGTAGTTGAAGGGTTCCTCAACCGTCAGCACGGACACCTTCGGATGAGCCTGCATTTCCTCAATGAAAGCAGCCGTTTCGTCTTTAACGGACCAGTTGTTGACGAGAATGATGTCGAACGCCTTGTAGGCCGTCTTGGTTAGCAGAGCCTCCACGCACTGGCGTGTGGTTTCCACCTGATCCTTGAAAGGGATGATGATCGTGACCTTGGGGGTCTTTCGTGTGAGCCACTGGACGCCATACAGCGTCAGGCCACGGATGGACGAGACCTTTGCCTTAACACCGCGCCGTTTGAGATGGTCGTGAACGCAACGTACACCTGCCTCAATGGCGTAGGTCTTGTTCGCGACGTTTACGGCCGTGGAATTGGGTGTCTTGCGCCAATGATAAAGGATTTCTGGAACATGATGGATTTCTGAAGGCTTCAGGATCTCCGATGGCCCGCATGGCTTCGGTTTCCACCATGGTCAGATGGCAGACGTAGTTACAGCCGAGCAGATAGCGATAATTGAAGTCGGGTTTGAGGTTCGGTTCCAGGAAGTACCCGGCCTGATCGATTTTGTCTTCGTCGGAATAAAGCAGTCGTGCACCTGTCTCGCGGGCAGCGCGAACCATCACTTCCACGGCAACATCGACCATGAGATCATCATGATCGAAGAATACGACATATTGACCACGCGCCGCGTCCATGCCGGCATTGGTTGCGCCTGAAATGCCGGCATTCTTTTTCAGGGGAACCGCACGAATTCGCTGATCCGATTTACAGAACTCGTTGATGATGGCTGTTGTCTGCGCACATTTTCCAGCGTCATCAACAATGATCAGCTCCCAGTTCTGATAGGTCTGGGAAAGAACGGAATTGATGGCAGCCTCGAAATCGCTCTTCAGAGGGCGATAGGTCGGGCACAGAATGGAGACCAGAGGTTCCTCGTAGCCCTTGCCTTCTTCCAATTGACGCTGACGAGCCGTCCGCTCACGCAAAAGGGGGTAATATTTCTGGGCCCAACGATTGTAGTCGCCGAGATTGTAGCCACGGCGTGGCACCAGATCGCGCACTTCCTGTCGAAGCGCAGAAAGCTGGCGGTGTAGTCCATCAATCACGCCGAGGAGATCGACCAGACGCGTCTCAAGCGCGTCATCCGCCAGCGAGGTGACGAAGGGGCTGCCATTGAGTTCGGTATTGTCCGGGAGGGTAACAACTTTGAACTGACGGGGGGTACTGCCGCGAAGATGCTGAGGTATGGGAATCTCGAAACCACAGTTTGGGTCGCAACCCAGAACTGCGGCGACATCACCACGATATCGGTCTGCGCGAGACTGTGCGACACGGACCCCGTCCACCATGACGGAAATCATGCACCCGCCATGCATTTCGGCACCGGGGCGTTCTGCTTTCAGAAGCCAGCCGCGCAGAGCGCCCTGCTTCACACCGTCTACAAAGCTTTGATACTGGGGTTGGAATTTCTGTGTAAATTGGATGACTGGGATAGGGTCTGCTTCCGGGTCTGTCGGATTAGTCAGCGGGAGAACAGAGCGGTCCGGGAGGCGTACGGAAAGTTCGTGTGGTTTCCCATCAATAAATTTCTCGGGAATGCTGAATTCAAAACCTACAGTTGCGATGGGTAGTCCCAGAGCTGCCTGTACATCGGGACGGTCCTGATCGCAGAGAACCTGCATGACTTCCTGCTGGTCTATCAGAACATGGAGGCGAGCTGCACCAGAACCCCTTGTATCGATCACCCAACCGCGCGCTTGCCCTTCAACAAACTGGTCGAAATGACCAATGAAAACGCTGGCAGAAGCAAGTGGAGAAGGAGGAGGGGATTGCAAGGTCATTTACTCTGTCTCCCGAGCAGCGCCTGTTTCAGTTTATAAGAGCGGCGCGATAATTTTCATTAACCTTAAATGAGTTATTTCACCCTGTCTTGGGTATCTCAGTCCCAAGAATCAAAAAAAAAGCGTTACTCATGACATAAATCTTTCATGGCCACTGGTGGCTGCGCCGGTTGTTCTTCTCGTTCCGGAAGGCTAATGCACGGAAGTGGCGGCATTTAGTCGTCAGTCTGCATCCGTTATCACAGCCAGAGCCTTTGACGCATGACACTTGCCCCAGCCAGGCAGCCCGACAAGGTCTCCGTTCCTGAAATCAAGGAAAAGCGGAGCCGCGCGGATACCACATTTCAGGCCATCGTAGGAGGCTGCTCACTCATTGTGCTCATCGCTCTGGGCGGGCTGGTCGTTCTGATGGGTGTCGGTGGTCAGGAAGCTTTCAGGACTTTCGGGTTGGGGTTCACCTTTCGGAATGTGTGGAACCCGGTCGCAAATGATTATGGGGCGTGGGCACCACTTTTCGGCACCATTGTCAGTACATTGATCGGCGTGTTGATCGCCATGCCTCTCGCTTTCGGTACGGCTTTCTGGCTTACGGCCATTGCGCCTCCACGGGTTGCTGCTGTTGTGGGTACTGCAGTTCAGCTTCTGGCGGCTGTGCCATCGATTATTTTCGGTATGTGGGGGTTTTTTACGATCGTGCCATTCATGGCGCGGCACGTTCAGCCTTTCATGATGCACAATTTCCGGCATGTGCCAGGAATTAACCTACTGATCCATGGTGCCCCCTTTGGAACAGGCCTCATGACTGCAGGCATCGTCCTTGCGATGATGATCGCCCCGTTCATGACGGCCGTAATGCGCGATGTGTTCAGCGCCATGCCCGGCATGCTGCGCGAAAGCGCCTACGGATTGGGAGCCACGCGGTGGGACGTCATGTGGAAAGTCGTTGTGCCCTGGTCCCGGACAGGCATGATTGGCGCAACTGTTCTTGGAATGGGGCGTGCATTGGGTGAGACCATGGCCGTCACGTTCGTGATCGGAAACGTAACGTCTGTAGGATGGTCGCTGTTTGCGCCCCGCAGCACAGTGGCGTCCCTGATTGCACTACAGTTCCCGGAAAGTCCTGCCGGGTCTCTGAGGCTGTCTTCCCTTCTGGCTCTTGGGTTTATTCTCATGCTGTTGTCATTCGCCAGTCTTTCTCTGGCCCGTATGTTGCGGAAGGACGGGAAATGAGCGGTATGACGACGTCATCTGGTGGCTGGGCTCCAAACGCAAATGGTGCTCGCCGACGCCGAAAGGATCGACTTGCAACTCTGCTGGGAATGGTTGCAGCTGGTATTCTGGTGCTGGTTCTCACGTCCATTCTGTGGACGTTGCTGTCCCGGGGGATAACTGGTCTTTCCGCGGCTGCAATCATGAAACCCATGGGGCCTCCAGGCTCTGGCGGCGGTCTTGCAAATGCTATTCTCGGCAGTGTGATCCAGACTTTTCTGGCTCTTCTGATCGCGACGCCTCTTGGATTGGGTTGTGGGATTTACCTCTCGGAATATGGAAACCGTCAGAACCGGTTTGCTTCCTGCGTCCGCTTCGTGTCAGACGTTCTGATGTCAGTGCCTTCCATTCTGGTGGGATTGTTCGTCTATCAGATCCTTGTTGCACCGTTCGGGCATTTCTCGGCATTTGCCGGGTCGGTTGCGCTCGCCATTCTGGCAGTTCCCATCATTGTCCGTACAACAGAGGACATGCTTCAGCTTGTCCCAATCGCTATGCGGGAAGCTGGCGCAGCTCTTGGAGCAGCGCGCTGGCGCGTGACGCTTTTCCTGTGCCTGCGTTCGGCAAAAACTGGCGTTCTGACTGGTATTCTTCTAGCGCTGGCTCGCGTTAGTGGTGAAACCGCACCGCTGCTCTTTACATCTTTGGGTAATCAGAACTGGTCTTTCAGTCTGAATCGTCCAATGGCCAGCCTGCCTGTGACAATTTACCAGTATGCAGGGGCTTCTTATGAAGACTGGGTTCAGCTTGCCTGGGCCGGCGCCCTGCTTGTAACCATGGGTGTTCTGGCCATCAATATTGCCGTCCGTCTTTCGGCCCGTCGCGGATGATTTTACAGGATTTCAATATGACCGAGACCAAGCCGCAGGTGGCCCTCGCTGTTCGTAACCTTAATTTCTATTACGGACAGAATCACGCTCTGCATGATATCAGCATTGACTTCCCTGCCCGGAAGGTCACGGCGATGATTGGCCCCAGCGGCTGTGGCAAGTCCACGCTGCTGCGGATTTTTAACCGGATGTATGACCTCTATCCGGGACAGCGAGCAACAGGCGAAGTCCTGTTTGATGGACGAAACATCCTCGATACCGGACTTGATCTGAATATTCTGAGAGCCCGGATCGGGATGGTGTTTCAAAAACCAACGCCATTCCCGATGTCGATTTACGACAATATCGCATTTGGCGTGCGTCTGCATGAACGTCTGAACAAGGCAGACATGGATGTGCGTGTGCAGGACGTTCTGACGCGCGTGGCGTTATGGAACGAAGTCCGGGACCGTCTGAATACTCCGGCGGCCGGTCTGTCTGGTGGTCAGCAGCAGCGTCTGTGCATCGCGCGTTCGATTGCTACGCGCCCGGAAGTCCTTCTGCTTGACGAACCGACGTCTGCCCTGGACCCAATTTCGACCGCGCGTATTGAAGAACTTCTGGATGAGCTCAAGGAGGAGTTCACGATTGCGATCGTGACTCACAATATGCAGCAGGCTGCACGTTGTGCGGATCAGGTCGCGTTTTTCTACATGGGTCGCCTGATTGAAGTTGATACTGCGGATCGTATCTTTACGAATCCGCGCCAGCAACAGACCCAAGACTACATCACCGGAAGATTTGGATAATCCGCCATGGCTGACAGATCTCATATTGTCAAAAGCTACGAGCAGGAGCTGGGTCAGCTCCGGTCCATGATGTCCCAGATGGGCGGTATCGTGGAAAACCAGGTCGCTCTTGCGCTCTCGGCCATCGCAGACAGGAATGAGGAAGCGGCGGATGCTGCCGCTCGTCAGGACCCGGATGTGGATGGACTTGAGCGTGATGTCGAAAGCCTCGCCATCCGTCTTCTGGCTCTGCGCAGCCCGATGGCGAGTGATCTTCGTGAAATCGTCGCGGCCCTGAAGATCACGGGTGATCTCGAGCGAATTGGCGATTATGCGTCGTCCATCGCGCGTCGTTCTCTGCGGATCCGTGGTTCTGACGGTCAGATTTCCCTGTCGGGGCTACGCAGCATGGGACGTCTGGTGCAGGACAATCTGCGACGGTCCATTGATGCCATCACACAGCAGGATTCCAACCGGGCTATGGAAGTCTGGCATGCAGATCGTGCCGTGGACGAGTATTACACGGCGCTCTTCCGTGAACTCGTAACGTATATGATGGAAGACCCCCGTAATATCCGGGCCTGCACGGAACTACTGTTCATAGCCAAAAATCTTGAACGGATCGGCGATCATGCGACCAATATTGCCGAGCGCGTCTTTTACGCTGTGACCGGAGACAATCTGCCAGCCGTTCGTCCGCGCGGTGGCCCGGCAGCCGCTGAAAACACAGCCGAGCCAGCAGACCGGTGAGCGGGACGACGCAGGTACGAGCAAAGGGCCTCATCCTCGTCGTCGAGGATGATCCCGCCCTGTTGCTCATGATGCGATATAATCTCGAACAGCGAGGTTATCGTGTTGAATCCGCTCCCGATGCGGAAACAGCCCTCCAGTTTCTGGAAACGGCTCGCCCCGATGCAGCCGTTCTGGACTGGATGCTGCCGGGCCTTTCCGGTTTGGATCTCTGCCGACGTATCCGGAGCAATCCGGCGCTCCGGGATTTGCCCGTTCTTCTGCTGACGGCCCGTTCCGGAGAGCAGGATGCTATCCGCGGACTGGATACTGGCGCTGACGACTATCTGGTCAAGCCTTGCAGTGTCGATACACTGGATGCACGTCTCAGAGCGCTCCTTCGCCGTCACCAGTCGTCCTACGATGTGTTGTCGTTTGCGGATATTACCCTCGACCCTGAAACGCATCGTGTGGAGCGTGCGGGGCGTCTGTTGTCTTTGGGGCCAACCGAGTATCGTTTGTTGGACCTTCTGATCCGTAATCCGCGCAAGGTGTTTTCCCGTGAAGATCTGCTGCGTCGGATCTGGGGGCAGAACATCCACGTAGAAATTCGGACGATCGACGTTCATATCCGACGTCTCCGCAAAGCCATCAATGGTCCGAATGAGCCGGATCTTGTCCGTACCGTTCGGGCGGCGGGTTATGCTCTGGATGATGGCCCAATTACGGACGGACTGTAACGAGTGAGGACCGAGAGTCTGGCAGTTCTTCCCCATGATGGGCTGCCTCTCTGGGTTGGCCTCACCTTTGCAGGTCTTGCTGTCGCTGGATGGGTGTGTGCGGCTCTGGCGTTTCGCCGTCGGTCGACTCCGCAGCCTGCCATACCCGAATATTCGGCTTCGGGTCTTTCGCTTCCTCTGCCGGATGCCCCCCTGCCAATCGAGTTTTTTCCCGGAAGCGTGCTGTTACTGGACAGGCTTGGTGCAGTGCTCCAGGCCAATGAAGAGGCTGCAACGCAGTTCGGAGACAGCGTAGGAGCCATTCTGCGGCACCCTGCTGCTCGTTCGGCGCTTTCCGCAGCGTTAAGGGCTGAACCTGAAGGGGCAGATGACCTTCCGCCTGTCTGCTCCACCACCTTTACTCTTGATGTTCCTGTTCCCCGGACGTTGCACTTGTCCTTAAGGGGAATTCCCGCTCCGCAGGAGCGTCACAAGCGGGTTCTTGTGGTGATGTCAGATCGTAGTGAGGCGCAGGTTCTGGACAGGATGCGGCTGGATTTCGTTGCTCATGCCAGCCATGAGCTTCGGACGCCGCTCGCATCGCTGAGCGGCTTTATTGACGCGCTCAGAACGGGTGGCAGCACAATGGATGAGGGAACGCGTCAGCAGTTTCTTGACATTATGGGACAGCAGTCAGCGCGATTAAAGCGGCTGATCGACCGGCTGCTCTATTTATCCCGTGTGCAGGCTCATGAGCATCAACGCCCACGGGATGTTGTGGACGTGGCTGATTTGATGGCCATTGTTCTGGGAGAGGTGGCTCCCCGGTTTGATGAGGACGGGTGTACGCTGAATCTGGCGCTCGAAGATGATCTGATCATCAAGGCAGATGAAGACGAGATGGTGCAGGTGCTCCTGAATCTGATCGAAAATGCCCTGAAATATGGACGGGAGCAGGGGCGGGATTTTTCCGTGACCTTGTTTGCCCGCAGGGCGCCGGAACGGGATGATCGCTGGCCGGAGGACGGAGGCATCCTCCTGGGCGTTGAGGACAACGGGCGCGGTATGGAAGCGCATCACCTTCCACGGCTGACCGAGCGTTTCTATCGGGTTGTGGATAATGTTGAGCCAGCCCAGCAGGGAACGGGCTTGGGTCTCTCCATTGTTCGGCATATTCTGGATCGTCATGGCGGTCGATTGCGGGTCGCAAGCGCGCCAGGGCGAGGAACAACATGCCTGGTCTGGCTGCCACCAGTAAGTGTTGTTCAGCCTGAAGCGGTATGAGGATTTCGGTCTATCTCTGAAAACCGAAAAAACGCCCCCGAAGGAGCGTTCAGAGAGGCATGTTTAACGGATGTCAGCGCGGGTTTTTCCTAAAAGGATCCAACCGCCGACGAGGATTAATCCAATCAAAGGAATGGCTGCGATCGTAATTGTGCCATCTGGATAATCAAAAGCCATCATAAGCAGCACGAACCCCAGGAAGCCCAGCGTTAGCCAGTTGGTGACAGGGGCGCCCGGCATGGCGAATGTCGTCGGAGCGATTTCGCCGCGTTTGATGGCTGAACGCAGGCGTTGCTGGCAGAGAAGAATGAAACCCCAGGTGCTGATAATGCCAATGGCAGAGAAATTCAGAACAATTTCAAAGACACGCGCAGGAATCAGGTAATTCAGACCAACGCCGACGAGATAAACGGCCAGTGTGGTTAGAATGCCAATGTAAGGCACGGAGCTTCGGTTCATTTTGGACAGCATTTTCGGGCCGGATCCACCAAGAGACAGAGCCCGTAAAACACGACCGGTGGAGTAAAGACCGGAGTTCAGGCTGGACAGGGCCGCCGTGAGGACGACGATGTTCATGATTGTTCCCATGCCGGGAATTCCCAGAGCCTGGAAGAACGTCACAAACGGGCTGACACCAGCATGATAGGCGGTCCATGGGAGAAGGCAGACCAGTAGTACAACAGAGCCAACATAAAACAGGGCAATGCGCCAGATCACGCTATTGATGGCTTTGGGAAGAACCTCACGTGCATCGTGGCATTCGCCAGCAGCCGTTCCGATCAGTTCGATGGCTGAGTAAGCGAAGACCACACCCTGTAAGAGGAGGAAGGCCGGAATAATTCCATGCGGGAAAATACCCCCATTTTCGGTAATCAGATGTAGCCCAGTAGTATGCCCCCCCACAGGCATACGACTACCAAGAATAAGAGTTCCTGCGATGAGAAATGCCGCTAGAGCCACAACCTTGATGAGCGAAAACCAGAACTCCATTTCGCCAAAATAGCGAACGCCGATCATGTTCATGGCACCGACAATGGTTAATGCGCCCAAGGCGAAAACCCATTGCGGGACATCAACGAAAACGGCCCAGTAATGCATGTAGAGGGCTACGGCGGTGATATCGACGATACCTGTCATGGCCCAGTTCAGAAATGACAGCCAGCCGGCTGCATAGGCCGCTTTTTCGCCTAGGAACTCGCGCGCATAAGTGACGAAACTTCCGCTTGTGGGGCGGTACATGACCAACTCGCCCAGTGCGCGAAGGATCAGAAAGGAAAAAACACCGCAGACGGCATAAATCAAAGCAAGGGAAGGGCCAGCAACCTGAAGGCGGGAGCCTGCACCAAGGAATAGACCTGTCCCGATGGCACCACCAATGGCGATCATCTGGATATGTCGACGACCGAGGTCCTTGTGATACCCTTCCTCGCTGATGACATCTTCCGATGGGGGAGTGTAATCGTGAGCAGGGCTGGTCGTCATCTGCGCATCCTGAGGGCCTGGATCGGCGTGGTGAAACAATGTCCGGACAGTGACATCCACGCTTCATGCGTGGCAGGTATGTCCAATCTGCATGGGAACATACGGCAAACCATAGCCGTTGCCAACGCGCATTGAGTTTTCTTACGAAAATCTCACCCTACAAGTAACTTAATGCCCCGGCGGCACGGCCATGCAGGCCATGCCCTGTCCTGACAAAGCATTGCAGGCCTGAGCAGCGCCTGTCCGGCTGATTCCAGCCAGTCTTGCCCTCCAGAAGCGTGTGCCGTGTGCGATCGTGGGCTGGATTTCGATGCGGGATGCCTGCAGAGGCGAGAATGCGCTCTGTCTGGCCATTGTCGCAGCAAAGCGCGCCTGCCCGGGATTCGCGAATGCACCTACCTGAATGCCCCAGTCTCCATAGCTTCCCGGCGTACGGTAACTCACGCTCATAGGTGTCAGACCAGATGAGGCTCTGGAGGTTCTGGGAGGCGTGGGAATGACGGGTGGTGGAGGCAAGGAAGTGCTGGAAGCATATTGTGGCGTTGCTGAGGGCGGAGCGAGTTGCCTGGATGGCGCCGGTGCTTGGATGCAGGTTGTATTTGGATCATAGGCGCTGTTTGGATCGCAGGGGACTGCAGGAGGAAGATCTGACGGCATTGTGTCAGATGGAACGGACGTGATCCGTCGTCCCGCCCAGGCCTGCTGCACACTCTGCTGTGGAGCAGCGTATCTGCCTGATGTCTGGGTCATGGCAAGTTGAGGAGACGTGTCGGGCACTTCCGCCACCTCCATTGGAGACGCATTCAGTTGGGCTGTTGACGCATAAGCCGCGAGAGGGCCCGTCATAGCCACCTGTGTTCCCAGATGAGGGGTAATGTTGGCGACATAATTAACGGTCTCATTGGGAAGAGACCGCCCTTCATAAAGATAGTCCTCAAGACGCTGCGGGCCTGCATTGTAAGCTGCCAGAAATGCGGGAGCGCCATATTTGCGGGACAGGATCTGAATATAGCCTGTCCCGGCCATAATATTGTCGTGAGGCTCATAAGGATCGGATCCTAGCCCGAAGCGACTCTGCATTTCCGCATAGGTCTGGGGCATCAACTGCATCAGTCCCATGGCGCCTGCGCTGGATGTGATGGGTTGCCCGTTCAGATACTGGTGGCCTCCCGATTCCTGATG
The DNA here is from genome assembly GCF_058107395.1 of Gluconobacter sp. ESL1110. Lineage (NCBI taxonomy): Bacteria > Pseudomonadati > Pseudomonadota > Alphaproteobacteria > Acetobacterales > Acetobacteraceae > Gluconobacter > Gluconobacter sp. ESL1110. Next base: position 900,665 of record NZ_JBYLUK010000007.1, read on the forward strand.
GATCACGGCCCGAATCCATGCTTCGGGAATCGAGAAGCGATTGGCGGCCTGCTGAATGTATGGTCCCCAGGGATCACTTGGGGTTCCAGGCGCCTTATAGGCTCCGTTCGCAGCATAATACCGATTGTAAGGGGATGTCTGAGAGGCGCAGCCGGAAAGGAGAAAACCGGTCACACAAAGGGTTCCGGCATAGAGGAAAAGGCGCCTTTTCCGGGGCGTCATAAACCCAATGTTAATCTTTTGAACAGATGATGGGGGCTGTCCGAAAGAAAAGGCAGAGACACGGTGACGACGGAGACTCCGGAACTTGAAACCCCTGCAAAAGGGGGCGGGAAGCGCAGGGTCATCATGATTGCAGCGATCCTCTGCGTCCTGCTGGCCGGAGGAGGCGCATTCGCCTGGCAGCACTTCCATCACCCTGCGTCCCATCCTGAAAAACTTACCCCACAACCCGAAAAGCTGACGATTATTACCATTCCCACGATGGTATCCAATCTGGATACCGGGGAGGGCAGGGCGCGTTATATCCGGATCAGTGCGCGCCTTCAGGTTGAAGACAGCAAAGATACGGCAAAAATCGGGCCGCTCATGCCGCAGATCCAGGATGCTTTCCAGACCTGCCTTCATGGCATGCGTCCGGAAGAGCTTTCTGGTGCAGGAATCTATCGCCTGAGAGAGACGCTGCTGGCGCAGGTTTCCAATATTCTCGCGCCTCTGCCGGTGCGGGATCTCTTCTTCGTGGAGTTGCTGGTGCAGTGACTGCAGACGCGGCAAACATGGACGGCAGACAACCGGATCAGGCTCTGGAAGAAGACGGCGACATGCCGACTCCCAAGTTTGCTCTCTCCATGGACGATTTCGGATTCCCGGAAGATGAGGACGGTACTGGCCGTATTCTCAATCAGGCTGAAATTGACAGTCTGTTCGGAAGTGATGCCACGCTGAAGGGGGGAGGCGAAGGAAATGGGCTCGAAAGACTGATCACGACGTCTTCCGTTTCCTATGAGCGTTTGCCCATGCTGGAGGTGGTCTTTGACCGTCTCGTCCGTATTTTGACGACCAGTCTTCGGAATTTCACCAATGATAATGTTGAAGTCTCGATAGACCGCCTCAATTCCCTGCGCTTTGGTGATTACCTGGAAAATGTTTCCGGGCAGTCGATGTTTGCGGTCTTTAAGGCGGAAGAGTGGGACAATTACGGGATTCTGGTCCTAAGTTCGTCCCTGATCTACAGCATTATTGATGCCCTGCTCGGTGGGCATGACCGTGTCCGGGCGTCCCTGAGTGGAGAGGATCGACCTGCTGGTCGGCATCATACGGCGATTGAGCGCGCACTGATCGAGCCGCTGATTCGTGTGATTTTGAGCGATCTCTCCATGAGTTTCAGTCCGCTTTGCGCCGTGAATTTCCGGCTGGATCGTCTGGAACTGAATTCCCGCTTTGCGACCATGTCACGGGCCACCAATGGCGTGGTCATGGCCCGGTTCGGGATCGATATGGATGGGCGCGGCGGTGACGTGGATCTCATCCTCCCTCATGCGACGCTTGAGCCGGTTCGTGAAATTCTGCTCCAGCAGTTCATGGGTGAGAAGTTCGGACATGACGGGATCTGGGAAAGTCATCTGGCTCAGGAACTCTGGAATACGGACGTCACGCTGGATGCCGTTCTGGAGGAGCAGACCATGAACCTTCAGGACATTCTAACCCTGTCTGCCGGCGATCGGCTGGTGCTGCGTCGGGACCCGGACTCTCTGGTGCAGATGAGGTGTGGTGGGAAGACTGTTTTTCGAGGCCGTGTCGGGAAAAAACAGGGGCAGGTGGCCGTCCGGATTGAAGAAAATCTTATTGGAGGAGAGGCTACGGAACGGCCCTCCGCCTATAGCTGAAAAGACGGAGCATTTTTCATGGACAGGTTCCAGCTTGGGCTTGAAATTGCCCTGTCGGTTCTGCTGCTGGTGACGATTTTCTACAGTCTCTATCTCGGTCGGGCCCTCGCTGTGATCCGGCGTGACCGTGGGCAGCTTGATGCATTGATCATGAGCCTGGAGGGCAGCAGCGCACAGGCACAATCCGGGATCGATCATCTTCGTCAGACAACTGAAATGGTTGGGCGTGCACTGGGCAAAACTGTTGAGACTGGCAAAACCCTCAAGAATGAACTGACGATCTTGTGTGAACGCTCGGAAGCGGTAGCGCAGGTGCTCGAAGGAGGCGCTTCCACACAGAAAGCCTCCTCCCAGAAACCCATAATTCGGCCAGAGGAGGAGGATGTTCCGGGCGCGCGCATGCCTCTTCGGCCCCGAATGGATGAGGGGCGGATGGGGAGCGTGGGAATGGTCAAAACGCCGGTGGGTAAAAGCGCGGCTGAACGTGAACTTCTGCGCGCACTTCGCCAGAGACAGGGATAAAACTGATGTTTTTCCGTCTTCTTCACATCACATGTGGTTTGATGATCGTTCTTCTGGGCGTCAAGGTTTACGATCTGGTTGAATATGTAGGTGCCGAAGTCCCTGCGGGCTCGTCTCTGGTTGCTTCTGCTGTTGCTCAACCGTCTGTGACACCGGCTTCTGCTGAAGCGTCTACACATAAGGCCGATGCGGCCGCTCCCATGGAGAAAAAACCCGCATCTTCCGCAGCGTCGCCGGTCCCTGCTACTGCCGATCTATGCAAGGCGGGCGGCTGTCAAGGCGCACCTCAGGCACCTTCGGGAGTGGTGGCAGCAGAAACCGTTGACCCGGCTTTGAAAGCCGATCTGAATGAGCGGCAGCAGGAACTGGACCGGCGGTCCAAGGCGTTGGATGAGAGGCAGCGTCTCGTTGATGCGGGGGAAGAAGAACTTCAGCGCCGGATGACGGCCTTGCAGGCGTCACGGTCCCAGATTGAAGACAGTGAACGTCATTCCGATGAACTTCTCAATCAGGATACGGATCGGCTCGTCAAGATTTACGAAGCCATGAAGCCTGCTGATGCGGCTGTTATTTTCAATATTCTGGATCTCAGGGTGGGCGTAGGTCTTCTGAACCGCATGAGTTCCCGCAAGGCTTCTGCAATCATGGAAGCCATGTCGCCACAACGGGCCATTCTTGCGACGCAACTACTGGCCAATATTCATGCGCATGCTGGCTCGCGCGGTATCAACGGATGACCGGATGGCGGATTTCTGCTTTGGCAATGCTGCTGATGACTTTCACTGCAACAGCGTTTGCGGGACCATCGGTATCGTCCGCCAAGGGGCCTGTTCTTCCGCAGGGATGGTCGTTTCTGAATGATCCGTCCCCTCTTTTATCCCCCAGGGCAGTGAAAGAGAAAGACGCTGCCCTGAAAGGGGAAGGCGTGAAGGGCATCGACGTTGGACCTGCCTCCGCCGTGTCATCTGCCTCGGACGCGACAGGACTGTGGTTGCCTCTGGGCGAGCGGACGCCGGTTGCAGCGTTTCGGAGAGGGGGGAGTTTTGTTCTTGTGGCGGTGGGGCGCCACCCTCTCGACACAGCTGCTCTAGGTGGGATTGCTCCCTTTGGAACCGTGCAAAGCCAGATTTTGGGCAACAGCACAGTGGTGCGTATCAGTTGCCCTGTAGATGCTGCACTGGACCTCAAGCCAGTTGCGGGAGGGTGGACAGTGTCGCTCGCGCCTTCCCGGCCCAACAGCGCAATGAAGCTTGGGCAGGAAGGTCAGGCGCTGACTTTTACGCCTCCGCAGGCAAGTGATGCCATGCAGGTGCTTACGGTCCAGGACCCTGATTCAGGGCGTCGTCTTTTGCTCGGTCTGGCTCAGTCAGGTGTGGTTTCGGAGTCGATGGCCAGGAGAGGGGACGGATTTGAAGTGCGCCCAAGCCTGATGGGTGTTGTCATTGCGGCCGATTCTGACGTGTTGGAATTGCGGCAATCATCAGGAAAATTCTTTCTGGATCGGATAGGGCCGGGCAGTCTGCCCCTTTTGTCTCAGGGGAAGATGGCCACCTATGGTGCCTCAATGGCGGGCGTTCGGCTGGGGGAGACCTCTCCGGAAGCGCTTCACTCTGCAGCGTATCATGCATGGATATCAGCGGCGATGGCGATTGCCGGGCAGAGGTTCGACGCGAGGATTCGCCTGGCTCAGGAACTGGCACGTCTGGGAAATGGGCCTGAACTTGCTCAGGTTCTTCAAACGGCTCTGGAAGATCAGCCTGAAGGTGTTGCCCGCTCTGATGTAAAACGGTTGCAGCAGATTGCGGCAGTTTTGAATCACCGCCCTTCGTCAGATTTGCGAGATGAGGAAGAAGGCTCCACGCCGGAAGACCAGTTCTGGCGTGGGATGGTTCAAACATTGTCTTCGGAAAAAGAAAACTCTGTTTCGGGTTCTGAGCGGGGACAGGCGGCAAAACTGATCGCGTCAGGGCTGCCTTCCATCACGTCCTATGCGCAACCCTTGCGGCATCGTCTGGTGCCCTTTGCTGCTGAGTGGGTCGTGCGGTACGGCGATGAGACAGATCGTGCGGTTGTTCGAAAAATGCCAGAAAATTCGGACACGGCTCTGGCCCATGCATTGCTGGCTGCGCAGGACCGTGATCCGGGTGCCTCGAAAAAACTGGAAATTCTGGCAGGTTCATCGTCGCCCATGATCTGGCCGGTCGCACGGGAAGCTGCGTTAAGGCTTGGGCTAGAGACGGGTCAGATACCGCCCGGCGTTGTCGGTGCGCGTCTTGATGCACTGATGCCGGCCTTCCGAATGGCGGGACGAGAGCCGGAAGCGAGATTGTTAACCGTAGATGCGTTTGCAAAAGCGGGAGAATGGCCGAAAGCGTTGCAAGCCGTTCAGGATGGTCAGCAACTCTATGGAACAGAGCAGTTTCCTGGAGCGGAGCGGCTTTCTTTGGTGGCTGAGGGAATGGCTTCTTATGCTCCTGACAAGCCAGACACCGCATTGGCAGAAGCCGACCTCCTGAAGAAAGCAATGCTTGCAGCGACAGGGCAGAGCAGGATCCAGCTTAATTTTCTGAAAGCGCTTTCTGACCGATATGCTGTTTTGGGCCTGCCTTTGGCGCAGCGGGATACGCTTCAGGCGCTAGCGCAGCTTCAAGAAGGGGATGACGCGCAAAAGACGAAGCTTCAGATTGCGCGTCTGAACCTTGAAACGGGCGCTCTGGATGCTGCTCTGCAGGCTCTTCCACCGGAGGAGCCTGCAAGTATTAACGTCTTGCCTGGTGGACATGTTGAGTCGTCGGAGATCGTGCTTCTTCGGGCAAAAATTGCCTTGGCGCAGCATGATCCGCAAAGGGCTTTGGGATATTTGAAAAACCGTTCGGAACCGGAGGCTCTTGAAATGCAGGCGAGTGTTCTGGAACAGCAAAAAGATTGGAATGGAGCAGTTAAGGCGCTGAAAAACCTGCTTCAGCCCTTGTTGTCAGGTCAAAACGAGACGGCAAATCCTTTGACATCGGAGCAGAGCCAGCTTGTGTTGAGAGTTGGGGCGGATGCGTCCCGGGCCCATGACAGCGCAATGCTTTCCAGTCTGGCAAAGCAGTTTTCCGCCAGAATGAGCGGCCAGCCGTCGGCTGCAATGTTCCAGCTGCTAACAGAAGGCAAAGATTCGTCTGTGCCAGCAGGTGGCTAAAGATTTCGCCTATTTGACAGTATGAGCTTTCAGGAACGTCTGAACGCCATATTCGATGAAGTGAGAGAGATTTTCACCCTCTTTGGGGGGTTTGCAATGCGTCAGATGGGCAAGAAGGGGGCCACCGAGTGTCATGCTGAATAGCAGGTCCGCGGCTTCCTCGACGTCGTCAATGTCGAGAGTGCCCGTAGCCACCTGTTTGGTCAGCCAGTCCTGGACGGGGAGGGCGCGGCCTGACAGGTGGAACAAGTCTGCTACGATCTGCCGGATGGCAGGGTTGCGTGTGGTCTCCGTGACGAGGGACTTGAGCAGGCTGAGACGTTCTTCATCCAGAAGCTGTTCTGCAATTAGCAGCATCATGCCTTGAAGCTGGGTGGAGAGTGGATCTGTTTCGACGGGTGCATAAGGAATAGGGGCGAAAAGCCGTTCAATGATCAGCGTTTCGAACAGGGATTTTTTCGACTCGAAAAACTGATACAGCGTTTTCTTGGACATGCCGGAACACGCGGCAATGCTATCCATTGAGGCGGCATGGTATCCGTATGTTGACAGCATTGAACTGGCAGCATTCAGGATGCGGGTTCTGCGCTCTACGTCGTCCAGGGTGCCGGTGTGGTCGCAGCAGCGCAGCTTGCGGGCATCGGACAGGGCGTCAGAACTGCTCAAGATCAACTCCGGGTATTATTCGGTCAAACCGAATTGACGTTCATCAAAGAAACCGGCTAGTTTCCAGTTCAACTGGAAACTGCGTGGTTTCTGTATCACAGGATAGCGGCTGTATCATGCCTTCTTTTCAGAAAACTTTTTTGATGTCCTCAGCAGCCGTCTCGGAGAAAGACCAGCATCGGTGGCTGAAGTCTGGCGTGCTGTTGCCTTTGTTCGTTGCACCGCTCGTGCTGGCGGGCTGTCACAAAAAGCAGGCTCCGCCCCAGATGCCGCCGCAATCTGTTGGCGTTCTTACGTTACAGGCCCAGCCTGTCACGCTGGAAACATCCCTGCCGGGTCGTACTGAAGCCTATGAGCAGGCTCAGATCCGACCACAGGTTAATGGTGTGATCGTTTCGCGTGACTTTGAGCAGGGTGCAGACGTCAAGGCAGGACAACAGCTCTTTCAGGTCTATATCGCCCCCTACCAGGCGGCTTACGATCAGGCCAAAGCACAGCTTTTGAATGCACAGGCTGCTGCAAGCCGTGCGACAGGTCAGTTGCGTCGTTATGGGCCGCTGGTCAAGGCGCATGCTGTCAGTTCGCAGGACTATGACAATACGCTGGCTACGGCCCGTGAAGCCGAAGCGCAGGTTGCACAGGCAAAAGCCAATGTTGAGGCGGCTGCCGTCAATCTGAATTACACCCATGTTCGTGCGCCGATTGATGGACGTATTGGCCGTACGCTTTACACGCCTGGCGCCCTGCTGACGGCGGGTCAGACACAACCGATTGCTGTCGTAACGCGGCTTGATCCAATTTACGTGGACGTCAATCTTGCGGCGGCGGACATGTTGCGCCTGAAGCATGAACTGGCGACCGGTCAGGTTGAGCGTAAGGGGGATGATGCGGCGGCTGTTGGCCTGAAGCTTGAGGACAACTCCGAATATCCTCAGCGCGGCAAGCTGCAGTTGTCGGAAGTGACGGTTGATCCGGCTACAGGGACTCTTGTCATGCGAGCTGTTTTCCCCAATCCGGACCATCTGCTCCTGCCGGGTATGTTCGTCCATGCCCATGTTCGGGAAGGCATTGATCCGAACGGTCTGCTTGTTCCGCAGGTGGCCGTTCAGCGGAACTCCAAGGGGGAGCCGTATGTCATGATTGTCGATGCTGACAACAAGGTGCAGCAGCGCGCCATTCAGACGAGCCGCACGATCGGGACAGACTGGCTTGTGACGGATGGCGTCAAGGCAGGAGACCGGGTGATCGTGAATGGTCTTCAGAAGGTTCAGCCGGGTGCCAAGGTGGCACCTCAGGAAGCGCCTGCTCCTGCTGGAAAGGCCGGGTAATCTCCCATGACGCTTTCACGCTTTTTCATTGATCGGCCGATCTTTGCCTGGGTCATCGGGCTGATCATCATGCTGGTGGGTGGCGTTGCTATCACTCGTATGCCTATTGCTCAGTATCCGAGCATCGCGCCGCCACAGATCGCTATTTCCGTCATGTATCCCGGCGCATCTGCCGAGACGGTGAACAACACGGTTGTGCGCCCGATCCTGCAGCAGATGTATGGTTTGGATCATCTCGAATATCTGTCCGCCTCGTCTTATGCGAGTGGGCAGATGGAAATCGACCTGACCTTTGAACAGGGAACCAATCCGGACATTGCTCAGGTCCAGGTTCAGAACAAGCTGCAGTTGGCACAGCCGCGTCTGCCGTCGGAAGTGACGGCTCAGGGGCTGAGTGTCACGAAGGCCACCAAGAACTTCATGATGGTTCTGGCCTTTATTTCCGAAGACGGCAGCATGTCCGGGCAGGATATTTCGGACTACGTGGCCTCCAATATTTCTGATCCGCTGTCGCGCGTTTCGGGTGTGGGTGATCACACGCTGTTCGGTTCCGAATATGCCATGCGTGTCTGGCTCGACCCGTCCAAGCTTTATAATTACGGCCTGACGGTGGGAGATGTTCAGTCTGCCATTCAGGCACAGAACATTCAGGTTTCGTCTGGTGAACTGGGTGGCCTTCCGGCCAAGCAAGGAATTGGTCTTGATGCAACGGTTATTGGCCCGACGCGTCTGAGTTCCCCGGAAGAGTTCGAGAAGATCCTGCTCAAGGTTCAGCAGGATGGCAGCCAGGTCCGCCTGAAAGATGTGGCGCGTGTTGAACTGGGGGCACAGAGTTATGCGCTGGGGTCTGTTTATAACGGACATCCGGCTGCAGCCATGGCTCTGAAGCTTGCTCCGGGTGCCAACCAGCTTAACACGGAAGCCGCAGTGCGCGCCAAAATGGCCGATTTGCAGCGGTACTTCCCGGGTGGGCTGAAGCTGGTTTATCCGCTGGATACCGAGCCGTTCATTACGTTGTCCATCAAGGAAGTGATCGAGACTCTGGTGGAAGCCATTGTGCTCGTGTTCTTCGTGATGCTGATCTTCCTGCAGAACTTCCGTGCAACGCTGATCCCAACGATTGCCGTTCCGGTTGTTCTTCTTGGGACGTTCGGGCTGCTGTCTGTGCTGGGATACAGCATCAACACTCTGACCATGCTGGCCATGGTTCTGGCTGTTGGTCTGCTGGTGGACGATGCCATTGTCGTGGTTGAAAACGTCGAACGTGTGATGACGGATCAGGGGCTTTCTCCCAAGGAAGCTGCCCGTCAGTCCATGGACGAAATTTCTGGCGCGCTGATCGGTATCGTGCTGGTTCTGACCGCGGTGTTCCTCCCAATGGCTGCTTTTGGCGGATCGACGGGCGTAATTTACCGCCAGTTCTCCATCACCATTGTTGCCGCCATGTGGTTGTCCGTTCTGGTGGCCATGGTCATGACGCCTGCCCTGTGCGGTTCCATGCTCAAGCCGACGCATACGGGCCATGAGAAGGGCCCCATTGCCTGGTTCAACCGCACGTTTGATCGTCTGACCAATGGATATCTGGGCGGCGTAAAATGGCTGATCCGGGTTCCGGTCGTCAGCATGCTCATTTTTGCGCTGCTGACGGCGGGTGTGGTGTTCCTGTTCCTGCGCGTTCCGGGTGGCTTCCTTCCGGATGAGGATCAGGGCATCATCTTCGGTCAGGTGACTATGCGGAACAATGCCACACAGGCCCAGACCGCTGCTGTCAACCAGAAGATCACAGACTACGTTCTCAAGCATTATGGCGACTACGTTCAGTCCGTCTTTGCCATGAACGGCTTCAGTTTCGCCGGGCAGGGACAGTCTGCGGGTGCGTTCTTCATTCGTATGAAGCCATGGGATCAGCGTCCGGGTTCTGCCCATACGACGATGACGGTGTCCCGTGAGATCATGATGCATTTCTGGATGGATCCGGATGCACAGATCTTTGCTGTGAATCCGCCTGCCGTAATGGAACTGGGTAATGCGACGGGTTTCGATCTGGAACTGGAAGACACGGGACATCTGGGTCATGCGGCTCTGCTGGCAGCGCGCAATCAGGTTCTGATGGAAGCTGCCAAGAATCCGCTTCTTCAGGCTGTGCGTCCGCTTGGTATGGAAGATGCCCCGCAGTTCAAGCTGGACATCAACCGTGAGCGTGCGAATGCCCTTGGTCTGACCAATGCTGACATCAACACGACGCTGGAAGGCGCTCTGGGGTCAATTTACGTCAACCAGTTCATGCGGGATGACCGTGTAAAGCAGGTTTACATTCAGGGTGAGCCCTGGGCCCGTATGACGCCTGAAGATCTGAACCGCTGGTATGTCCGCAATGCGACCGGCACGATGGTTCCGTTCAATGCGTTTGCATCCGGAACGTGGGAGAGTGGGCCGCAGAAGGTTGAAGACTACAACGGCATGAACTCTTACGAAATCCAGGGACAGCCGGCTGTGGGGTCCAGTTCCGGGCAGGCCATGGCAGAAATGGAAAAGATCCTTGCCAAGCTGCCGCGTGGCATTGGGTATGAGTGGACAGGTCTGTCCTACGAGCAGCTTGCGTCCAGCGGTGCGACGGCGCCTCTCTATGCATTGGCTGCGATCGTCATTCTGTTCTGCCTTGCAGCACTCTATGAAAGCTGGGCCATTCCGTTTGCGGTGCTGCTTGTGCTGCCGCTGGGTGTGTTGGGGGCAATTGCTGCAACGCTGGGGCGTGGTCTTTCCAATGACGTTTACTTCCAGGTGGGTCTGCTGACGACTGTCGGTCTTTCGGTGAAGAATGCGATCCTGATCGTGGAGTTCGCGAAAGCCTTCTTCGAGCAGGGGCAGTCCCTTGAAGAGTCCGTTCTGGAAGCGGGCAAGGAACGTTTGCGCCCGATCCTGATGACGTCCATTGCCTTCGTGTGTGGTGTGTTCCCGCTGGCAATCGCGACGGGCGCGGGCTCTGCCGCGCGTGTGGCAATCGGAACCTGTGTGGTCGGCGGTATGCTGTCTGCGACGTTGCTGGCGATCTATTTTGTGCCTGTGTTCTTCGTCGTTGTTCTGCGTCTCTTCCGGGTGACCCGCATCAAGGACCGGAAGGACCCGTATGATCATCTGAATGAACAGTCCCAACCGGCTGTTGAAGGGGAGCACGGCGCATGAAGGCCCGTCTTGGATTTGCCGCGCTGCTGATGCTGTCGGGGTGCAATATGGCACCTCGATATCATCAGCCGACACAGGCGGTGCAGAATGCCTACCCGCAGGATACAGGGTCCAGAAACGTCGCTTCGGTGGCCAAGTCCTACAATTTGGGATGGGAAGATTTCTTCACGGACCCTCGTCTGAAAGTTCTGGTTCAGTTGGGGCTGAGGAACAACCGGGATCTGGCCGCTCAGGCAGCGGCCATCAGGGTGGCTCGTGGGCAATATGAAATCCAGAATGCCTCCCTGTTCCCCATTATTTCTGCTGGGGGGCAGGGGATGTTCATGGCGCCGTCCGATACAGCGGGCTTTTCGTTTGCTCCTGGCCTTGGGACCAGCGTTTCAACCCTGCGGTTGTACCAGACGTCCATTGGCTTCTCGTCTTACGAAGTGGATCTCTGGGGGCGTATTCGTAATCTGACGAAGCAGCAGGCTGAGACGGTTCTGAACAGTGTCGAGGGTGCACGGAACGTTCTGATTACGACGGTCTCGCAAATCGGTACGACCTACATTCAGTGGCTAGCGGATCGTGAACAGCTTCGTGTCACACGCGACACGCTGAAGTCACAGCGGGATACGCTGCGGCTGACGCAGCTCTCGTATGACAATGGCGAGACGGATGCCCTGACGCTGGCGCAGGTCAAGACGCAGGTCGAGCAGGCTTCGGCGTATGAGGCGCAGTACCTGCGTGCCGTAGCGGATGACGAACATGCCCTTCAGGTTCTGGTTGGCGTGCCGTTGCCGGCTGATCTCCCGCCACCAGCACCTTTTGGTGCCCAGACGATGATTAGTGATCTACCGGAAGGGCTACCGTCGGATCTTCTGGCGCAGCGGCCTGATATTGTCGCGGCGGAGCACACTCTGATCGGCGCCAATGCGAGTATCGGTGCGGCACGGGCAGAGTTTTTCCCGAAGGTGACGCTGACGGCGTCTGAGGGGACAAGTTCCCTTCAGTTCCGTAAGCTGTTTACGCCGGGCGCCGAGACATGGTCGGTGTCTCCGTCTATCAGTCTGCCAATCTTTACCTGGGGGCAGAGTGAGGGAAATTTGATGATGGCGAAGGGGCAGAAGCTCCAGTATGCCGCGCAGTATGAGAAGACCGTGCAGACAGCCTTCCGGGAAGTGTCGGATGCGCTTACGGCACGGGAGACTTATACGGCGCAGGAACGGCATATGCGGGAACTGGTTGATCAGTCGCAGAAAGCCTATGATCTGGCCAAGATGCGGTACGACGCCGGAATTGACAGTTATCTGACAACGCTTGAGCAGCAGCGTACGCTCTATCAGGCTCAGCAGAACGCTATTGTGGTTCAGGCTGCACGATTCCAGAATCTTGTCACATTGTATCGTGCTCTCGGTGGTGGGTGGAGCCAGAAGACGGTTTCGCCTACAGTGCCCGCCGCAACGCACTGACCGGAGAGCATCATGCGCAGGATCCTGACTTCCACACTGGCGGTTCTCGCCCTGACGGGCACCGCTGTCGCGCAGGATGCGGATGGAGACGGGCCGAAGAAGCCGGACATGCACGAGTTGTATCGCAACTCCTCTCTTCCCCGGAGTCACGCCGATTTCAGCCGTTTCACGTATCGGCCACCAGGGGACAAGGTCATTGAGCAGCCGGATGCGTTCCGTCTGCTTTTCCGGACTCGTGATGGTCAGCCGGATGGGTATGCGGAACGTCGTGGCAATGCGGTGATCTATTATGATCGCTACGGCAAGGTCACGCATGTTCAGCCTCTGCCGGAAGACGATACAGCCTCCAACTGAGGCTGGGCTGTTCGTTCATTCGTATTTGATCGGCGGCGGGAAATGGGCGTGAAGCCTGCTTCCCGCCGTTTGTGTTTGTAGTGGGTTTGCCTGTGTGCAGCGTTCAGGCCATCATGCATTTTTCCTGTTTCCTGCTGGCAAAGCTGGCGTTTTTCTTGAGCTTCCGATGACCGTTCCTGATATTGACCAGTTTCATGCCATTGCCATCAGCAGCCTGGCGCACAAACTGGCCGCCGAAGGGCGCAGCATCATTCACATGGAATTCGGCCAGCCTTCGACAGGGGCACCACAGAAAGCCATTGAGCGGGCGCAGCATATCCTCGCCACTGATCCAATGGGCTACTGGGAAAGTCAGCCTCTGAAGGAAAGGGTCGCGCGCCATTATCAAGACATGTATGGCGCGACGGTTCAGGCGGATCAGGTCATCCTGACATGTGGTGCTTCGCCTGCTCTGGTTCTGGCGCTGACGAGTAGTTTCGTGCCGGGGCAGAGGGTGGCGCTCGCCCGTCCAGGGTATGTTGCGTACCGCAACACTCTGCGGGCGCTTCACATGGAGGCCGTCGAGATCGAGTGCGGAGAGGCCGAGCGTTTTCAGCTTACGGCTGATGCTGTAGCCGCGATTGAACCCGCCCCGGATGGTCTCATTATTGCCAGTCCGGCCAATCCGACGGGCACCATTCTTGGGGACGAAGAACTCAGGGCTATTCTGAAGGTCTGCCATGATCGTGGTATCCGCGTGGTGTCAGACGAGATCTATCACGGCCTGAGCTATGGCGATCCGGCTCATTCGGTTTTGGAGTACGAGCCATCTGCCATGGTGGTGAACAGCTTCTCCAAATATTTCAGCATGGCGCCGTGGCGTCTCGGATGGCTGGTGGTTCCTACGGATCGGATTGATGCAGCCCGCGCGCGGATGGGCAATCTGTTCCTGACCCCTTCTGCTCTGAGCCAACATGCCGGGCTTGTGGCGTTTGATTGCGTCGACGAACTGGAAGGGCATCTCGACACCTATCGCCGTAACCGTGATTTGTTGCTGACGGCTATGCCAGAGATGGGACTGACGCATATCGCGCCGCCCGATGGGGCGTTTTATATCTACGCGGATATCAGCCATCTCACGGATGACAGTCTTGCTTTTTGCCGTCGGCTGTTGCTGGAAACAGGCGTTGCGACTGCGCCGGGCGTGGACTTTGATCCGGTGAATGGGAACCGTTTTATGCGTTTCAGTTTTGCGGTCTCCACTGACCGGATTGAAGAGGCTGTGCGCCGTATGGTGCCTTGGTTTGCGGCTCAGCCCAGACGTTGATCCGTCTGTTCAGCGGCTCGCCAGCGCAGGAAGCCCTGTAGAGCGAGCCCGATGAAAACCGCATACAGCACGGCCGTTGGATACAGGCCGCGCGTGAGGAAGAGTAGCACATAGGCTGTGTCGATCACGATCCACATCAGCCAGCTTGCGGTGTGGCGTCGGGCTGCCCAGAGCTGCGCCACGATGCTGTAACTGCTCAGCATGGCATCAGCCAGAGGCGTGGGATCGTCCGTAAATCGGGCGAGGCAGAACGCCCAGAGGCCGCCGCCGACAAGACCCGCCAACAGACCCGTACTGGCTGTATAGGCAGAAAGCGAGCGGATATGGAGCGCGGTATCCCCTTGGGCGCCATCTGTTTTCCACTGCCACCAGCCGTAAAACAGGCAGCCGCAGAATACGGCTTGCAGGGCGGCATCCGCGTAAAGTCGTGCTGCGAAGAAAACCCAACCATAAAGCAGGGCAGCGATCAGTGAGACTGGCCAGCAGGCCATCTGGCGCTTTGCTGTCAGCCAGACACCTGCGGCGCTGAGAAGAGCGGCGAGGAGCTCGGTTAGGGACATGAAGCAGTCTGTTCCAGAGTGGCTTCAAGCCAGTTCAGAAGCGCTTGGCCCTCTGGCCCTGTAAACCAATGGGCATGACCGAGCAGATAGTCCGAATAGGCCACTGTGGCAGAGGCTTCGTCGTGTACGAGTGTGCGGTAATACGAGACCTCCGAGAGTGCGAATTCGACATGCGCCAAGGGGAGAAACGCGACGACCAGTTTGCGCTCGGTTGGTGAGAGCGGACGGATGGACTGATACCCGGCGAGCAGGGCTGCCAGTTGATCCCACGCCACTGTGTAATCTGAAGCAAGCCATGTGATGGCCGTGCGTTCGATGGCAACGGCGAGGTCATAGGCCGCGCAGGTTCGGTCTGACATACCGAAATCAAAAATTCCGCAGATCTCCGCTGTGGGATCGCTGGACGTCCAGAACTGATTCGAGGGGTGCCAGTCTCCGTGTCCCCAGAGTGGTTCTATATGGGACAGAAGGGGTTTGAGACGGTCATGGAATGGGAGTAGGACTTTGAGATCTGGTTCCCATGACGGTGATTGAAAGAGTGCGTTCAGTCCGGGTTGAGATTTGCCCCATTGTGCAAGACCTGCCTCAAGGTCTGGCTGGGTAATGGCCTGAAAACTGGAAAGCAGCAGGCGGTCATTTGGGCGCGCAGGAGCCTCATATTCTTTTGAAGCGAGATGGAGGCGGCCGAGTGCTCGTCCAGCAGTGTGTGCCTGTTCAGCGCAGAAAAACGGCTCCCAAGACTGAACGTCCCGATACAGGTCCAAGCCAGAAAGCGGGCGAAAGACTTCGTAAATCCACCTATTTTCTTCCGTTACGGAACGCCCTGCGCGATCTTTCACCGGCACCTGTACCGGCAGACCCTGCGCAGTGAGATGCGCCATGAACGCGTGTTCTTCCATGAGGGCGGCGTAATCGCGCAAGCGGGGATCATGCCGCTTGAGGAACAGCACGGTTCCGTCCGCCAGCTTCACGAGCGCAGTTGCGGAGAAGGGGCGCTGGCCGTGCCATAAAAGAGTATCCGGAGCGAAAGCCAGAGCAAAGTGTTTCAGAACACGGCTTGCTTCCTCCAGCGTCAGAGGCGGCCAGTGCCGTTCAGCCTGCACACCCTTGACGCCGAACTGTCCGGGAGAACTCACGGTTTCAGAAGCCTGTGGACGCTGTGAACAGCGCTGCGAAACCGCCCCCGATATAATAACTCGGGGCGCTCCCACTGATCGTGCCGCCGTAAATGCCGGTTGTGTCCTTTGCATTCAGGGTTGGGCTGGCAACGCCGGACAGGGAGCGCTCATTGGTAATGTTGATGAAGTTCAGGCGCAGGGTTGGCTTATGCAGGCGAGACAGATCACCGAAGCGGTAGCCGACGGAAATATCGCCGGTTGTTCGGTCTGACATCCGCTCATCATTCATGAATGTTGCGTATTGGTGGCCGGTGTAATGCAGGGTGGCCACGCCGAAGATATGCCCGTCATCGTAGCTGATGCCAGCCGCGGCCTGAAGTGTTGGGCTGCGAACGGCGATTTTGCCCTTGGTCGGCAGAAGGTCACCACCTGCGGAAATGTTGTTATCAATGGTGGCGTGCAAGTACTCGCCAGAAATATAAGGGCTGAAATGGTGCCAGGGACGGAGACCGATTTCCACATCCACACCACGAGAGGTCTGGCCTCCGGCGTTCATGGTCGTCTGGATGATGGAGCCGTTCTGGGAGGCCAGTGTTGAGATCTGGCGGTTGGTGAAGTTGTAGTTGAACAGCGTCAAGCTGCCGATGATCCACTGCCCTGTACGGCGATATCCCAGTTCTTCGGAAATGGAATATTCGTTGCGGACATCCGCACTACCTGTCGTCGCGAGTGCGCCGGAGGTTGGGTCGTAGGTGTTGTAAAGCGCCGTCTGGTCCGGTGCGCGGAAATTGGTCGTGGCGTTGAAGAAAATCTGGTTCTGCTCATCAATGCGCCAGCGGACGCCAAGACGCGGTAGAGGCTCCATGCTGTTTGACGCCACACGATACTGAGGGCCGGGGACATTGTTCGTGCCGTACCGGCTCATCATGACGGCCTTGAAACCGGCTTCGATGGTCAGGCGATCATGCAGGAGTGAGATGTGATCGCCCACATACAGAGCATTGGTCTGGGAAATGGTGTGGAAGCTGCCGCCCAGCAGTTTCTGCCCATTCGCAAGATGGATCAGGCTGTTGCTGTTTTCTGCCCAAATATCGCCTGAAGCGCCGGTTGCAGAAACGGTTGTGAAGGGCTGCTGCTCGTTGTCGTCTCCATAATCGTACCAGTAGCCGAGCACGAAATCATTCCAGCCTGTTTTGTAATGCAGGGTGGAGTTGAATCCGGAGCGATAGCTGCGTTGGGTGTAGTTGGCGCGAACGACAGCGGTTCCATCCTGTGCATTGGGTAGCGTGAGCGTGTCACTTAGAGGTTGCGTGCCGTTATAGAGGCCCGTTTCCGCCAACGTGGAGCCAGCGGGAACGTTGCCATAAGCGAATTGTGCGTAGGGTGTGACGTCCAGCGACAGTTTGTGCGTCAGGTGCAGATGGACGGGGGCGCCTGCATAGAAAGTGCGTTCCGGCGCGCGCCACAGACGCCAGTAATTGACGGCATTGTCTGCGTTGGACGCGTCATAATGGCCAGCGAGATTGTTTGCGCCATGGATACCATCGGCTTTCCAGCTTTCCATCGTTACCTGCGGATAATAGCTGGTGATGGTTGTATTGAAGGAGCCAATGAGACTGGCACGATTGCCTTGCCCCCAGTCTTTCAGGAATTTGAAATCGACATGCTGGCGTTTGTCCCGTCCCGGCCCACGCCAGTTGTCGCTGGCGCTGTGGGAGTAAGACACAAAGCCACGAATGCCGGAATTGCCGATGTTGCCCGTTTCAAGGCGAATGAATTCGCGGTTGGTGTCGAAGGAGCCGTAGGAGACGCTGGCGAAGCCTCCGGCCTTCTGTGACGGATCGAGAAAGGACAGGCTCATCAGGCCGCCGGCAGCGTTCAAAACCGGGCTATCCAGATCGGCCGAACCTTGGGCGAGCGCGACCTGACTGTAGTTCTCGCTGTCAGCAAACTGGCTCGGGTAGCCGGAATAATAGGCGACGTCGTTCAGCGGCGTGCCTTCAAGCACATAGCCGATGGCGTCATTGTTCAGGCCGCGTACTGTCAGGTTGGTGCTGGGCGAAAAGCCGAACGGGTCGGAGGTGGCAACATTGGCGCCGGGTAGCATGGAGGCGAGCTGATAGGCCGTCGCCATCGGTGGCTGCTTGTCCATGTAATCGCGGCTGACCGTACTGATGGAGCGCACACTGTTTTCCGGGCGGATAAGGCCTCCGCCGGGCTGATGTCCGGGCGCGCTGTCAGAGATGCGGTGAACGGTAATGTGCTCGGTTTTCGGGGCACTGGAGGCAGGTGGGGTGAGGGCTGTGGTGTCAGCCGCGCGCACCGTACCGGCACAGACGGTCAGGCCGAGCAGAACGACAGGGACGGGACGCGGCCTGTATGAAAATCGGTTGCTCATGAATATCGTGTCCCGCCTGCAAAACTGGCGATCCCATCCTGCAGGGCGGGGGCGACGAGAGACACCGAAAATCCAGTCTATGGATCTGTCAGGAGCCACCATCCCTCCGCCAGCATGAACTGGATCAGGTTCGATGGGTCACTGCGCCGGTCTGCCCCGAAACGGAACACACCCTCAGCAGTCTCTCAGCCCTTATGGCAGGGCACCCCAAGGTGATGCAGCACTCCATTCATGGGAGGCGGGGCAATGTCAATATTTTCCGTACTGGAGAGGGTATCAAAGCTTCGGGAAGAAAAGCGTGAGGCAGGGTTTGTTGGTGGACTGGCGCATCGGGTTTCAGAGGAAAACAAAAACCGCATATTAAAAACTGTGGATAGCGGGGCTGTCCGTCATTGTGAGTATTCGAGGATTGATTGTTTTGCCTGTCGGAAGACAGACATTTGTTCCAGGATCGGGATAAGTCGCGTCATGGTTGAATCACAACCGTGTTGGAGATGCTATCCGCTGGAATACCCCTCGACATCCAACGGAAGATTCCTGACAGTGGGTGAATGCCAGTCTGTCCGTCTCTCTGCCTCTTTTTCAGTCTGGAGTGTCGCCTGTGACCGGTGGTACTTTCCGGTCTCTGGGACGCCCCAATTATCGTATCTGGGCCTGTGGAGCTGTGTTCTCCAACATTGGGACGTGGATGCAACTCACGACTCAGGACTGGTTGGTTCTGACCGAACTCACAAATCATGATGCTATGGCCATCGGTATTGTCATGGCCCTTCAGCTTGCGCCGCCACTGTTACTGATCCTGTGGACGGGTCTCGTCGCAGACCGGGTGGAAAAGCATAAATTCCTTTTATTCACGCAAGCTGCGTTGGGAACGCTCGCCGTCGGGTTAGGGCTTTTGGTTGTAACGGGAGCGGTCCGACTTTGGCAGGTGGACCTGTTTGCGTTTCTCAGCGGGTGTGTTGCAGCGTTTGATAGTCCGATCCGGCAGACATTTGTTGGAGAGCTTGTCGGCGAAGAAGACCTTTATAACGCGGTTGGCATTAACTCGATGTCCTACAATGCGGGGCGGATGGTAGGGCCGGCTGTTGCAGGGTTCTGCATTGCGGAAGTGGGGTCCGGCTGGTCGTTCATGGTCAATGGCCTGTCATTTTTCGGCGTAATGGTTTCGCTCCTGTTTATTCGCAGGGACAAGCTGTTCCGTTTTGAACGCGCAAAGAAGAATGAGCGGAATGCCCTGACAAGCGGTTTACGTTACGTCTGGGCGCGGGAAGATCTTCGCACCATTCTGGTGATGCTGTTCATCATCGGGGCATTCGGGCTGAATTTCCCGATTTTTATTGCAACAATGGCTGTCAGTGTTTTTCACGTTGGAGCGCATGGTTATGGTGTTCTGAATTCTGCAATGGCGATCGGAACAATCCTCGGCGGTTTTCTGGCAGCGCGGCGGATGAATGCGGATTTTGATGTCCTGCTGAAGGGTTCTGTGATTTTCGGTGTGGGCTGTCTGTTTGCCGCTCTGGCTCCGACTTACTGGATCTTTGCGCTGGCGCTTATTGTTACAGGAATGTCGTCTCTGACGTTTACAGCGACCAGCAACAGCTTCATGCAGCTCTCCAGTGAGCCTGCAATGCGCGGTCGTGTGCTGGCGATCCGGTTTGCCATCTTTGCCGGGGCATCGCCATTCGGCGCGCCTGTTGTTGGGTGGGTGGCGAACCATTTTGGGCCGAGATGGTCGCTGGGCGTGGGAGCGCTGTCCGGGTTTATGGCTGCAGCTGTTGCGCTGCTCTATATCATGCATGTTCGTCGGCAGCAGGGTGAGACGCAGTCTTGAAGCGCTTGTCAGGTAAAGTCGCGCTGGCCGTTCTGTGCGGGATATGTCTTGTGCTGGTCGGGTGGTGTTCCGTCGTCGCGTGGGGCGGCGTCCGGGCTTCTGTGCACCCTGCCGAGATGGCTGTCATTTTCGGAACGGCTGTGACCGATCAGGGGGTGCCAAAACCGGCTTTGAGGGATCGGCTTGAGACCGGGTTGGAGCTATGGAAATCCCGTCATGTGCAGACACTGATGGTCAGCGGGGCAGTCGAGACTGAAAACCATCAGGACGAAGCTGAAATCATGGCGCACTGGCTGGAAGCGCATGGCGTGCCCGCGTCAGATATTATTGTTGATTCCCGGGGCAATAATACCTGGCTGACAGCGTTGCATGTGGCCGAGGAATCTCCCAATGGCGCAATCGTTGTTTCGCAATGGTTTCATATCATGCGGGCTGAATGGGCGTTGCGCCATGCTGGCGTGACAGCCATTTCTGGCGCGTATCCTGCGAAGTTTCGCCTCCCGGAACTCTGGTATCTGTTTCGGGAGGCTGTAGCGCTGCCAGTGTATATCCTCACAAAAACGCCGCCTTCCAGAGATACGCCTCAGTAAGGAACGCCGATCTGCTCGATGGCTGTTGCGAGAGACGGTGACAGAGGCATCATGGGAGCCAGTGTTGACTGGTAGGCGTGATACAGATCGCCTTTGCCCTTGTAGATATGTTCGGTGGGTTCGCCTTCAGGGCTGACTTCGTTGAACCAGCTTCCGAAATCGCGGTCGATCAGGGTCGTATCAATGTAATCCCAGATCGTTCTGTACCAGTGTTCGTAATGCGGATTGCCGGTGCGCTTGTACAGGTTGATCGCGGCTGTCAGAGCTTCGGCATGTGCCCAGTGAACGCGGGATCGGACGTGAGGTTTGTGTTCCCAGTCGATCGTATAGACCATGCCGGGCAGGCCATCGACGTTCCAGCCAGTTTTCATGCCGGTTTCGAACAGGGCCTGCGCATCATGGAGCATCCAGCCGGGGGCTTTTTCGCCCCGACGCAAAAGGGCGGCTTCCAGTTTGACGGTCAGATGAGACCATTCGACGAAATGTCCCGGCGTCATGCCATAGGGGCGCAGATCGTCCGTTGGCTTGTCCTCATGGTAATTACGCAGAAGATCCCAGTTCCGGTTGAAATGCTCGGGCATGGCAAAGCCCTGCTGGGACGCCAGTTCATGAACGAAGCGCGTGACGATCCGGAGCGCACGGTGCAGCCACTTCACGTCTCCCGTGACATCCGCCAGCGCCATGAAGGCTTCGGTGGAATGCATGTTGCTGTTGGCGCCGCGGTAGTTCTCTTCGTCTGACCAGTCGTCTGCGAAACTCTCGCGCATGACGCCTTCGTCTTCGGACCAGAAATGTGTTTCGATCTGATGAATGGCATCCTTGAGGAGCGTGTTTGCGTCTTCCACACCAATCAGAACGGCAGACGAGGCGGCCAGCGCAACGAAAGCATGGAGATAAGCCTGCTTGCGGTCATGGGGCCGGTCCGCAAAATGGTTCCAGCCGCCGTGTTTCTGATCCCGGAAGGACGTCATGAGCGCGTTCACACCATGCGCAACCAGAGGCGCACTTCCCGGAATGCCCTGAAGTTCTGCGGTGGAATAGGCATGGACACAGCGGGCTGTAAGGGTAGCTTCCGCTTTGGCGCCTTCTGGTAGATGCCCTTCCATATCCAGTCCGGCAAAGCCGCCGTCGATGCAGCCTTCTTTGCTGAAATCGAGCAGTCTGCGCCCCTGCATTTCCAGCCACGCCCGGTGGGAGGGACGGCGGATCCAGGCGTCCCGGCTTAAAAGGATCGGAGAAAGGCGGTCGGACATAAAAACTCCACACTGCGCTTGTAATCATCAGACAGTGTCAGTGAGGACGCATCAGCCGCCGCCGGGTTCCGGAGCGACTGTCGCTCACGAACACGCGGGCACGTACGGAACTGTCTTGCGTCTGGAGTTTGCTTTGCCGATACATAGATCATGACAGAACGATCCCCGATCATTGTCGCCCCCAGCCTGCTGGCTGCCGACTTCGCCCGTCTCGGAGATGAGATTGCATCCATCTCCCGTGCGCCCTGGTTGCATCTGGATGTGATGGACGGTCATTTCGTGCCGAACATCTCCTTCGGCCCGCCGGTTATCGCTGCGTTGCGAAAGCACACGGACGCGAAGTTCGACGTGCATCTGATGATTGATCCGGTGGACCCATATCTGGAAGCCACGGCAAAGGCGGGTGCGGATCACATCACGGTTCATGTGGAAAATGCCCCCCATGTGCATCGGACGCTCCAGACCATTCGGGCTCTGGGGTGCCGCCCGGGAATCGCGATCTGCCCGGCAACACCGCCGGAAGCACTGTCTCAGGTTCTTGATCTGGTGGACATCATTCTGGTCATGACCGTGAACCCGGGGTTTGGCGGTCAGAGCTTCCTTGAAAGCCAGCTTCCAAAAATCCGCACATTGTCCCGCATGATTGAAGACAGTGGGCGGGATATCGTTTTGGCTGTTGATGGCGGAATTGACCCGACGACCGCGCCGCGGGTGGTGGAAGCCGGAGCGACGATGCTGGTCGCAGGGTCTGCGATCTTCGGAAAAGCGGATCGCGATGCCGCCATTCACGCGCTTGAAGGTCCATTTAAGGAAGACAGCGCCTGATGCCCATTAGTCGCTGGATCAAGGACGCAAAGCTTTCATTCGCACGTTTGCCTGTTGGTGGGGCCGCTCTTGAGGGGCCGGTATATGTTTATCGTGACCCGTGGAAAGGGGATGCCGAGCAGGGCGCCCGCCTTGTCGCGGGTCGTTTCCGGTTTGATCGTCAGGACTACGATCTGCCCCGTGGCAAGTGGGAACGCGGTCCTTGGCCGGAACCTGCAAAACAGTGGCTGCATAGTTTTTCGTGGCTGCGTGATCTTCGTGCCCTTGGCAGTGACGATGCCCGTTTGACAGCGCGTGCGCTGGTTGCCGACTGGTTGTCTCATGCGCCGACCGATCCACTGGTAAAAGACGCGTGTGTGACCGGGGCACGTCTGTCGTCCTGGCTTGCCAATCATGAGTTCTGTCTTGCTTCTGCGGATCGGAAACTTCAGCAGAAGCTGATGGAACGAATGCTGGTGGAAGGGCGGACTATTGCAGCCCTTCTGCCGCTGGAACCTCAGGGCTGGCGGGCTCTGACGGCTCTGCGTGGCCTTTTGGCGGCAGCACTGGCCATGCCGGATCATTCCGGCTTCATGACGCGGTTTCTGCGGTATCTGCCGTCCGAAATCGAGCGTCTGATCCTGCCGGATGGAGCCGTGATCGAACGGTCACCGGAAGCGCAGTACCAGACAGCCCGCGAACTGGCGGAAATGTCCGTCATGTTCCGTACGGCCCATTCCAGTGTGCCTCCGGTTCTCGATATGGCGCTGGATCGGGTCTGTCCGGTTTTGCGGGCCATGCGTCATGGGGATGGTGGCCTGGCCGTGTTCAATGGTTCCCGTGAGCATCACAGTGCAGCCGTTGAAGATGTATTGGCCCAGGGATCTCGGCAGAAGCTGATTGCTCCCGCTATGCCGCAGGGGAAATTCACCCGGCTGGCATTGGGGAAATCTCTTCTGATTGTTGATAACGGTGCCCCTGCTCCTGCCGGATATGACCGCACAGCGCATGCAGGGACATTGTCTTTCGAGTTCTCGAACCAGCGACATCGTCTGTTCGTCAACTGTGGCAGCGCGCAGACAGGCGCATGGGAGCAGGCTTTAAGGGCCAGCGCCTCTCATACGGTGCTGGTCGCGGATGGTCTGTCTTCTTCGGATTTTGGTCCTGACGGGCATGTGACCCGTCGCCCGGCGCACGTTACCTGCGAGCATCAGACCAGCGGCGAGGCGCACTGGCTGGATCTGTCCCATGACGGGTATCATCCTCCGCTGGGCGTAAAATGGACGCGGCGTCTGTATCTGGGAGCGGAAGGTGAGGATCTGCGCGGACAAGAGGTGCTCGAAGGCGAGCGTGAAACACCTTTTGCCCTGCGCTTTCACATTCATCCGGATGTGCGTGTCACGCGGGATGATGAGGACATTATTCTTCAGGTCGGGGGCATGATCTGGCGGTTCCGCCAGAAGGGCGGGATGCTGTTGCTGGAAGATGACGTCTATCTGGCGCGTGGCCGACGGGAAGCGACGAAGCAGATTGTGATTGCCTCGCTTCGAAAGGTGGTTCCGGTTGTGGACAAACCCCAGACGGAGAGGGCTGATCAGTCAGACGACGTGAAGCCTGATGCTCCCAAGCCGGAGGCAGCGCCCGTCAAGCCGTTGCAGACCGTTTCCCAGACGGTAACGTGGCTCTTGGAACGTATCCCTGAATGAAAATTCTCGAAATCACGAATGTTGATTTCTCCCTGAGGCAGTTCCTGTTTCCGCTGATGAAAGCCCTGCGTGACGCTGGGCATGACGTTCAGGGGGCGTGTGCAGAGGGGCCTCATCTGGCTCCGGTGCGCGCTGATGGGTTCGTTGTTCACGCGGTTCCGATGGCGCGCTCCCTGTCCCCAGTGGCGCAGTTTCGGGCGTTTGTGGCGCTTGTCCGGCTGATCCGGCGGGAAAAGCCCGATGTCGTGCATGGACATATGCCAATCAGCGGGATTTTGGCCCGGTTTGCCGCACGGATCTGTGGCGTTCCGATTATTGCCTATACCTGCCATGGCTTTCTGTTCAATCAGCCGGGGTCATTGTCACGGCGTCTGCTGTCTATTGTTCTGGAATGGGCGGCGGGGCGCATTACCACGCTTTACATGACCGTCTCTGTGGAAGAGGCGCGGGATGCGCGGCGGCTGCATCTGAACAGTCATCCTCTTGCAATCGGGAACGGGCGCGACCCGCAGCGTTATCGCGCTGATCCGTTGGTTCGCGCGCGCATCCGCAAGGAACTGGGTGTTCCGGAAGATCGGCCTGTCGTGATCGTGGTGTCCCGTCTGGTACGTCATAAAGGCCACCCGGAGCTTCTACGGGCCATGGAAGATGTGCCGGGAGCCGAGTTGTGGGTCGTGGGTGAGCGCCTGCCGTCCGATCATGGAGACGATTTAGGCCCGGCTTTTGAAAGAGCCCGAGAGCATCTGGGACACCGTTTGCGTATGCTGGGGTATCGGGAAGACGTTCCGGACCTTCTGGCTGCGGCGGACGTGTTCGCATTGCCAAGCCATTTCGAAGGCCTGCCCATGTCCGTCATTGAGGCGATGCTGACGGAACTCCCAGTTGTTGCGACGGATGTACGTGGCCCGCGGGAGCAGGTCGTGGACGGGCAGACCGGGTATCTGGTGCCGCCGGGCCTGTCTGCGCCACTCGCTCGGGCTCTGAGGTCTCTGACCCAGGATCTGCCAATGGCTCGCCTGATGGGGGAACGCGGGCGCCAGCGTGCCGTCGCGTCCTATAGTGAAAAGCGGATCATGGAGCGGGTCGTGCGGTTGATCGAAATCGAAGGGCAGTAGGAAACGACATCCACCGTTTTGTAAAAGTCTTTGGTATTTCTCGGTTCTTTCGAAATATTGATTTCCGCTCTTCAGAAAAAGCCTCAGAATAGAGGCGTTCTCTCTGGAGTTAGGAACGATGTCTGAAGGAACGAAGGTTCAGACTGAAGATAAAAGCCGACCTGCTCTTTCCCTGGCACGTAGGCAAATTCTGTCTGGTGCTGCCGGATTAGCCTGTCTGGGGGCGATCAAAGCCAGGGCAGCCACCATACCGGGGACGGTCGAGCCACCGAGTGTTATCAGTCAGCCCCCACGCGCCTGGGGACCAAAAGCGGGGCCAGGTTACCTGCCGGACCCGGACGTTATCGCGATTGATCCGTCTTTCCGTGATCTGACGTATTTTGCTGCTCCAATCCGTCGCGTGTGGGATCAGGGCGGTTGGCTGGAAGGCCCCGCATGGAGCAGCGAAGGGCGCTTTCTGGTTCTGAGCGACGTTATTCGCTCTCGTGCGCTGCGCTATATCTGGGAAACAGGAGAGATCACGGATTTTCGTCCTGATGGCTATGCGGCCAATGGCAACTGCTTTGATTTCGACGGTCGCCTCGTGGTCTGCGAGGATTTTTTCCGGCGCGTGGTGCGGTGGGAACATGACGGGAGCGTCAAGGTTCTTGCGGACAAGTTCGAGGGGAAGGGGCTGAACTCCCCCAATGATATTGTGCCACATCCTGATGGAAGTCTGTGGTTTACCGATCCCGGATACGGAACGAACATCACGGAGGGACATGCGGATGAACCCGGTGGACCGACCAATCCGGACGGTAAAATCCGTTGGAATATTGGCCGTGAACTGACAGGCGAAATTGGCGGAACGAAACGCCAGAGTGACCATGTCTTTCGCATTGCGCCCGATGGGACGCTTCAGGCGGTCTTGCAGGAAAAAGACTTGCTGGACCCGAATGGCCTGTGTTTTTCCCCGGATTACAAAAAGCTCTACATTGTCTCGACGCCCAAAGGGCCAGGGCAGAAGGTTGGGGGAGATCAGGCGATCCACGTCTATGACGTGAAGGATGACGGCCTGTCCAACGGACGCATTTTTGCGGATATGAAACTCAATGGGGCACAGTTGAACCCGGATGGTATTCGTGTGGATGTGTTCGGGAATCTGTGGTGCGGCGCGTCCGGTCCGCTTGGCCTGTGCGGGGTGTTTGTTTTCAATCCGGCTGGTAAGCTGATCGGGCGCATCCGGTTGCCGCAGGGCTGTTCGAACCTGACTTTTGGAGGCCCGAAGCGCGATCATCTCTTCATGTGTGCGGCGGGATCATTATTTGTGCTTCAGGTTGGTGTACAGGGGTTTGCGCCGTCCTGAAAAGAGAAACGGCTGGTGTCAGAGCCAGCCGTTCTGCCTTGCGATGCGTCCGGCTTCAATCCGGTTTCGGGCATCCAGCTTTTGCACAATTTCCGAGAAATAATTGCGGACGGTTCCCGCCGACAGGGACAGTTCTTCGGCAATGTCCTTGTTGGTCCGCCCTGCTTCAGCCAGACGCAGCATGGACCGTTCCCGGTCTGAGAGCGGATCGGGCAGCGCATCCCAGACGGCTTCTGCCAGATCGGACGCGATGGCTCGTCCTCCTGCGGCAACTTTGCGGATAGCGTCCGCCAGTTGTGTGATTGGAGCGTCTTTCAGCATGTAGCCGCGTACACCGGCCTGAAGGGCGCGGCGCAGATAACCCGCCCGACCAAAGGTCGTCACGATCATGACGCGGCTGGGAAGCCCCTGTTCACGGATCTGCTCGGCCAGTTCAATGCCGGTCATGTGCGGCATTTCGATATCGGTGATGATGACGTCCGGACGCAGGGTTTGGGCCAGTTGCAGGGCCTGTTGCCCGTCTGCGGCCCGCCCGACGATCTGCATGTCTTCTTCCAGGCCAAGAAGAGCTTCGAACGCATCCAGAAGCATAGCCTGATCTTCAGCCAGAATAAGACGGATCATGGGGTGATACTCGCTGTCAGTCGAAGACCACGGGAGGTGTGGTTGAGCATGAGGGAGCCGCCCGCAGCGGCAAGGCGCGTTCTCATGCCGCGAAGGCCGTTGCCTTCCTGCGGAGGAAATGGGGCTCTGCCAGACTGCTGCGCACCATCATCTTCAATTCGGATGGCACGGGGCTGGCCAGCGGCATCGCAATCAAAACTGATGATGCAGTGTCGGGCGCCCGAATGGCGGATCACATTCGTCACGGCTTCACGCAGTGCCATGGCGAGAACGCTGCTTTGCGGGTGGTCTGCCAGATGGTTGTCATGATGGACGGTCAGGGTGATGGACGCAGCTTCGAGGGCTTTGCGGGCATGCTCGAGTTCATGTTGGAGGGAGGCGCCATTCATTCCGGTGACGGCATCCCGAACATCCTTGAGAGATGTTCGGGCAATCTGCGTAATATCCTGAAGTTCCCGTCTGGCACGGTCGGGCTGTGTTTCAAACAGGCGGTTGGCCAACTCGGCCTTGACGGAAATGACAGTCAGGGAATGTCCCAGAAGGTCGTGCATATCCCGCGCAATGCGTTCGCGCTCGGCTGTAGCGGCCAGTGTACGGATTTCGTGCTGGGCCTTGCGGAGCTGAAGGTTCTGCATGCCGAGCTTCCACTGCATCCATGTGCCGATATAGGTGATGATGCTGAAAAATGCGCCGAAGGCCGCATGGAGCATGGATTTGTTCTGCAACCAGACAAACCCGAAAAGTGCGGCCTGAAGACCAAGGATCGTCAGGATAGCCTGACGAGGGCGCTGGAAGCAGGCGCACATGGCCGTGGCATAGATGTTGAAGACCAGCCAGTCCGCCTCTGTCCAGGACGTGGCAAAGCCCAGGAGTGCAGTCAGAATAATTTCGGGGAGGCCGTAGTAGCGGTCGTCCCTGTAAGGGGCGAAGTAGAGCAGCAAAAAGACGGCGAGGGCGCCGATAGAGAACAGGACGGCCGGAATGGTGGCTGATCCATGGATCAGCCAGGGAATGGGATAAATCAGCAGATAGACGAGATAAGAGACCCGATACCTGTTGAAGCTCGGCCAGTTGTCTTCCTTGTTGCCGGGAAGAGGAATGAAGGTCTCTGGTGCCATCATGAGGGCAGAGCGTTCCTTGACGGGACGGAAAAGGTCCCGGAATTGCGCAGACGCAAGACAGACCCAACCCAGATTGCCAGCGCGGTTCCGAACCCTGCGACTTCAAGATGTAGCGGTTCTGGCAGCAGGAAAGAAAGAGCGGAGATAACGACAATCACACCGCCCACAATGATATGGACCGGCTCCTGCATAGCCCGGCCCATCGGGATGTAGGACAGGCCGATGATGCAGCCGAGGAGCGGGTAGAGCAGTTCGGCGTGATGGGCAGAGCGGACAGCCGTAATCATAACCGTAATCGCGACGATGCGCATGATCTTGACCCGCCTCAGAAGGGCGGCATCCTTCACACCTTCCGGTCTGCACTGGATCAGGTCACGATAGGCAAATCCCGCCAGAAGCATCAGGCTGATAACGGCAAGCGACGCTACCATGATGGGTTTTGGAAGATGGGCGGCTGTGGCGCCGCGCGTGGCCCAGATTGCCGCGAAGGCCAGACCCGCGGCGTCTGTGAAAAGGGCTTTCCAGTTCTTCTGACGTGTCATGACCAGGGACTCCATTGTTCCGGAAAGAGTATGACATGCGCCATGATTCGGAACAGTGAAGGTGGTCATGAACTCCTCATGACATCTGTCAGCTTCAGACAGGACGGATGAGAATATGCTTCTTTTTGCCGGAAGATACCTTCAGCGTGCCTTCACGCAGGTCATCGAGCGTGAAGACCTGATTTTCGTCTGAAATGACGGCGTCATTCACACGTCCGCCACCGCCACGGATCAGGCGACGGGCCTCGCCACCGCTGGCAGCCAGGCCGGCTTCCTGAAACACGCGGAAGGCTGGAAGGCCTTCTGCCAGCATATTGGCGGGAAGATCGACTTCCGGCAGGGCAGCCGTTGCGGAGCCCTGTTCGAAGACCTTGCGCGCCGTCTCGGCAGCCTCTTCCGCAGCGATGCGGCCATGGCAGATGGCGGTCGCTTCCGTAGCGAGGATTTTCTTGGCTTCGTTAATGTCTGCGCCTTCAAGCGCACCCAGACGCTCACATTCTTCAACCGGCAGATCCGTGAAGAGCTTGAGGAAACGGCCGACATCGGCGTCTTCCGTGTTGCGCCAGAACTGCCAGTATTCGAAGACGGAGCGCTTCTCGGCCCGGACCCATGTGGCGCCCTGAGCGGATTTGCCCATCTTTACGCCGGACGACGTGGTGACGAGAGGTGTTGTGAGACCAAAAACCTGCTTGCCATCTGTACGGCGCGTCAGGTCGATACCAGCGACAATGTTGCCCCACTGGTCCGATCCGCCCATCTGAAGCACGGCACCATGGCGGCGGTTCAGTTCACGGAAATCGTAGGATTGCAGGATGGAGTAGTTGAACTCCAGGAATGTCAGGCCCTGCTCACGGTCCAGACGCTGCTTCACGCTCTCGAAAGACAACATGCGGCTGATGGAGAAATGAACCCCAACATCCTGCAGCAGGTTGATGTAGGAGAGCTTGTCCAGCCATTCCGCATTGTTCGCGAGAATTGCACCGCTGGATGGGTCTTCATCGTTGAAGGTGATGAACTGGCGCAGGGACTGTTCGATCCCGGCGATGTTGTGCGCGATGGTCTCGTTCGTCATGAGCGAACGGGCTTCGTCACGGAAGGACGGATCGCCGATCTTGGCCGTACCGCCACCCATGAGCGCGATCGGGCGATGACCATGCTTCTGGAGGAGGCGCAGCGCCATGATGGACATGGCATTCCCGACATGTAGGGAGTCAGCCGTTGGATCGAAGCCCACATAGGCGGTGATCGGTCCAGCCTGCATGGCGGCATCGAGGGCATCGAGGTCGGTGCACTGGAAGATCAGGCCGCGTGCCTGGGCTTCGAGAAGGAACGGACTCTTTGGCATGGATCGGTCTTGTTGCTGCACTGTCTGAAGAGAAGGGAGGGCCTGTCTATCATAACATCTGCAAAAGCACGACTGCGCGCAGGCGAGGAGAGCCAGTCATTGTTTGTCGCTTGAGGGAACAGGTATCAGACTATTAGAGATATGTTATATCGTAACATAATATCTGAGTGTGTTTCCGACCATGCGTCTTCGCTTCTTCTCCAAAGCCGCTCTCCCATTCTGTCCGGCTCTGGTTGGAGGCATGATGTGGAGCCCAGTTCTTTTTGCCGATGATCGGACAGAGAGCGTAAAGTCCTCGAAGTCGGAAGATATCGTTGTCACGGGATCGTATCTGGCAGGTTCGGGCAACAGGACAGCCAATCCGGTTCAGATCATTTCATCTAGGGATATTCAGAAAACATCCGCCATCTCCCTTGGGGATTATCTGACACGGCTGCCCTCCGTCGGATCATCGGGAACGCCGAATACGCGCACGAATGGTGGCGGAGGTGTCTCCTGCACGGACTTACGAAATCTGGGGCAGGGGCGTGTCCTTATCCTGATTGATGGCAAACGCACGGCCATGAATGCAGGTTCGGAATGTGTGGATCTCAATGCCATTCCTGTGCAGCAGATTGACCGGATTGAGATCCTGAAAGACGGCGGCTCCGAGCTTTACGGAGCGGATGCCGTTTCGGGCGTCATCAATATCCGTCTGAAACACGATCTGACGGGCGGCAACCTGACGATCAAGGGTGGTATCACACAATATGGCGACAGCCGGTCGGGGCTGATTTCCGGCTACAAGGGCTTCAATTTCGACCACGGGCGCGGCAACGTTACGTTGTTTGGTCAGTACGATACGACCGGGCCGATTTCCTCGCGGGATCGCCGGTGGGCTGCCCTTCCACAGAACGATAATCCTGCATCGGGCGCAGCGGGTTTTGGCTCTTCCATCATCCCCGGCGGCGTGGCGTTTAATCCCGTAACGGGAAAGAAAATGGTCTCTGATGGGAATGATGGTTTTCGCTCGCTCCAGTCTTCGGATCTGTACAATTTCGCCGAAGGATCGATGCTTCAGAACTATCACCAGAACGCGGCGCTATCCGGGGATGCCCATTACGATCTGAACGCACACATCACACTGTATTCCAACGTCCGTTACAGCCACACCACGGCGTCCCGTCAGCTTTCTCCGGCCCCGGTTCAGGGCAGTATTCCACCGTCCAGCCTTCCATCCTCGTGGATCATTCCGGCTGGGAGCCCTGATAATCCATGGGGCAAGGACTATGCCGTGACGAAGAGGATGGAGGATCTCGGATATCGGCAGAATGATTTCGCTGTTGATACCTGGACCGTCATGGGAGGGGCGAAGGGACGCATTGTCGGGGACTGGCAGTACGATGCATCCATGACTTACGGCGTCAGTCAGTTGACGGCACAGACGCAGAACATGGTGAATTATCGCCGCCTGCTGGAAACGACCGGCACGGAACAGCTTGATCCGTCCAACTCGTCGAGTGCGGTGCGATATAATCCGGATATCTGCGTGGCAGCGTCAGGATGCGCGCTGCAGAACCCGTTCGCCCCTTATTCGGAACAGGCCGCGAATTATGTCCGGTTCACGCAGCATGATCACGCAGATTACCAGATGCGGGACGTCAGTCTGCGTTTCCATAACAACCATGTTCTGAGCTTGCCATACCGGCATGGCGGCCAGATCGGCCTGGCGTTAGGGATGGAGCACCGAAGCGAGCAGCTGAGCTACAAGCCTGATCCCGTTGTGGAGCGCGGGGATTCCACGGGCGCAACAACGGCTTACACGGGTGGCGGCTTTCATGTGACGGAAGGGTATGTCGAAGGGAAAATTCCGCTTCTCGAACATGCTTTTCTGGCGCGGGACCTGACCGTGGATCTTCAGGGGCGTGTCTCGGCCTATAATACCTTCGGGACGACGAAGAACTGGAAGGTTGGGCTGCACTGGGCACCTGTTCAGGACATTGCATTCCGCGCCACATTGGGAACGTCCTATCGGCAGCCAAGTATTTACAGTCTCTATGGCGGCCGCACGCTGAGCTATCCGTCTGCGTCCGACCCATGCAGTCAGGCCGGGGCCTATGGAGCGCGGGCCGGAACGGTTCGGGCAAGGTGTCTGTCTGAAGGGATCAATCCCGAGACGTTCAGTTCGGCGTTCGTGGGACAGTTGCCCACGCTTTCGGGCGGGAACACTGCTCTGAAACCGGAGACGGGTCGTACCTATACAATCGGAACAGTCGTCACACCGCACTGGGTGCCGCATCTCTCGCTATCTGTCGAATATTGGCACTACACGTTGCAGAACATGATTTCCGCACCGGGGACGCAGTATATTCTGGACGGATGTTATACGGGGACGGAGCAACAGCTTTGCTCCCTTGTGTCCCCACGGTCCACAAGCGGTCAGCTTACGGCCATTTCCGCAGTTCAGCAGAACCTTGGTGGCCTGCGCACGAACGGTCTGGATATCGACCTGACTTACCGGATGCGTCTGGGGCGGCAGGACAGCCTGTCCCTGTCCGAAAACTACCAGCAGCTGATCGGGTATTTCCAGCAGTACACGCCGGGTGGGGCATGGCGAAACTACACGGGGCGACTGCTGTATCTGTCAGGCAGCGGGATGCCGCGTGAGCGGAGTTACACCACGGTCAGTTGGCAGCATGGTGCGTTCAGCCTGACCTACATGGTGCAGTATATTGGCGGCATGCACTGGAATGATGGCACGAATGACCTGGCGCCGCAGACAGCCGGGCGTACGCGGTCTCCCGGCGTTTTTCTTCAGGATGTGACGCTGGGCTATCGGGCGGGCCGATGGACGGTCAATACGGGCGTCAACAATCTGTTCAACCGTCAGCCGCCTTTTGTTGTGGATGGTGCGTCCAATACGGCTGTTGCGCAGTATTCAGGGTTTATCCCAGGTCGATATGTGTTTGCTCAAGCCGGGGTGGATTTCTGAACATCGTTGGAAAATTCTTGCGGGAAAAATTTCGCCCATTTCAGTTATTCGTTTGCGTAAGGCCAGTCTGAACGGCTGATCCGATATGGCGCAAAGAGATAGCTGAAGGCGCCTAAGGTAAGAGCGGTCAGGGCCAGGTATCCAGCATATCTAAGGCCTAGCAGGAAGGGCGAGCAAAGCTGGATCAGGAGGACCGGGGCGAGGTTAAAGGCGAAAACAATCGATTTTGCCGGGGAGCGTAACAACAGGAATGGCAAGGCAGAGCACAGCGTCATACCAACCGCCAGGACGATCAGGTCCAGCGCATCATAAAAAGCGCCTGCAGGAAGAAGCGGTTTCAGGACAGCATAAGGCACAATAAGGCTGAGGACACGGATCGGTGTGACGATCAGCATTCGGGACAGTTTGGCTTTGAAAACAGCCTGCACGAACTTCAGTCGGCTTCCAAACCGCCCGGTGACCAGGAGGAGCGACCAGTGCTGCCGGTCCAGGAGCCATTTGTCTCCAATCACCAGCATGATGCACCCGGTGCCAACGGATTTGACCCATGCCGCGCTGAAACTGCGGTGGCTGAGAAACATCTCTATCGTCGCAAAGACGGAGAGCGTCACGGGAATGACGAACAGGCTGATTAGAATGTCGGTTTTGAGCGTAACGGGGGTTATGGGGGCAAGGAGCATCTGACGGAGTTGATAGGGTGTCAGCGCTTTGTTTGCGGCACGCGCGACGCTCGAACCTGTACTTGCTGACGGGAGGGGATGCTCATGCGCGGCTGGTGTAAGAGGCGTGCTGCCATGCAACCGGTTCGGGAGAGACAGGATACTGCCGATCAGTCCGATGAATAAAAGGATGCTGGCGGGAATGGTCAGGGCTGCAGGGCGCGTCAGCATCCAGAAGGCTGCGTCCGAAACGAGCACCAGTGCAAACTGGGCGAACATGAGCGCAACGCCGAACAGAGCAATGGCAAGCCGCTTTTTTCTGGATTGCTCATGCGGCGGGGCATACCACTGCACGGCTGAGGGAATGGCGTTGAACAGGATAAAAAACAGAGCGTCATGGAAAGGGATGGGCAGCAGTCTCATCAGACCGGCAAAGCACAGAATGATTATGCTCGCGACGATACTGGCGGCACGGGCTTCGGCAATGGCCAGTCCGGGAATGGAAGGCGCCTGTGAGCCGCCGATCTGATTGTTTGTATGAAGCTGAAGTACGCTTTGAGCAAAGATGACGACAAGAATGACGTAGAAGATGTTGGTCTGTGAAAGAGCCTGCGCCAATGTGTCGTGTTTGAGCAGACCATGCAGGTTCCAGAGCGTGTAAAGGGCGGCAATCAGCCAGCCCACGAGCATCAGCAGCATGTAGTTGCTGCGCAGGAATGTTGCTGAGAAGTACAGGCCCAGCGCTCTGCGCAGGTCGGCCCATTCCAGCGCAGAAAGACGAAATCCTGTCATGGGGTCAGGAAGCCCGTGTCGCAGTGATTTCAAGGAAGGCATCCTCGAAATCAGGCACGGAAACCGTTGTGCCTTCAGGCAACATGACGTCTTCCGACCATCCATGTACGAGAAGCCCCGTCTCGCGCTGTCCGATGATCTGGAGGGGAAGATCGCTGAGGATGTGCGGTGTCGCGTGATCCAGCCAGCGCGTTGTGGCGCGGAACACCGTGGTTGAAACATCCAGCACCACCTGACCTTGTCTTAGGAACAGTAGGCGGGAGCAGAGGCGCTCCAGATCGGAAAGAATATGCGAGGAAATCAGAACGCTGGCGCCTGTGCGGCGCGCATAGTCTCCGAGCAGATTCATGAAATCCCGTCGGGCATGCGGGTCGAGACTGGCAACAGGCTCATCCAGCACCAGAAAGTCCGGTGCATGACGCATGGCCAGCAGGATTGCGAGGCGTTGGCGCTGACCGCCTGAAAGGCTTCTGACTAATTTTTTTGGGTCAAGATCTGCCCAACGGAGAAGGGTGGGATCGACCGGCGGAAGTGACCCATAAAAGGCGCCGATATAATCAATCAGCTTGCCAACGGTAAACGCTCCGAACCCCGTCATGGTCTGCGGAACAAAGCCGGTTCTGGCGCGCAATTCCCTTGGAAGGTTCAGAACATTCTGGCCGAACAGGTCCACGGAACCCCTGCCTGGGACAAGAAAGCCCATCAGGCACCCGATGAGAGTGGATTTTCCCGCGCCATTCCTTCCCAGCAGGGCAACGGTTTCACCCGGATGTACGGTGAATGAAACACCCTCCAGAGCTGTGAAGCTACCGAAACGCTTGGTGAGGTCCGTCACGCGGACGGGGAGGACGTCTTGCGGGCTGTTCATGTAACAGTCGTTACATAATGTGTATGGTCCGGCAACAGTCTTATCAAGAGTCTTAAAAGAAAAGGCCCGCGTCCCGGAGGGCGCAGGCCTTTTTCTTCATAAGACTGTCAGATTTGTTCAGTCAGCAGCTAGTGCGAGAGCCTTGCGGCCGCGCATAGTCATGACGTGATCTTCCAGTGCTTCACCAACGCGGTCAGCCTGTTTGGCGAAGATATGGTCGGCATCGTCGAAGATACGATAATCGACCGTCACGTTCTTCTGCGTGTTCAGCTTGTCCACCAGCTTGCGGATACCCGGCTCTGGCGCCATTTCGTCCTTGCCGCCAGCAATCATCAGGCCACCGCAGGGGCAGGGCGCGAGGAAGCCGAAGTCATAGTCATTGGCAGGAGGAGCAACGCTGATCCAGCCACTGATTTCCGGACGACGCATCAGAAGCTGCATGCCGACGAACGCACCGAACGAATATCCGGCGATCCACAGTTCGCTGGAGTTCGGGTTGACCATCTGCATCCAGTCGAGGGCAGCAGCTGCATCGGAGATCTCACCGATGCCACCGTCGTAGCGGCCCTGCGAACGGCCAACGCCGCGCGAATTGTAGCGCATGACCGAGAAGCCCATCTTCTCGAAGCTGCGATACATCGTGTAGGTAATGCGGTTATTCATGGTGCCGCCGTGGAGCGGATGGGGATGCAGCACCAGGGCGAGGGGAGCGTTTGGTTCGCTGGAGTGGTGGTAACGACCCTCAAGCCGGCCATCTGGGCCGGCGAACATCACTTCAGGCATGTATACTCTCGCTCTATGTCCGGCAGGATTACGGCCCTGCCTTCCGGTGGGCGTCTGTATATCGAGTTGAAAGCCCGAATTTCCACCAAAATCGACTCGGGATTGCGATTCCTGCAACTCTGCACGATCTAGGGAACATGACGAACGCATCCGCTCCGACCTATCTTGACGCCAATGCAACCGAGCCTCTGCGCCCCGCGGCGAGGGAGGCTGTGCTGGAAGGATTGATGCTGTCTGGCAATCCGTCTTCCGTCCATGCGGAGGGGCGTGAGGCCAGGCGGTTTCTGGAAAATGCCCGCAGCCGGATCAGTGCCGGTTTCGGGCGGATTTCCGGGGCTTGCGTGTTCACGTCCGGGGGCACGGAAGCTGATGCGATCGCCATTCATGCGTTCGGTCGGCGCAGGCGTATTCTGATGGGTGCAACGGAGCATGACGCGGTGCGTAAGGCTGCTCCTGAAGCGGACATTATTCCTGTGGACGGGCAGGGTCTTTTGGACCTCGAATACTTGCGGAAAAAACTGTCCGAGGATGTGCCGACATTGGTGTGCGTCATGTCCGCCAACAACGAAACCGGTGTCCTTTCACCGTTGCGCGATGTGGCAACACTCTGCCGCGACTCGGGTGCGCATCTGCATGTTGATGCTGTTCAGAGCGCCGGTCGTGTTCCGTTTGACTTGACGGAGTGCAGTGTCGCCCTGTCCGGTCACAAGATGGGTGGTCCGAAAGGGGCGGGTGCATTGCTTCTGCCGCAGGATGAGCCGATTGATGCGCTGATGATTGGTGGAGGTCAGGAACGTGGGCGCCGTGGCGGGACGCAGGCGATCCCCGCAATTCTTGGGATGGCGATTGCGTTTGAAGAGGCGCAGAAGCAGGATTGGAATGCTGTTGCCCGTCTGCGGGAACGTGTCGAGCAGACGGCTATGGAGGCTGGGGCTCGTGTTGCCGGTCGTGGGGCTCCGCGGTTGCCGAATACGAGTTGCCTCATTCTGGACGGGGTGGCCGCTCAGGTGCAGCTTATGACGCTGGATCTGGAGGGGTTCTGCGTCTCTGCCGGCTCGGCCTGTTCCTCCGGAAAAGTCTCGGCATCACATGTTCTGACCGCCATGGGAGAAACGACGGGTGCCAGTCAGGCCATCCGCGTGTCGTTGCCCTGGAATGTTCGGGAAGAGCAGGTTGAGGCGTTCTGTGTTACCTACGGGCGCATGGCGGCGCGTCTGCGGAAGGTTGTGTCATGATCTATCTGGATTACTTTTCGACCACGCCCTGTGATCCGGCTGTCGTTGACGCAATGTTGCCGTGGTTTGCCGAGGATTATGGCAATCCGCACAGTGTGCATGGTCCGGGGCAGAAGGCGGCTCAGGCTGTTGAGCGGGCGCGGCAGAGTGTGGCTGACCTATTAGATGTGGAAGCGCGCGAACTGGTGTTCACGTCTGGTGCGACGGAAGCGAACAACCTCGCTATCAAGGGGGCTGTTCGGCATTTCAAACGGATGGGTGATGAGCGCCGCCGGGTTATTACGGTCGCCACAGAGCATAAATGCGTTCTGGAGTCCGTCCGGGATCTAGAAGCAGAAGGGTTCGAGCCTGTTGTTCTGAGCGTGGATTCTCAAGGGTGCGTTGATCCTACTGAGCTTCAGGAAGCTCTGACGGTGCCAACCCTGCTTGTGAGCATCATGGCTGCCAATAACGAGACGGGCGTGTTGCAGGATATTCCGGCTCTGTCACGAATCGTGCGGGGGGCAGGGGCCCTGTTTCACACCGATATGGCGCAGATGGCTGGGAAGCTTCTCGTCTCGCTTTCGGACGTTGATCTGGCGTCTTTTTCTGCTCACAAAATGTATGGTCCGAAAGGGATTGGCGCGTTGTATGTGCGGCGTCGGCCCCGCGTGCGATTGCAGCCGCTTTTCTCGGGTGGGGGACAGGAACGCGCGTTTCGTTCGGGGACGCTGCCCACGCCTTTGGTTGTCGGTTTTGGGAAAGCAGCGGAGTTGGCCGCACAGAGACTGGAGGCTGATATTCAGCAGATTTCTGCCCTGCGCGACGATCTCTGGAGCCAGATTAAAACGGCTCTCCCGGACTGCGAACTGAATGGTGGCGAGGCTACGCGATTACCCGGTGCACTGAATATCTGTCTGCCGGATGGCGTTCGGGCAACAGACATCCTTGAACGCGTTCCGGACGTCGCCATGTCTACGGGATCGGCGTGTTCGGCCGCGGAAATTACACCGTCCTATGTGCTGACGGCGATGGGACTTTCTGCAGAGAAAGCATCGCGGTGCTTGCGCCTGTCGGTCGGACGCTCTACCTCCAAGCCCGGTATTGACCGTGCGGCGGCTCTTTTGATCGAAGCTGTCCGTACCTGCCAACCTTCAAGAGACTGAAAAAGACGGACAGCCCATGCCCAAGATGACCTTTATCGAACGTGACGGTTCCCGCCGTGAAGTTGACGCCCCTGTCGGCCTGTCGGTGCTGGAAATCGCCCACAAGCACGACATTGACCTTGAAGGTGCCTGTGAGGGTTCGCTGGCCTGCGCCACCTGTCATGTGATCGTGGACCCGGAATGGGCTGGCAAGCTGTCCGAGCCGACCGACGATGAAGAAGACATGCTCGATCTGGCGTTCGGCCTGGAGCAGACGTCGCGTCTGGGCTGCCAGATTGTCATGACCGAAGACCTGAATGGCCTAACCGTTCAGCTTCCTAAGGCGGGCTGAAGACCATGCGTATCCTCGTTGCCATGTCGGGAGGCGTGGACAGCTCCGTAGTGGCCGCGCTTTTGAAACGGCAGGGCCACGAGGTGATTGGCGCGACACTCCAGCTTTACGATCACGGTCAGGCGTCGAAGCCGGGCGCGTGCTGTGCCGGGCGCGACATCATGGATGCCCGCGCCGTGGCGGATAAGCTGGATTTTCCGCATTACGTCATTGATGCGGAAAGCCGCTTCCGGGACAGTGTGATCGAGAACTTCGCGGACGCCTATGCGCGCGGGGAAACGCCTGTGCCGTGCGTGGCCTGCAATCAGGGCGTGAAGTTCACGGATCTTCTGGGCATGGCCCGCGATCTGGGGTGCGAAGCCATGGCGACCGGGCATTATGTCCGGCGCGTGGAAGGCCCGGATGGCGCAGAAATGCACCGGCCGGTTGATGCGGAACGGGATCAGACTTGGTTCCTGTTCGCGACGACAAAAGATCAGCTCGATTACCTGCGGTTCCCGCTGGGCGAGATGCCGGACAAGGCGCACGTTCGTGAACTGGCGCAGGAGCTTGGACTGGAAATCGCGGCCAAGCCGGACAGCCAGGACATCTGTTTCGTCCCAAGCGGATCTTACGTCGATATCGTAGAGAAGCTTCGTCCCGAAATTCGGGGTGAGGGCGAAATCGTGGATGAACAGGGCAATGTCCTTGGTCATCATGAGGGCGTTGCGCGCTATACGGTCGGCCAGAGCAAGCGGCTTGGAGATATCCATACGGCCGTTGGCGAGCGCCAGATGGTGACGCGGATTGATGTGCCCAAGCGCCGGATTGTCGTTGGACCGCGCGTTCAGGCGACCGAAGTCGAGACGCGCAAGACAATCCGTCTGCGGGATATGAACTGGCTGATGGATGCGCCGCCTGAAGGTGTTTCCTGTGGCGTGCAGATCCGCGCCCGTGAGAAGCTCCGGGAGGCGGTTGTGAAGCCATTGGCGAATGGCGAGGCGCTTGTTGAATTAACGGAACCGGCCATGCCTGCACCCGGTCAGGCGTGCGTTCTGTACGATGGAAGCCGCGTTCTAGGCGGCGGGTTTATTCTGGCGGGAGCGTAAATATGGCGGGGACACTTCTGATCGGATCGCGGCGGTATTCGTCCTGGTCCCTGCGAGGCTGGCTGGCTGTTAAACTGGCGAAGCTGGACGTGGAAGAAAAGGTCATTGCTCTCAAGGGCGGTGGCAAGACCACGGAGATCCACGCGCTGTCTCCCAACAAGCTGGTGCCGTATTTGCAGCATGATGGTGCACATGTCTGGGAAAGTCTGGCCATCTGCGAATACTGCGCTGAGTATGAGCCCGCTCTTTGGCCGCAGGACCGTGTGGTGCGGGCCCATGCCCGAAGCATCAGCGCGCAGATGCATGCCGGTTTTCGCCCGATCCGGCAGAACTGCCCGATGGATGTGGAGCGCGTTCATGCACCTCTCGCAGAGATCAGCGAAGATCTTGCCAAGGAT
The DNA here is from genome assembly GCF_058107395.1 of Gluconobacter sp. ESL1110. Lineage (NCBI taxonomy): Bacteria > Pseudomonadati > Pseudomonadota > Alphaproteobacteria > Acetobacterales > Acetobacteraceae > Gluconobacter > Gluconobacter sp. ESL1110. The sequence goes on from NZ_JBYLUK010000007.1 coordinate 941,167, forward strand.
GTTGCTCTGTTGAGTGACACGCTGAAGGGGGCGCTTCTGCGGTCTGGTACGGCCACGTCTTACCTGTTCGGTGACAGCCTGACGGTTGCGGACTGCATGTATGCGCCTGTCGCAATCCGCATTCACACCTATCAGCTCGATGTCGATCCGGTTGTAAAGACATGGGTGCACACGTTGTTGGCGCACCCACTGATGCAGGAATGGTATGCTCTTGCCGAGGCAGAGCCTGCCGAATGGCGACTGTCTTACGAGGACAAGTAAGGCTTTTGGCTTCGTTCAGTGATGGACGAAGCCCATTCCGGTTTGCAGCGCGGTGCGGAAGACGTCTGACCAGATGTTATTGCCGCCACCATGTCCTCCCCCTGGGCCGCCAGCCGTTTGGGTATAGGATGAACCATCCCCGCCATCGGCAGTCTCAGACATGTCGGACGATGGATGAGAGGCGCAGCTTGCGAGCAGGAGTAGGCTGCATCCCCATAATAATCGCTTCATGACAATGCTTTCCCTGCTCTGAAAATCGTTCCTTTCTACGTCGCCTTTGAAATGGCGAGTGTCATGTCAGGAAGTATAAGGAACCGTAAGCGGATCTGACGAAACTCCCGTTGCTGAAGCACGCTGTTACAGGCGGACGGACAGGGGCGCAGATTTGTGACGGCACGACTTTCACCAGAGCAGAAACAGGCCAGACGCGCAGGGCTTCACTATGTTGACCGGACGGAGCCGGGGATTACGCGCAAACGTGCGGGCAAGGGATTTGCTTATTACGATCCTGCTGGGGCGCGTATTGCCGATCAGGACGTCATTAACCGTTTGAAACGCCTTGGTATTCCACCGGCCTATCGGGATGTGTGGATCTGTACGGACCCTGAGGGGCATCTGCAGGCCGTGGGCACGGATGCGCGCGGACGGTTGCAGTATCGCTATCATCCCAAATGGCGCGAAACGCGGGATCTTGCGAAGTTTGATCGGATGCTCGTGTTCAGCGAGAAACTTCCTGCGGTACGGGCGCAGGTTGCCAAGGATCTGGCGCGAAAGAAGCTGGATCGGGACCGCGTTCTGGCTGCAATTGTCTTCATCATGGAACGGACGATGGCGCGGATTGGCAATGACCGGTATGCGCGTGAGAACAAGAGCTATGGCCTGACGACGCTTCGTCATCGGCATGTGGATGTCAGTGGAAAGCACGTCACGTTTGACTTCCGCGCCAAGCACGGCATCGAGCAGCATCTGGATCTGTCTGATACGCGTCTGGCGCGACTTGTCTCCCGACTGGAAGATCTGCCGGGGCAACGTCTGTTTCAGTATCTGGACGAAGATGGCGCGCGCCATGAAGTTCATTCGCAGGACGTGAACGCTTACCTTCAGACGATTACAGGCGAAGACATTACGGCCAAGGATTTTCGGACCTGGGCTGCCA